>DATEHG010000043.1:0-4651 GCA_035279705.1 Gemmatimonadales bacterium
TGCTTGGCCATGACGCGAGCCACCTGCGCGATGTGGCCCAGGTCATGGACGACCCAGGTCGACAGCAGTTGCCCCAGCGTGACCGGGCCCAGGCTCGGATGGCGGGCCGTCGCGGCGAGCTGGGCGGACGTCAGCTTCCAGGCTTCGAGCTCCCCGAGATTCCGCTGGCGCAAGCCGGCGAATTCCCCGAGCAGATCGCCCAGTGGCCTGCCCCTGTTGCGTTCGTAGTGACGGAATCGGTCGTACGGAATGAACGTCCGCTCGGGATTGCCCTCGAGGATGAGCCGCGCCCGCGGCATCCAGTCGGTCTCCTCCCCGTCGATCAGGTGTCCCACCACATCGAAAGGCGAGAAGGTCTCGGGTCCTTCGTTGGGAGAGGTCCAGCTCTCCGGCAGCCCGCCCAGCAGTGACTGGAGGGTCGCAGGCGTTCGGGCGAGGACCTGGATGGAGCGGGTGAGGTCGAAGTTCATGAGCAGGGGGGCAGGGGGGCTGCACGGAAGATGGCTGGTTCCCTTGTTCCTTCAACTCCTCTTCTGGAACATTACTTCTGTGCCTCGCCAGGTCGCTGACGCGACCGGCAGACCAGCAACAGGCCCGCTGCGCCGACGGCGATCAATTCGAGCGCCGAAAGGAATTCACGGGCCGCCGATGGCGCCGCGTCCACCAAGGCCTGGCCGCCTCGCACGAACGAGGTCCCCGAAGAGAGCGGAAGGAGCCTGATCGACTCCGGGGTGGCGACCCACACCATCGCCCCCAGCATGAGCAGACAGGTGATCCCGAGCATGAGGGAAACCAGCGAGGCCACCTCCACGGCGGGACCGAGCAGACCTGACGGTGGGTGCGGAAGCTGGCGGCGGCGGTCCATGGGCATCCCAGACGAATGAATCCGGATCAAGGTTGCAGGCCAGCTTGCCCCGTCAGTGATTCGGGCTGGTGGCTGGCGAGAAAACCCAGCAGCGCGGTGTTGAATGCCGGCGCATCTTCCACCGCCGGAATGTGGCCCGTCTTTTCAAGTACAGCCAGAGTGGCGTGAGGCAGGAGCTCCGCCAGCGCTTGTCCGCGTGGAAGTGGAGTGACGGAGTCCTCCCGCCCCCAGATGAGGCACGAAGGCATGGTGAGCACCGCGTAGCTCGAACGGCGCTGGTTGCGCGCGGGGCTGGTGCCCAGCGCGATCTCGGCAATCCAGTCACCAACCGCCGCGGTGGTGCCCCGGACCTGGAATTGTCGCTGCACCATAGCCACCTGGGCATCGGTGGCATCCGCGGGATCGAAGATCAGCTTCTGGTAGAGCCTGCGGGTGAGCAGCGGATTGGTCGCCGTGGCCGCCACCAGGGGTGTCCGGACCCACCGGGGTGACAGCACCGCCCGCGCCAGGATTCCAGGACGACCCTGGTCCGGCACCTCCTTCGGGTCCAGCGCCGCATCCACCAGCACCAGCAGCCGGAACCGGCCGGGCCGCGCGAGCGCCGCTTCCACGGTGGGGCGGGCGCCAATGGAGTGCCCCACCAGAGTGACGCTCTCGAGGTTCAACGCATCGAGCACGGCGTTGATCCGGGCCGCCTGGGCCGAGTCGGAATAGGAGGCGGGGCTGGGCCGCTCCGAGAAGCCGAAGGGGGGAAGGTCGATCGCAATGGCGTGGTATCCTGCACCCGCGAGGGCCGCCATCGTCTCCTGCCAGATGTCGCTCCACGCCCCGGTACCGTGGACGAGGAATACCGCGGGCCCGTTCGACGGACCGGACTCCTGGATGAAGATCTGCAATCCCGCCGCGGAGATGAAATGACCGGTCGCCGGCGCGGCCTCCGCCCCGGTGCGGGACTCGCGCCACGCGGAGGCAACACGAAATGCCGTCAGCGATGCCGTGAGCAGCACCAGCGGCGCGATGAGAACAATGAGGAGCAGTTTGCGGGGTCGGGGCATGATCCGCTTATGGCTTACGGCACCCGATCAATCTCATACCTTTAGAGAGTTCAGCCCCCGATAGGCCAGCCACAGCATGACCGTGCTGATCACCACGTGCGGCATGTTGAGGCCGACGGTGTGGAGTACCGCGTCGCCCCGGATGAAGCCGGTGACGAGATAGATGCAGGCGTCGAAGGCGTAGTACCAGCCGAATGCCGTGAGGGCCAGGCGGGACCAGGCCCCTGACACCCCGGCGGCGAGCAGGAAGAAGAGCGCCGAAAGGCCGTGCGTCACGTCGTCGGCGGGGCCGATCATGTAGAGGCCCATCATCGAGTGTTCGCCGTTGGACTGCATCGCGACATGATCCATCCCGCCATTGAGCGCCGGGATGTACCCCAGGGCAACGACGATCACGAAGAAGATTCCGAAACCGAAGGCACTCCAACGCAAGGTCTTGTCCGATGTCATGGCTCGGGCTCCTGGGCAGGAAGAAGTCTCCGGCAACTGACGCGCAATCTACTACTGCCACGCCACGCCGTGGCTTCATCCGCCGCTGGCTGCGTCGCGGTACCCTCCTGCTCGTCGCCGTCCTCCTCTTCAGTGTCATCGTCAGCGTGGCGGGGCTGCTGCAGGCGCCTTCGGTGCCGGTCGCGGCCCGCCCCGACTCCAGCGCCCGCATCCAGGAGATCACCCAGCTCTACCCGGTCGTCATGAACCGCGTCGTGCGGCCGAAGACGGTCGAGGAAATCAGCGCGGCCCTGGCGTCGAGTCCAGGCCCGATCTCGATCGGCGGCGGGCGCTACAGCATGGGCGGCCAGACGGCGACGCCGGACGGACTGCAGCTGGACATGCGGGAGTACCGGGGCGTGGTGGCGTTCGACCCCCGCGCCGCGACCGTCACGGTGCGGTCCGGCACCCGCTGGCGTGAACTGCAGGAGGCGATCGACAGCGCCGGGCTGTCGGTCAAGATCATGCAGACCTATGACAACTTCACCGTGGGCGGCGCCCTGTCGGTCAACGCCCACGGCCGCTACATCGGCGAGGGGCCGCTGGTGCGCTCCGTGCGCGCCATCACGCTGGTGCTGGCGGACGGCAGGGTCATTGCCGCCTCGCCGACCCAGAACGCGGAGATGTTCTACGGCGCGATCGGCGGCTACGGCGCGCTCGGCGTGATCGCCGACGTCACGCTCGACCTCGCGGCGAACACCCATGTGCGCCGCGAGGATTCGACCGTCGCCCTGGCGGACTACCTGACCTGGTTCCGCGCCCATGTCCGGGACGACCGGAACGTGATCTTCCACAACGGCGACCTGTACCCGCCGGACTACACCCGGGTGCACGCCGTGTCCTACCGCAGCACCGAGCTGCCGCTCACCATCTCCACCCGGATCCAGCCCGCCGACCAGGCCTCGTGGACGCACCGCACCGCCTACGCCATCATGGCGAGCGGCCACCTGGGACTCTGGTTCCGCGAACACATCCTCGATCCCTGGGAATTCCGGGGGCACCCGGTGACCTGGCGGAACTACGAGGCCAGTTATGACGTGAGCGAGCTCGAACCCTCGTCGCGCTCGCGGCGGACCTACGTGCTGCAGGAATACTTCGTCCCGGTGGACAGCTTCGGCGTGTTCGTGCCGCGGATGAAGGCCATCTTCGACCGGCATCACGCCGATGTGCTCAACGTCTCGATCCGCCACGCCCTCCCCGACCCGGGAACGATGCTGGCGTGGGCACCAACGGAGACGTTTGCCTTCGTCGTGTACTACCGCCAGGGAACCGGTCCGGAGGATCGCCGGGAAGTGGCGCGCTGGACCCGGGAGCTGATCGACGCGACGATCGCCTCGGGCGGCCGCTACTACCTCCCCTACCAGCCCGTAGCCACCCGGGACCAGTTCCTCCGCGCCTACCCGGGAGCCGGAAAGCTGCTGGAACTCAAGCGCCGGGTGGACCCCACGACGAAGTTCACCAACGTGCTGTGGGACCTGTACGCTCCAGCTGCCGATGGCTCAATGCCGCCGGTCAGCGGAGCGCGGATGCCCGCCGCCCTCCCCGGCGAAGTGCAGATCGCGCTCGATAGCACCAGGGGCTGGGCCCGTGACCAGGCGGACGCCTGGTACACCCATCCCGAGTGGGACCTGGTCTACTCCAGCGAGGCCTACGCCGACTGGCTCACCGCCGGCAAACGCCCCAGCGCCTTTCCCTACCTCAAGTCCGTCGGCACCTTCTGGCGCTCCTACCTCGGCGCGCGCCAGGGGGCCCGCCCGGCGTATTCGACGGCGTTCGGTACCCACCTGATGCTCTGGGTGATCGGGCTTTCGACCGCGGCGGAGTACGGACTCAAGGGGCTGTACGAAACCACCGTGGGGCGTCTGTTCGAATGGCTCGGTCCCGAAGCGCCGACGGAGGAGGAGGTGTACGCGGCCAGGGTGAACCGGCGTTACGTGGCGCTGATCAACCAGGCGGGATGGTACGAGTTCAGCTTTGCGCGGGCATTCTGGCACCTGTGGCGGGATGTGCCCTTCTTCGGCCACGGCTTTCTGCGCAAGCTCGAGCGCCGGACCGTGCTCTCCGGCGAATTCGCCGTGAAGGCGGTTTACGGCTGGCTCATCGGCCTCGGCACCGGGGCCGCCTACAGCGCCGACGAGGCCCGCCGCCTGATGGTCGTCGCGGGATGGAGCGACAGCCTGGCCGCGTCCGTGGGCGATTCGGTGACCGCGACCTCACTCTACCGCGGATACGCGCTGCTGTC
>DATEHG010000044.1:0-2830 GCA_035279705.1 Gemmatimonadales bacterium
GGTCGAAGGCCTCTTCGGTCAAGACGCTCTCCTGGCCGCTGCTACGGAGTGGCTTGGGAAGGTTTTGGGAAGGTTTGCCTGCAAAAGGATGCAAAAAGGCCTCAAGGATCGCAAATCGGTAGCGTGTCCCTGAGGCCTTAAGTGCAACTAGTCGCAAGACTTCGCAAACAGCTGCGAAAGCGCGGACCGTATTTCAAGACCGCTGCATTCAACCACTCTGCCACCGCGCCCGGACCCGAAGCTAGCGGCACCACCGAGGCCGGAAAAGCCTCCGCGGCGGCCGTCAGACTGAGGCGAGCTGGCGGAAGGCCCCACCTAGGGCCCTGACAATATCGGCTTCGACATCCTGCGGTGGACATTTCGGAGGATAGCGCTGCATGACACGCCCGTCCCGCCCCACCAGGAACCTGGTGAAGTTCCATTCGATCTCATCCGATTCGGCGCTGCTGGGAGTGCTGCCTTTGAGCAGATGGTACAGCGGATGGGCCTGGGGACCATTCACCTCGATCTTCGAGAACAGCGGAAACGAAATGTCGAATTCCCGGAGGCAGAAGCCGAGGATCTCGGCGTCGGAGCCGGGTTCCTGGCTGGCGAACTGGTTGCAGGGGAACCCGAGCACGGTAAAGCCGCCCGGGCGGTGGCGCCGGTAGAGCAGTTCGAGAACCGTGTACTGGGAGGTGAAGCGGCACTGGCTGGCGACGTTGACGATCATCAGCACCTGGCCCCGCCAGGACTCCAGCGTCCCCTGGGTGCCATCGATGGTGGTGACGGGAATCGGGCAAAACTCCACGGGTTCCCCCTCCCGGCTCCCAAAGAGTGTGGCTCCCAAATCGGACCGGCAAACGGGAGGGGGAGGGGGCCGGAGGGGGCAGGCAATCCGCCCCGGCTTGCGGGAGGTTCGCGAGGGCCGTCGGGCTCCCCCGAAGATTTCCGATTGACCAGTATAGCTGAAGCCCTTGGCAATCAGTAATTTGGCCCCTCATGCCCTCCTACCCCCTTGGGCGGCATGATGTTAGCATTGACCGGGATACCATGTCTGGAACCCCTTCGTGACTCCAGCGCCTTCCCAGGGCACCCTGACGTGCTCCCGCTGCGGCAGTGAAGTCGCATCGGGGGTGCACTATTGTGCCATCTGTGGCAACGACGTCTCGGGGGTGCAGGCCTCGCTGGCCACCGAGCAGATGGCCACGCCCACCGGACTCATGCGGGGGGCCGAGTCCCAGCAGCAGGAGCTGCTGGCCCATCTGCGCCACGCCACCCTGGGCGAATACGAGGTCCTGGGCGAGCTCGGCCGCGGCGGCATGGCCACGGTCTACCTGGCCCACGAAATCGCCCTCGACCGCAAGGTGGCCATCAAGGTCATGTCCCCCGCGCTGGTCCACGGCGATGGCATGATCGAACGCTTCAAGCGCGAGGCCCGGACCGCCGCCTCGCTCAGTCATCCCAACATCATCCCGGTCTATGCGGTGCGGGAGAGCGACCACCTGCTCTACTTCGTCATGAAGTTCGTGCAGGGACGGCCGCTCGACTCGATCATCAAGGAGGTCGGCCCGCTGCCGATTCCGATGGTCAAGGCGATCATGGCGCAGGCCGGCAGTGCGTTCGGCTATGCCCACCGCCGCGGCATCGTGCACCGGGACATCAAGCCCGCCAACATCATGATCGACGATGAGGGTTGGGCGGTGGTGACTGACTTCGGCATTGCCAAGGTGTCGGAGACGCAGGGCCTCACGATGACCGGCATGACGGTGGGCACGCCCACCTACATGAGCCCCGAGCAGTGCATGGCGCAGGACGTGACCGGCGCGTCGGACCAGTATTCGCTGGGTGTGGTAGGGTACGAGATGATCACGGGCCGGCCCCCGTTCACCGGCGGCTCGATGATGACCATCATGTACGGCCACTTCAACGAGGCCCCGCCGCCGATTCCGCCACTCCGGCCCGACTGCCCGGTCGAGCTGCAGACGGTCATCATGCAGATGCTGGAAAAGGACCCGGCCAGGCGCTGGCCGACCGTGGACGATGCGGTGGCGGCCGTTGGTGCCCAGGCCCTCACGCACGATGACCCGACCCGCACCCAGCTGGTGTCGCTGGCCAAGGAAGGGGCGGCCAAGACCCAGGCCCTGATCGGCAAGATGAGTGTGCCGCTCTCGCCCATTCCGGGAAGCCGGTCGCGTCCCGGTGTCACGGTGCCGAACCCTGCCACCGCTGCCTCCGGCGCGCCGACCGCCGTGACCCCCCGGGGCATCCGGCCCCAGACCGTTCCGGCGCCCTCGTCGGGAGTCGGCAAAGGGGCGCTGATTGGTGGAGGGGTGGCCCTGGTCGCCGTCCTTGCCGCCCTCTTCGTGCTGAAGCCGTGGCAGAAGCCGGCTCCCGTCGAGCAGGCGCCGGTCAGCAGCATCACGACCGGGCAGCCGGCGGGAACCGACCCTTCGCCGCCGGTGCAGCAGTCGCCGGCTCCGCCGACCCCCGACGCCGGCGCGCAGACCCAGGCCCCGGCCAGCGAGACACCTGTTGGCACGAAGGAAGACGGCTCCGCCCGGATCCACGAGCAGCCCTCTTCCGCCGCGCCGGCCGCGACGCCGAATATCCGCCAGCCGGCGCCCAGTGGGGCGCAACTCGCCAAGGACAAGTCAGCCTACGATGAAATGCGCAAGCGCATCGAGCTGGTGCGGGCGAATGCGCTGCAGGTGGGGGCTACCCAGGTGGAACTGTCCGGGGGAGATGTTACGCTCGCCAACGCCGTGACCATGGCCAGCCGTGAGCGCTATGGCGACGCCATGAACGTGCTCACCGACGCCTCGAACCAGTATCTCGCCGCGGCCAACAC
>DATEHG010000045.1:0-14480 GCA_035279705.1 Gemmatimonadales bacterium
CATCCCGCCGCGGCCGACTTCCCGCTCGAGGGAGTAGCGCCCCACCAGCGCGCGCTGCAGGCGGAGAAAGAGCAAGTCGGCGTCGGAGCGGTCGGTCATCTGGCCCTCACCGGATACGTCGGGTCTGGGAAGAGGCGAATCCATACGGGTGCTGCGGCCTGAGGGTTCCTAGTAACTGGTCCCCAGTCCCCTGTCCCCTGTCCTCGAGGCCTCACGAGCGTTTTCGTTCTCCCCTCTCCCCTCTCCCCTCTCCCCTCTCCCCTCTCCCGTCTCCCGTCTCCTGTCTCCCTTCAATCTGTCAGATGGAGCATTCGACGGGCCTCGGCCGGAGTCGCGGGGCGTCGCTGGTAGCGCGCGATCAGCTCGACGGCACGCTCGACCAGCTCGGCGTTGTTCCGCGCCAGCCGTTCCTTCGTGATCCGGATGTTGTCCTCGAGGCCCGTTCGCACGCCGTCGGCATTGCGCGCCAGCGCCCATTCCATGACCTCGAGCTGATGGCGGCCGATGCCGGCGGCGGTCCAGGTGGCGCGCGGCAGCACCCGCCGCAGCTCGCTGTGCAGCACTTCGAGCACCCGCTCTTCGGCGGGCAGGGCGTTCTTCACGCCGAGCACGAACTGGACGTGGGGATGGTCGTCGATCAGGCCCGCGTCGACGAGCCGACACGCGGCATAGATGTGCGAGAGGTCGAACACTTCGATTTCGGGGCGGATGCCGAACTCGCGCATCCGGGTGGCCAGATCGTCCACCAGCGCCGGCGCATTCTCGTAGATGATGGCCGGGAAATTGACCGATCCGGTGGAGAGCGAACCCATGTCGGGGCGGAGGTGGAGCGAGCTGCCCCGCAGGGCCTGGTCCCGGCCCCGGCCGCCGGTCGAAAACTGGATGATCATCCCGGGGCAGGCCCCGCGCAGGCCTTCCTGCACCTGCCCGAACAGCTCGGGCGAAGACGAGGGCGTTTCATCCGGATTGCGGACGTGAATGTGCACCAGCGAGGCCCCGGCGGCGTACGCCTCGCGGGACGAAACGATCTGTTCGGCGGGGGTCACCGGTACCGCGGGATTGTCCTTCTTGCGCGGCAAGGACCCGGTGATGGCTACCGCGATCACGACCGGCCGTTTCTCCATGCGCCGCTTCCTCCGCTCGCCTCGAACCGCCTAACGCGCCAGATCGATCCTGGTGATCCGCCCCTTCGGACCCACGGCCCAGCCGGTGGTACCCCTGCCGAACCCGACACTCCAGTAGGCGAGGGTGTCGATCCGCAACCAGTGCCGACCGTCGTCCTCACTGCGCGCCATGCCGCCGGGACCCACCGCGACAAGGACTGCCGGCCTGAGTTCCGTCACGTACGCCGAGCCGAAAACCGCGCCGGGGAACGGCACTCGGCCGGCGGTCTTCCAGGTCCGGCCGCCGTCCCCGGTGATGGCGACGTTCATGCTGGTCGTGTCGTCGTTCTTGGCCACATCGCCACCCAGCACGGTGCCATGGCGTTCATCGCGGAAGGCAACCGTGGTGAGACCCGCGCTGGCCCCGGCGGCGATGGGTGTGGTCACCGGGGTCCACTGGTTGCCGCGGTCGGTAGTGAGAAACACGCGTGCCGCGGTGCCGGCACCAGTGGCCACCCAGCCGAGCCTGCTCCCAAGCGTGATCAGGCAGGTGCCGCTGGCGGCAAACCCGCCCTCGGTGCCGGCCGGAGAGGGGATCCGCGTCGGCGCGAGCTGTGACCATGTCTCGCCATCGGTGGTTTCCAGCATCACCGTGCGTCCGTCCACCTGGTCGCTGAGCAGGACCCCGTGGGTCCGGTCCCAGAAGGCGAAGCAGTCGTAGAAGGCCTTCGGGATCCGGTTCTGCAGCTGCAGCGTCCAGTTCTTCCCACCGTCCGCGGTGTGATAGACCCGGGACATCTCGTCCGGTCCGGCCGCCATCAGGAAGGCCTCGTCGGCGCTGAAGGCCTGCACGTCACGGAATTGCAGCGTATCGGCGCCCGGGACTCTGCCGGGCGTCCAGGTTTTTCCGCCATCGACGGTCCGGGCCCAGGTCCCGGCATGCCCGCTCACCCACACCACCTTGTCGTCGACGACGCTGATGGCCTGGAGGAGCGCGGTGGTGCCGCTCTCCTGCGCAGTGAGTCGGTCTGCCTGAACGGCGAGTCCCCTTTCCCCTGTTCCCTGTCCCAGGATCCGCGGAGTACGCCCGACAGTTTCCGCCGGCCCTGCGTTGCTGCTGGCGAACAGGACTGCGAGAAGCCCTGAGACGAAAGCAGATGTCGACGGAACCGTCATTGCGCCTCAATCAACGTGTTGAGATAGAATCGCACTCCGAACCCGACGTTCTCGACCGAGATCCGTTCATCGTTGCCGTGGACCCCGCTCTCGTAGTCCGAGTGCTCGAACAGGAACGGCATCACTCCGTAGCTGATGATACCGGCTTGGGCGTAGTACGGTTTGTCGCTGGCTCCGGCGTCCACCACCGACGCGATCGGCGCACCGGGCCGCAGCTGATTCATGGTACGGCTCAGGGCCTGGTACAGGTCGGTGCCGACCGGCGCGTCGTAGTTCGGAGGGACGTCACCAATGGTCGTCAAATGTACCGACGTGTCGTCGATCACGCGGATCATGGCCCTCCGCATGGCCGCGGTGTCCTGCCCGGGCAGGAGGCGGACATCCACCTCCGCGGTCGCGACGGGTCCGATGGTATTGACCTTGGTGGAACCGCTCAGCACGGTCGGCGTCGCGGTGTTGCGGAGCAGGGCATTGCGCGCCGGATCCGACAGCAGCCAGGCCCGGCCGCGCGGATCCTTGAGGGCGGCGGCGGGGTCGGCCAGCCAGCGGCGCTGCTCGCCCTGATAGAGGCGGGATTGCGCCTTGAAGTACCCGGCCACGCCAGGTGTGAGGTGGAGCGGCGTCTGCCATTCGGAAAGGCGCACCACCGCCCGGGCCAGCTTGGGCACGGCCATCCCCGCCACCGGCTGCGAGCCGTGGGACGACGGGCCGTTGACGGTCAGCCGCTGCCAGTAGGTGCGCTTCTCTCCCACCTCGATGGCCCACCACTTGAGCTGGCCGTTCTCGAACCGGTTCTCGTCGCCTTCCGTCAGCGAGTACTCCACGTCCTTGAGCAGGTCCGGGTGCCGCGCGATGAACGTCCGCGAGCCGAGGCCGGCGTCTTCCTCGTCGGCGTTGGCGATGAGCACGATGTCCCGGTGCAGCGGCACCCCTGCGCGCTTGAGCGCGATGAGCGCCATGACCTGGACGATGCCCTGGCTCTTCATGTCGATGGTGCCGCGGCCGTAGAGAAAGCCATCCTTGATGGTGCCGGCAAAGGCGTCCACCGACCAGTACTCCTTCGAGACCGGTACCACATCCATGTGGTGGACCAGCGCGATCGCCTTTTTCGACCCGTCCCCGCGCAGACGCGCGTAGAGATTGGCCCTTCCCGCCGGCAGCTCGAGTGTATCGAGGATCTGGCTCTCGATGCCTTCCTTCGCGAGCCAGTCATGCAGGAAGCGGGCGGTGGCGAGCTCGTTCCCCGGCGGATTGCTGGTGTCGATCCGGAGGTACTGCTGCAGCCGGCTGGTCGCTTCCTCGCCCAGCTTCGCGTAATCGAACGGTGCCGGCGCCGCCTGGGCTAAGGCGGGCGCCGGCAGCAGGACCGCGCCGGCGAACAGCAGGGATTGCATGCAGCGGCGATTCATCGCGGCGTCTCGAGCGAAGGGAGAAAGGTGGGCGGCCGCCGCATCCGGCTGGCCTGCTCAAAGGCGTAGCCGTAGCCGATCAGCTTCGCCTCGGACCACGCCCGGCCGTAGAACGAGAACCCGACCGGCAACCCTTCGATCCAGCCCATCGGCACGGTCAGGTGCGGGCACTGCGCCACCGCGGCCAGCGTGGTCGAGGAGCCGCCGAAATGGTCGCCGTTGAGCCAGTCGGTGGTGAAGGCCGGCTGCGCCGTGGGGGAAACCAGCGCATCCAGCTTGTGCGTCGTCATCAGGGTGTCGATTCCCTGCACCCGGGCCAGTTTGCGGCAGTGCTCGCGGGCCTTGAGGTACTTGGGCGAGGTGAGCGGTCCCTTCTTCACCGCCTCCTCGAAGGTTTCCTGCCCGAACCAGTGCAGCTCCTTGTCGCGGTTGGCGCTGTTGAACGCGATCAGGTCCTCCAGCTTCCGCATCCCGAAGCCCGGCCCGCGGCTGGCCAGGTACTTGTTGATGCCGTCCTTGAATTCGTACAGCAGCACCTGGTATTCGGCGTCGCCGAATGTGCTGTCGGCCGGCGGCTTGACCGGGTCGACCAGCACCGCTCCCCGCTCGCGCAGCAGCTTGAGCACGTCCTCGGCGAGCGCATCCACCGCAGGGTGGAAGCCGAAATACGTCCGCACCACGCCAAGGCGGGCGCCTTTGAGCGCGTCAGGATTGAGCGCGCTGCGGTAGTCGGCCAGCGCATGCTTTCCCGCCGGGCCCGTGGCGGCATCCTTCACGTCGGGTCCGGCAATCGCGCTCAGCATGGTGGCCAGGTCGGCCATGGTTCGCGTCATCGGCCCCGCCGTATCCTGGGTCGCCGAAATCGGAATGATGCCGGTGCGGCTCACCAGTCCCACCGTCGGCTTGAGACCCGCGAGGCCGCAGAAGGACGAGGGACAGGTAATGGATCCGTCGGTCTCGGTGCCGATCCCGATCACCGCGAGATTGGCGGCGATCGCGGCACCGGTGCCGCTCGAGGAACCGCACGGGTTCCGATCGAGGACGTAGGGATTCTTCGTCTGGCCGCCGCGGCCGCTCCAGCCGCTGATCGAGCGGTTGCCCCGGAAGTTGGCCCACTCGCTCAGGTTGGTCTTGCCCAGCAGGACCGCGCCGGCGCTCCGCAGCCTGGCAACGACGGTGCTGTCCCTCGGCGCGGGTGTCGAGGCCAGCGCCAGTGACCCCGCGGTCGTCAGCATCCGGTCGCCGCTGTCGCAGTTGTCCTTCACCAGGACCGGGATGCCGTGCAGTGGCCCGCGCGCGCCATGCGCCTTCCGCTCCTCGTCCAGCGCGGCCGCAATCTTTTCGGCGTCGGGATTGCGCTCGATTACCGCATTGAGTGCCGGCCCCGCCTGGTCCAGCTTGGCGATCCGGTCGAGGTAGGCCTTGGTCAGGTCCCGGCTGCTGAAGCGGCCCGCCTCCATCCCGGACTGCAGATCGGCGATCGTCGCCTCCTCCTGCGGCAGCGCGGGCGCCAGGGGCGCCGGTCCCTCGACGGCGGGAGGGTGATGCCGGAACTGCTGCTGCAGGCCGAGGCCGGCCAGGGTGCCGGCCTGGAGGAAGTCGCGGCGGAGCATGGTGGTCTCCGGGAGCGGGTTAGCGGGCGGACAGGAATTCGGTGTACAGCCGCTGGAAGTGGTGCACGCCATTCTCGCGCTTGACCGAGAAGCGTCCGCGGTCGTACACCCCGGTATTCAGATTGGCCCAGACGTCGTGGCAGAGCTCGATGTCCTCGCGCTGCACCTGGTCGCTGAAGGCGATCGAGTCCTGCAGCCCGTTCCAGCTCTCGGGCGTCCCGGGTTCGGCAAAGTACCACTCGAAGACGGTGAGTGTCGGGTCGAAGGCCAGGGGAATGACGTGGTTCAGCTGCAGGCTGCCCTGGTAGATGTTGAGCATGAAGTTGGGGAAGATCCAGTAGTAGAACGCCTCATCGTCCCCCGCCATGGTGCGGAACACGCGGGAGGTGGAATCTTCCGGACGGACGGGACGGATGGGCGCGAACTGTTTCGAGTAGTAGTGGAAAGTGTCCACCCGGTAGCGCTCGTAGTCGAGCTCGCGGTAGAGGCCGGGGTGTGCGATCGGAACGTGATACCCCTCGAGATAGTTGTCGATGTAGACCTTCCAGTTGGCCCGCACCTCGTAGTCCCGCCGCTCCACCCGTTTCATGCCGCTGAAATCGAACCTGGCGGTTTCCGCAGGAATCGCTCCCATGAACTCGGCGAGCGGGGGGGCGGAGGCGTCGAGGTTGATGAAGGCGAACGGACCCCACGTTTCCACCCGGATCGGGATCAGCCCGAAATCCTCCTTGCGGAATCCTTCGACGCCGTCGAACTCCGGGGTGTTCCTGAGACAGCCATCGAGGCCGTAGAGCCAGCCGTGATAGGCGCATTGCAGCGATTTGCGGTTGCCTGCGCCGCGGGCCACCACCCCGGCGCGATGGCGGCAGACATTGTAGAACGCCCGGAGCGTTCCCTGTTCGTCACGGGTGAGTACGACCGGCGTGCCGAGGATCTCGAGCGCGACGTAGTTGCCGGCAAGGCGGAGCTGGTCGAGCGGACAGGCAAACTGCCAGGTGCGGCGGAAGATCCGCTCCTGTTCCAGCGGCAGCACCGCCGGATCGGTGTAGGCCCGGGCCGGCAGCGTCTCCGCCCGGGCCAGCTGCTCCGCGATCTCGAATACCGGCTCGTTCACTGCGCGCCGGCCGCCTTGGGCTTCTCCGGCACGATCATGATGTGCGCCCACGGCTTCCCCGGATACATGAGCCAGGGGCCGCCCGCGAGCGGGATCGTCGACAGGCCGCTCGACTCCTCCGTGGCATAGGGCGTATAGACGACGTACACCGCACTGGCGCCGGCCACCTTGCCGGTGGTGGAGTCGAAGTTCTCCTTCTTGCCGTAGAACTCGTACAGGGTGGTGGGCCGCTGCGGCATGCGCAGCGCCCCCGACATGATCTCGGCAAAGCGCACCGAGTCGATGGCGGCCCGCTTCAGCCCCTGGGCTCTCAGCGCGCGTCCCCGGGCCATGAAGGGCTCGAGTTCCTTCTGATAGCAGGCGGGGTGGAAGTCCTTCGAGGCCGGATTGTCGGCCAGGCAAATGAGGTTGTTGGTGCCGTGGCGCAGGGGCACCAGCTGGCCGCCGGCATCGTAGCCCAGCACCGTGGCGCCGGCCTTGAGCGAATCGGGCGCCGGAGACACCGCACCGGCGATCTGCACATCAGCGGAGGGTGGCGGCGCGGCCTGGGCGGCGAGGAGCGCCGGGAGTGTCACGGCGAAGAGGGTGGCCTTACACGCGGAATTCACAGGGCCTCCAATCCATTATTCGTCTGAATGACAAGGCGGCAAGTTGGCAGGACGGCAGGTGAAATCTAGTCCCTTTCACCTTTCACCTCTCACCTCTCACTTGCTACCGGTGGTCCGGCCCGCCTGCCCGCCTGCCCGCCTGCCCGCCTGCCCGCCCTAGACCATATAGCTCTTCGCCGGATTCTTCTCCCGCAGGATCGGCCGCTCCAGCGAAAAGGCGCTCAGGTCCGACGGCGTGGTTCCATCCAGCGCCAGCTCGGAGAGGATGCGCCCGATCACCGAGGCGAACTTGAACGCGTGGCCCGCGCCGATGGCGATGACGACGTTGTCATGCCCCGGAATGCGGTCGATCACGAAATCGCGGTCGGGTGTCAGGGTGTACAGGCAAGTCTTGGTGTACAGCAGCGGCCCGAGCGCGGTCGGGAGGTACCGTTCGGCCCAGCGGACGACGCGATCGAAATTGTCCGCGTCGGGCTCGAAACTCCTGCTGTGCGCGGTCACCGCCTTGCCCCCCGCGTCCTGCGCGATCTTGGTGGCCGCCTCGCCAAAGACGGGAAAACCGTAGTAGCAGGGGTCGTCCATCCAGATCCACACCGGGAAACGATCGGGTGCAAAGTCGCGGAGGCGGGGCGACTGGAAGTAGCTGACCTGCTCCTGGGTCACTTCCAGGGGGAGCTCCAGGCCGAAGCAGTCGAGCACCCGGTTGGACCAGGGTCCGGCCGCGATGACCAGCTTGCGGCAGCGGTACGCCGTGCCCCCGGCGATCACCTCATACTCGCCCCCGACCGGGCGGATGGCTTCGACGGGAGCATTGTCTCTCAGGGTCGCGCCGTGCTCGCGCGCCAGCCGCTGGTGCACGGCGTTGGCCCGCGCCGCCATGGCGATGCCGCTCTCGGCCTGGAAGAGCCCGTGGATGTCGTCGCTCACGCGGAACTGGGGCCAGCGCCGGCGGATCTCGGGGGCGTCGAGGTGCTCGAAGGGCACCCGTTCCGCCGTGAGACTCTGCATGTAGCTGTCGAGCGGGATGGCGCTCTTGCGCGGGGCGAAGTCCAGCCCGCCGGTCTTGAGCACACAGGGCTCGCCCGCGTCCGCCTCGACCATCGCCCAGGACTCGTAGGCCCGCTTGGCCAGCCGGACGTACCCGGGCGTGTGGTAGGAAAGCCGAATGATGCGGCTGTGGTCCTGGCTCTCGCCGCGGACATGCCCCAGTTCGAACTGTTCCAGCCCCAGCACGTCGCGTCCCGCGCGGCGGGACAGCCAGCAGGCGGCCGCGCTGCCCAGACCGCCGAGTCCGAGCACGATGCCGTCGAAATCGGTGCGCATGGCGGAGAAGTTGGGGGTGAGGGGCCGGTGCCGCCAGTACCGGTCGCGGCTCGCCCCTTGACATTCGCCGGGGTGGAGGAAGTATAGTCCACATGGTGAAACGCCATTCCACGGCCGCGGCCCTCCGGGCGCCCAGCGGCACCCAGGCAGTGGAACGCGCCTTCGCCATCCTGCAGGCCTTTTCCGATCTCCGCCGGGTCTGGACCCTGGCCGACCTGTCCCGCTCTCTGGGCCTCGCCAAGCCCACGGCCCTCCGGCTGCTTGGCGTGCTGGAGCGCGAGGGGATGGTCGAGCGTACGGTGCCGGGCGGCGGTTACCGGCTGGGCCCGGGGGCGATGGAGCTGGGCGCGCGCGCCCAGCGGAGCCACGGCCTGACCGAGGCCGTGCTCCCGCTGCTCGACCAGCTGGCCCACTCCACCGGCGAAACGGCGAGTCTCGAAGTGCTGGTGGGGGACCAGATCCTGGTCCTGGCCGGGATCCAGGGGCGGCACCGGGTGAGTGTTGCGCCCGACGTGGGCACCCGGTGGCCCGCGCATGCCGCTTCCACCGGCAAGGTGATCCTCGCGGGGCTCCGTGAGCGCGAAGGCGACCTTTGGCGGCGACAGTTCGCCGGGCGGGCGCGGCTGCTCGAGCTGACCCCGCGGACGATCACGTCGCTCAAGCGGCTGGACGAGGAGCTGGCCCGGGTCACCCGGCGCGGCTACGCCACGGCGATCGAGGAGCTGGAACCCAACTTCGTCGCGATGGGCGCACCGGTGCGGGACATCCGGGGCGAAGTCGTGGCCGGACTGAGTCTCGCCGGCCCGGCCAGCCGCCTCAGCGCCGAGCGGGTGAAGCAGCTCGTCGGCCCGCTGATGAAGGCGGCGGAAGAGGCCTCGCGGCGGCTCGGCTGGGCCGGCTCCGCCGTGGGCCGCTCGGCCTTTGAACTTTCTTCGACCAGGACTCGTTGAGCTTCATGCGGATCATCCGGTGCGGCTCCGTCCCGGCTTGCGTCACTGTTGCTCTCATCCTTGCGGCGTGCGCTTCCGCCGCTGCGCCCGCCGCGCCCGGCGCCAAGGGCACACTCCTCATCGTGGGGGGTGGGTCCGCCCCACCGGAGCTGCCAAAGCGGTTTGTGGAGCTGGCCGGCGGGGCGGGTCATGCGCGGATCGCCGTCATTCCGATGGCAAGCGAGGAAGCCCAGGCCACCGGCGATGAGAAGAAGGCCCAGCTCGATTCGCTGGGTGGCAATTCGTTCGTCTTCCTGATCGACCGGGCGCAGGCCCTGGACACCGGCACGCTGCACCAGCTGGAAGGCGTAACGGGAGTCTGGTTCTGTGGCGGCGACCAGATCCGCCTGACCCGGATCCTGCTGGGGTCGCCCGTCCTGGCCGAGATCAAACGGCTGTACCAGAATGGCGCGGTGCTGGGCGGAACGTCGGCCGGGGCCGCGATCATGAGCGACTCGATGCTGACGGGCAACCAGTACGGGCCCGACAGCCTCGGCTACTATGGCGACGAGTACGACGGCGTGCGCCGGCATTTCATCGAAATGGTACCCGGACTCGGGTTCCTGTCGGGCGCCATCATCGACCAGCACTTCCTCCGCCGCGAGCGGGAAAACCGGCTGCTCAGTGTCGTCCTCGAACGGCCCTCGCTGGTGGGTATCGGAATCGACGAGGGCACCGCCCTCGAAGTGGGACCGTCCGGGCCGTGGCGGATCGAAGGCGCCAGCGCCGCGCTGGTATTCGATGCCCGCCACAGCACCGTGACCGATCCGGCCCAGCCGCTGCTGGGCGCGAAGGGACTCGAGGTCCACCTGCTTCCCTCGGGGAGCAGCTACGACCTTGCCACCGGCCGCGCGACGTTGCCGACGACGCGCTGACCTTGCCGGGCCCCGGTGCCGACCGGGGTCCGGCCGCTCCGCTCCAAACCAGCGTTCAGCAGAAACACCAGGAAGGCTTCTTTCTCAGGAGGGTTGCTCCCATGAGGCATTGGCGGTCATGGTTGGTGCCTGGCGCGCTGCTCGCCGTGGCGCTGCTGCTCGGCGGTGCGCGGCCAGTCCGCGCGCAGCAGGGCGTGCAGGGCACCGTTACGGATTCCTCTACCAGCAAGCCCGTGGTGGGCGCCTCGGTCAGTATCTCGGGCACCCGCCTCTCGACCATGACGGGCGAGGATGGGCGCTACTCCCTCGAAGGGGTCAACCCCGGGAACGTGACCGTCCAGGTCCGGTTTGTCGGGTACACCGGGGTGCAGCGGGTAGCCACGGTGGTCGCCGGCCAGATGACCACGGCGGACTTCACCCTCCGGCCCCACCCGGTCGAGCTCGACGAGATCGTGGCCACCGGCTACGGCGACACCCGCCGGTCGGCGCTGACCACGGCGATCGGCTCGGTCTCCGGCGAACAGATCGCGCTGCAGCCCACCGCCGGTCTGGACGCCGCCCTCAAGGGCAAGATCGCCGGTGTCGAGATCAACCAGAACGCCGGCAATCCCGGCAACGCGATCTCGATCCGGATCCGCGGCGTGGCCTCGGTCACCGCCAGCTCGCAGCCGCTGTTCGTGATTGACGGCGTGCCGATGAATTCGAGCGACATCTCGCAGATCGGGCTGGGCGGCCAGGGGATCAATGGCGTCACCGGCATCAACCCCGACGACATCGAGAGCATCGACATCCTGAAGGATGCGGCGGCCACCGCGATCTACGGCTCCCGGGGCGCCAACGGCGTGGTGATGATTACCACCAAGCGCGGCAAGGCCGGGAAAACCGTTGTGACCTTCAATTCCTTTGTCGGCAGCCAGACCGCCAGCCGGCGGCTGCCGCTGATGAACGCCCAGCAATACCTCGAATACATGAACGAGGCGGCGGCCAACGACGGCTACGGCACCGACTACTTCGGCGTTCCCGGGGTGGATGACCAGAACAGCACCGACTGGCAGGACGCGGTGCTGCGCAGCGCCCCGATCGGCAACCTGGAACTGGCGGTGAGCGGCGGCAACGACAAGGTCCAGTACCGGGCCAACGGCAGCTACTTCGGGCAGCAGGGCATCGTCATCGGGTCCGACTACCAGCGTATCGGCAGCCGCATCAACCTCGACTTCGAAGCCAGCAACCGGCTGCACTTCTCGACCTCGCTCGCCGTCTCCGGCGAGGACAACCACCGGGTCGAGGGGGACAACACCCTGGATGGCGTCATCACCAACGCGGTGGGCGAGGCCCCGATCACGCCGGTCTATACCTCGGACGGCCGCTACAATTCGCCGGACGAGGACACGCTGGCCCTCAACTACGACAACCCGGTCGCCATTGCCAACCTGAATACCGCCCGGGCCCGGACGCTCCGGGTGCTGGGGAATGTGAAGGCCGACTGGCTGGTGACTCCGTCGCTGACCTTCACGTCGCGGGTCGGCGTCGACCTCTCTCACCTCCGCGAGTACAAGTTCGAATCGCCCTTCGTGGCGGGCTCCTACGCGGCCAGCGCCGGCGGCGTGGCCATCAGCAGCTACCAGGATCTCAACACGTACGTGTTCGACAACTACCTGACCTTCGACAAGGCCTGGTCGCAGAACGTCCTGCAGGTGGTGGGCGGCGGGAGCCTGGAGGAAGGGCGGGGGGAGTTCAACTACATCCGCGGTGAAGGGCTGGGGCCGGTCTTTACCCAGGTGGCCAATGCCACCGTCATCACCTCGTATGACGGGTATCCGTACCAGAACAACCTGATCTCCTTCTTCGGCCGGGCCAACTACACCTACAAGGGCCGCTACTCGCTGGGCGGCAGCATCCGCACCGACGGCTCGTCCCGGTTCGGCAGCGACAACCGCTGGGGCACCTTCCCCGGTGTTTCGGCCGCGTGGATCATGTCCGAGGAGCCGTGGATGTCCGGCAGCATGTTCGACAACTTCAAGGTCAGGGCCAGCTACGGCCTGGCCGGCAATCAGTCGATTGCCAACTACGCCTCCAAGGCCACCTACTGCTCCGCCAACTACAAGGACGAGCGCGGCATCGGGCCGTGCAACCTGGGCAACGTGAATCTCGGCTGGGAAAAGACCAAGGAGTTCAACGTCGGCGTGGACCTGAGCCTCTGGCAGGGGCGGATGACGTTCACGGCGGACTACTACGACAAGAACACCAGCGACCTGCTGGTGAACCGGCCGATCCCGTCGACCAGCGGCTACACCAGCGTCTACAGCAACATCGGCGGAGTCTCCAACAAGGGATTCGAGGTGGTGCTGGGCGGTGACATCCTCCGCGCCAAGACGCCGACCGGCATCACGCTCAACGCGGCGGTCAACCTGGCCGTGAACCGGAACAAGGTCACCAGCCTGTTCCAGAACCAGCCGTTCGGCGCCGGCTTTGCCAACCGCGTCGAGGTGGGCCATCCGATCGGCGAGTTCTACGGCTACAAGTTCGTGGGCGTCGATCCCGCCACCGGCAATGCCCTGTACGAGGCCGCCAACGGCCAGAAGGTGACCTACGATCTCCTGACCACTGCCGACCGCACGTTCATCGGCAGCCCGTACCCCGATTTCCAGGGCGGATTCACCACCACGCTCACCTGGGGCCGGATGGACCTGAAGGCGATCTTCGAATTCAGCCAGGGCAACAAGGTGTTCAACGCGATGCGGACCTACAGCGGGGCCGCCGGCTACTACACGGACAACCAGTTCACCGACGAGCTCAACCGCTGGCAGAAGCCCGGCGACGTGACCAACGAGCCGCGGGCCAGCTACGACGGCACCTCGGGCGGCTATATCCAGTCGAGCCGCTGGATCGAGGATGGCTCCTACTTCCGGATGCAGGACATCACGCTGGGCTGGACCCTGCCGCAGCAGTGGATGCGGGCCACCGGCTTCCACGACGCCCGGCTGTTCGTGTCAGGCCACAACCTGTTCACCATCACCAACTACTCGGGCTACAACCCCGACGTGAACAGCAACGGCAACTCCAACAACCTCGATATCGGCACCGACTTCTACGCCTATCCGATTGCCCGGACGTTCTCGTTCGGCGTTCAGGCGGGGTGGTGAACCATGCGCTCATTCCTGATTGAATTCCTGCGGAGGCCTCGCGTCATGCGGCTTGCCATGATTCCCGTCTTCGGCCTCGTCGTGGCCCTGGCCGGGTGCAACGACCTGCTGGAAACCAACCCGGTGAACCAGGTCCCGACCGACCAGGCCATCACCGACGCGGCCAGCGCCCGGGTGGCCCTGGCCGGCGTCTACGACGGGCTCCAGAGCCTCAGCCTGTACGGCGGCGATTACATCTTCTTCAACGATCTCTACGCCGATAACGCCGATGCCGCCGGCACGTTCAATGACTTCTACGACGCGGGCAACCGCCTGATCCTGGCGGACAACTTCACGATGGCGGACAACTGGATTGCGCTGTACAACACGATCAACCGGGCCAACAACCTGCTCGAAAAGGTGCCCGGCATCGCGGACCTGGACGACGCCGAGAAGCGCCAGATGCTGGGCGAAGCGCTCACCGTCCGGGCGCTCTGCTACCATGACCTGGTCAGGGTCTGGGGCAACGTGCCGATGCCGCTCGTCCCGGCCAAGGACCTGGAGGAGGCGTCCAAGGTGGTCACCGTGGACAAGGCCACGGTCTATGCCCAGATCGAGGCCGATCTCAAGTCCGCCGACACCCTGATGACCGCCGGCGGCCCGACAACGCACGCCACGCAGGGCGCGGCCGAAGCCATTCTCGCGCGGGTGTACCTGTATGAAGGGAAATACCCGGAGGCCGATGCGCAGGCCGATGTGGTCACCGCACAGGGATACACCCTGGCGCCCGAGTTCAGCGACCTGTTCACGCCCCAGGGGAACGACACCAAGGAGGACATTCTCAAGATCAAGTTTTCGGCGAGCGATTACAACGACTTCGGCTACTACTACCTGTCCAGCCGCCAGGGTCACGGCGGCCGGCATGAACTGGCGCCGAGCGACGACCTGATCGCCTCGTTCGACACGACGGACATTCGCTACGACTGGTCGATCGGGCTCGACCCGTTCGAAGGGCGCAAGTGGCGCACCTCGGCCGGGGCCGAGGAAATCCACGTGATCCGCTACGCCGAGGTGCTGCTGATCAAGGCCGAGGCACAGGCGCAGCAAAACCTGCTGGCGCAGGCGGTGACCACCTACAACATCATCCG
>DATEHG010000046.1:0-6519 GCA_035279705.1 Gemmatimonadales bacterium
GCCGTCGAGCCGGTCGGCGAGGAGACGATGATGCCGTCCGCGCTGTACGGACCGAGATCCTCTTCATCCACCAGGACGCGGACCCGGATCACCCGCGCCACGCCGGCCTTGTGCACCGCGACGTCATTGAGCGCCTGGTGCGCGCTGCGCTGCGCGCCGCCTTCGCCGATGACGGTCGCGGCCAGCGCCATTCGCCGCTCGAGGAGATAACGGCCCTTCGACAGTGCATCGAGGGCATCGCCCAGCGATTCGCGGGTCGCGGTGGTGAGGAATCCCACCCGGCCCAGATTGACGCCGAGGATCGGCACTTCCTGGCCGTGGAGGAGCCGGGCGCCGCGCAGCAGGGTGCCGTCACCGCCGAAGGTGAGCAGCGCCGACAACTGGGCTTCGTCGATCAGGGGAAGGGGAACGTCCCACAGGGTGAGGAGGCTGGGCTCGGTGTAGAGCCGCAGGCCGCGGGAGGGGGCCTCACGCGCCAGCAGCCGCAGCACCGCAGCCAGATCGCTGTACCGCGGATTGCCGACGACGCCGACGTTCATCGCGCTTCGACGCTCTCCTCGCTGTGCAACGCACGCACCCGGCGCGCGATGCCCGCGCCGGTGAGGCCGAACAGCTCCAGCTGGTCGGCCCGGGGAGCCTGCTCCACCAGGCGGTCGGGCACTCCGACGGGAACGACCCGTACCTCGGGGTGGGTCCCGGCTAGCACACCGGCGAGATAGGCGCCGAAGCCGTTGACCACGGTCCCTTCCTCGATGGTGACGAGCGTCCGGTGATCCGCCACCAGCGACTCGAGCATCGCGGCATCATGCGGCTTGAGGAACCGGCAGTTCACGACCGTGCAGTCGATCCCCTCGGCTTCCAGGGTACGCGCGGCAGTGAGCGCAGGGTCGACCATGGTACCCACCGCGAGCAGGGCCACGTCCCGCCCCTGCCTGAGCCGCTCCCAGCTGCCGTACGGCACTGCGCCGACCGCCGCCACCTGGCCGGGTTCCGCCGGGGCCTTGTCCCGCGGATAGCGGGTGCAGAAGGGGCCATCGTGCCGCAGCGCGGCCTTGAGCAGGCCGATCAGTTCATCCGCGTTGCGCGGCGCCGTGACCGTCATGCCCGGTACCGCCAGCATGTACGCGATGTCGTACAGCCCCATGTGCGTCTGGCCATCCTCCCCGACGAGCCCCGCCCGGTCCATGCAGAACACCACGGGCAGGTGCTGCACGGCAATGTCGTGGATGATGTTGTCGTAGGCGCGCTGCAGGAACGTGCTGTAGATGGCGACGACGGGGCGGACCCCCTGCGTCGCCAGGCCGCCCGCGAAAGTGACGGCATGCCCCTCGGCGATACCCACGTCGAAGAACCGGCCGGGATACTTCTTCTGGAAGATGCTGGTGCCCGTCCCTGACGGCATCGCGGCCGTGATCACCGTCATCTCGGCGAATTCCGCCGCCAGGCCGCAGAGCGCATCACCGAACACCTGGGTCCAGGTGGGCGGTCCGCTGGCCGCCTTCCGGGCCTCGCCGGTCACCGGGTCGTACGCCGCGAGGCCGTGCCACTTCTCGCGGTTCGACTCCGCGAACGCGAATCCCTTGCCCTTGGTGGTGGTGATGTGCAGGACCCGCGGGCCGGTGAGGGTCCGGATAAATGCCAGGGTCTCGCCCAGCTTCCGGAGGTCATGCCCGTCGATCGGGCCGAAATACCGGAAGCCCAGCTCCTCGAAGATCATCCCCGCCGAGAAGAGATTCTTGAAGCTCTCCTCGAGATTCTTGGCAAACTCCACGACACCCTCGCCGAACACTCCACCCAGCCGCAGGGTCGCATGCTTGACGTGCTCGCGCACCTTGTTGGTGATCGGCTTGGCCACGATGGCGCCCAGGGTGCGGCTGATGGCGCCGACGTTGGGCGAAATCGACATCCCGTTGTCGTTGACGATCAGGATGATGTCGCGGTCGGAGTGCCCCGCGTTGTTGAGCGCCTCATAGCTCAGGCCGCAGGTCATGGCGCCGTCGCCCACGACGGCCACCACCTTGTGGCTCTCACCCTTGAGATCACGCGCCGTGGCCATGCCGAGGGCGGCGGACATGGCGGTGCCGGCGTGGCCGGCTCCGAACTGGTCGTGAGGGCTTTCGCTGCGCTTGAGAAATCCGGAGATGCCGTCGGGCTGCCGCAGTGTGGGGAAGGAATCGTTGCGGCCGGTCAGCAGCTTCCAGGCATACGCCTGGTGACCCACGTCCCAGATGATCTTGTCCCGCGGGCTGTCGAACTCGTAGAGCAGGGCGATGGCCAGTTCCACGACGCCGAGGCTCGCGCCGATGTGGCCGCCGGTGATCGACACGCACTCGATCAGCCGCTGCCGAACCTCCTCGGCCAGCTGGGGCAGCTGGTCAGGGGACAGGCGCTTGAGATCCTCCGGGCTGCGGATGCCCGCGAGCAGCGACATGGGACGGTTTCCTCGGGCGTTGGCGTCAGGACTCGCGATGAACAATATACTGAGCCAGCGCCCCCAGCGCGGCAGTCGGGAGTCCCGCATTCTCGAGGTGGCGCACGGCGCGCCGGGCCGCGGCGGCGGCTTCCCTCCGGGCCGCCGCGATCCCCATCACACTCACGTAGGTGGACTTTTCCAGCGCGGCATCCCGGCCCGCCGTTTTCCCCAGGATCGCGCTGGTGCTGGTGGCATCGAGGACGTCGTCGGCGATCTGGAAGGCCAGTCCCACCTCTTCGCCGTAGCCGCGCAGCGCCTCGATGGCCTCGGGCGTCGCCTCGGCGGCGAGGCCCCCGAGCAGGCACGCCGCCCGCATCAGCGCCCCGGTCTTGCCACGGTGGACCCGCCGCAGATCCTCGAGGGAAAGTTCCCTGCCCTCTGCCTCGAGGTCCAGCCACTGGCCTCCGACCATGCCCTCGGGACCGCTGGCCTGGAACAGCTCCATCGCCAGGCGGCCGAGGGTCTCGGCTGGAAGGACGAGATCCCGCGCGGCCTGGGCCAGTACCACCGCGGCGATCGGCACGAGCAGAAACCCCGATCGCGTCGCCACCGGCACATCGAAGGCGCGATGGGTGGTAGAGCGGCCCCGCCGGAGATCATCGTTGTCCATGCAGGGCAGGTCGTCATGCACCAGCGAGTAGGTGTGCACTGTCTCGATGGCGGCGGCAACTCCGGCGATAGCCGGTGAAACGCCACCGACGGCCCGGTACGCTGCGAGGACCAGCGCCGGCCGCACCCGTTTGCCCGGGCTCTGCAGCGCGTAGGCAATGGCCTGCCCTTCCCGCCCCGGCACCATCGTCAGCACCCGTTCCGCCCACGCCACCAGCAGTGCGTCGGTCCGGTCCCTCGCCTCGGCGAGCAAGGCTGTCGCGCTCAGCGCGGCCGAACTAGAGGTCGTCGTCATCCAGGGGCTGCATCCGGAGAGTGCCGTCCGCCTCTTCCAGCACCTTCTGCACCTGGGTCTCGGCGGCCGCCAGCTTTTCCCGCGCCTGACGCAGTCGGCCGACCCCTTCCTCGAAGAGCTTGAGCGCCTGGTCGAGATCTCCGTCATCGGATTCGAGCCGGCGGACGATCTCCTCGAGCCGCGCCAGGTCCTGCGAGAGCGAGGGGCTCCCGGCATCGGGCGCCGGAGTGCCATTCCTGGGCTGTTTCGCCATTACGCCGCTCCTTCCACGCGAAGCTCCACCTCCCCATCGACCACGCGCAGGCGCACCTCCGCGCCCGCCTCGAACTCCGCCCGGCGGCGAAGGACCTTCCCTGCCGGCGTCCGCGGTACCGCGTAGCCACGCTCCAGGACGCGGAGCGGACTCAGCGCATCCAGCTGAACACCGAGGCGCTCGACCTGATGCCGGGACGATTCCAGCCGGCTGGTCAGCGAACGCTCCATGCGATCGCCGGTGCGGCCCAGCCGCTCGGCCGCCCACCGGGTACGCCGGACCAGTCCTCCAGCCAGGCGCGAGGCCTGGTGGGCGAGCTGCTGCAGCAGCTCGCCGGCGTCGGGCACGATCAGCTCGGCCGCCGCCGAAGGTGTGGCCGCCCGCACATCCGCCACCAGATCGCAGAGCGAGACGTCAGTCTCGTGGCCCACCGCCGAGATGACGGGCACCTGCACCGCGGCCACCGCGCGGCAGACGGCCTCGGCGTCGAACGCGGCCAGGTCTTCCCGGCTGCCCCCGCCCCGGCCCACGATGCAACAATCGATATCCAGGAGCCGGTTGACCACTCCCAGGGCCCGCACCAGTTCACCCTCGGCCTCCGCGCCCTGGACCCGGGCGCCGATCACGACCAGGCGCATCCCGGGCCACCGCGCGTGCGTCACGGTGATGATGTCACGCAATGCCGCCCCATCGAGACTGGTGACCACCGCAATGGCGCGGGGCAGTTCGGGAAGGGCGCGTTTGCGCGACTGATCGAACAGCCCGTCCTTCTGCAGCGCCGCCTTGACCTTTTCATAGGCCAGCTGGCGGGGACCGAGTGCTTCGGTGGCGAGCATCTCGACGGCGCTGAACTGGAACTCTCCCTTGTCCTCGTACACCGTCGGCTTGCCGTAGAGGAACACGGCAGTGCCGTCCGCCGGCGGCTTTCCGACCTTGGCATTGTAGGTCCGCCACATGGTGCAGCGGACCTGCGCCTCGGCATCCCGCAGGGTGAAGTACCAGTGACCGCTGGCATAGGCCTTGAGCCCGGAAATTTCGCCGCGAATCCACAGCGCGCCGAGGCCCCCCTCGACCGCGCGCTTGGCGGCGCGGGTGAGCTGGGCCACGGTCCATGGTGTATCGGTTGGCAGGGAGAGTTGGGTCACGGGTTCAGGAATCCTCGCGGGTCAAGCCTCGACAGCTGAACCCCCAAGACACGAAGAACGCAAAGAGTCGAAGTCGGGAGGGCTGTGCTCCGCCCACTTGGTGTCTTCGCGGTGAATGCGGTCGTTGCCTTTATCGCCCGATCTGGCGAGCCGCCTGGATCGTATTGACCAGCAGCATCGCGATCGTCATGGGACCGACGCCACCCGGTACCGGCGTGATGGCGGACGCCACCACCGCCGCCGGCTCGAAGGCCACATCGCCGGTCAGGCGGTACCCGCGCGGGCGCGAGGGATCGTCGACCCGGTTGATGCCGACATCGATGACCACGGCGCCGGGGCGCACCATGTCTCCCGTGACGAACTCGGCCTTGCCGATCGCCACTATGAGCAGATCCGCCGAGCGGGTGATGGCGGGAAGATCGCGCGAGCGGGAATGGCAGACCGTCACTGTCGCGTTGCCGCCGGGTCCGTCCTGGATCAGGAGATTCGCCATCGGCCGGCCCACGATCGTGGAGCGCCCGACAATCACGGCGTTGGCGCCCTTGGTCTCGATGCCGCTCCGGATCAGCATCTGCTGTACCCCGTACGGCGTGCAGGGCCGGAACGCCGTCGGATCACCGATGACCAGCTTGCCCACATTGACGGGGTGGAACCCGTCCACGTCCTTGGCCGGGCTTACCCGGTGGAGGACCCGCTCGGTGGTGATCTGTTTGGGCAGCGGGAGCTGGACGAGGATGCCGTGAATCGCAGGGTCGGCATTGAGCTTGTCGACCACGGCCAGCAGGTCGGCCTCGGACGTGTCGACAGACAGCTCGATCTTGACCGAGTGCATGCCCGCCTCGAGGCACGCCTTTTCCTTGCTGCCGACGTAGGCCCGGCTGGCGGGATTGTCTCCCACCAGCACGACCGCCAGTCCGGGTCGGATGCCCTGCGCCGTGAGGTTCCGGCTGTCGGTCGCCACTTCCGCGCGGATGGCGCGCGCCAGTTCGTTGCCGTCGATCAGGCGGGCGGTCACTTGGCCACACCCACCGCCCGGGTCTCCCGGATGACGACCACCCGGATCTGCCCCGGGTACTGAAGTTCGCCTTCGATCCGCTTGGCGATCGTTTCGGACAGCTGGGCGGCCTGGTTGTCGTCGATCTTGTCCGGCGTCACGACCACGCGGATCTCGCGCCCGGCCTGGATGGCGTTGGCCTTCTCAACCCCGGGGTAGCTGCTGGCGATTTCCTCCAGGCTGGTGAGCCGCTTGACGTAGCTCTCGAACGCTTCGCGCCGGGCACCGGGACGGGAGCCCGAGATGGCATCGGCGGCCTGGACCAGGACGGACTCGGTGCTCTCGTGGGGCACGTCATCGTGATGGGCCTGAATGCAGTTGATCACCGCGGCGGACTCGCCGTACTTGCGCGCCATTTCCACGCCCAGCTCGACGTGGGTGCCCTCGTGCTCATAGGTCAGCACCTTGCCGACGTCGTGCAGCAGCGCGCCCCGCTTGGCCAGGTTCACGTCGAGCTTGAGCTCGGCCGCCATCATACCGGCCAGCCAGGCCACTTCCTTCGAGTGCTCGAGAATGTTCTGGCCGTACGAGGTCCGGTAGCGCATCCGCCCGATCAGCTTGATCATCTCGGCGTGGAGCCCCGCGATCCCGGTGTCGTACGCGGCCTGCTCGCCCAGTTCCTGGATTTCCCCGTCGAGCTCCTTCTTCGACTTGGCCACCAGCTCCTCGATGCGTCCGGGATGGATCCGC
>DATEHG010000047.1:0-9251 GCA_035279705.1 Gemmatimonadales bacterium
GCTTCGGCTCATGGGGCCCGGGGGAAGGGTGGTGCTGGTCGGGAGCACGGCCGGCCAGCGCGGCGAGAGCATGCACGCGGACTATGCCGCGACCAAGGGCGCCATGATCTCGCTGGTCAAATCGCTGGCGATCGAATGCGCTCCCGACATCACGGTGAACTGCGTGGCGCCCGGCTGGGTGGATACGGACATGAGCGAATCGTCCTACGCGGGCGAAGGCCGGGCCCGGATCGCCGCGACGATTCCCCTGCGGCGCATCCCGCCGCCCGAGGATATCGCCGGGCCGATCCTGTTCCTCTGCAGCCCGCTGGCGAGGCATGTGACGGGGGAAATTCTCAACGTCAATGGAGGCAGCGTGCTTTGCGGCTGACGCCGCGGGAACTGCAACTGCGTGAGCGGTAAGCGGTGAGCGGGCCCACAACCCGGACATCGAGATCCTCGCATCGCTCCCAGAACCACAGGCATGCGGCCCGCTCACTGCTCACCGCTTACCCCGACGGGGACCAGAGGAATGAAGTGATCCAAATAGTCTTTACTGGTGGGACTATCTCCATGCGCCGCGACGCGGCGGCCGGAGGGAATGTCCCCGCCCTCGGCGGCGAGGCGCTGGTGGCGATGGCCCCGGAACTGGCGGAGTTGGGACCAATCCGGATCGACGACTGGGGCCGCTACCCTGCCTGCCACATGGGGCCGGCCAAGCTGTGGGAACTGCGCAATCACATCGGCCAGGTCATTGCCGATCCGGCGGTGAATGGCGTCGTCGTCACCCATGGTACCGATACACTCGAGGAGACGGCCTACCTGCTGGCCCGCACCCTGCCAAGGGAAAAGCCGATCTGTCTCACTGGCGCGATGCGGACGTCCAGCGACAGTGAATGGGATGGCCCGCGCAACCTGAGCGATGCGGTCCGGGTCGCCCGGGACGCGGCGAGCCGGGGGCGCGGCACCCTGGTCGTGTTTGCAGGGCGGATCCTGCCGGGACTCGGGGCGGCGAAAGTGGAGGCCACGGCGCTGGAGGCGTTTGAGGCGGTGCATCTGGGGGCGGACGGGCGGGCGGGCGGGCAGGCGGGCAGTGAGAGCAAGGCGGACAGGGCGCACAGGGCGCACAGGGCGGTTGAGTATTTTCGCCCACCTTCCAGTCCCGCTTCACCGCTCAATCCGGCGTCGCTGTCGGCGCGGGTGGCGCTGGTGCCGATGGTGATCGGCGACGACGGCTCGATGCTCGATCTGGCGCGTCCCCACCACGACGGTGTGGTCATCGAGGCGTTCGGCAGCGGCAACCTGCCGCCGGGGGCGCTGCCGGCCATCGAGCGCTGGATCGCGGAGGGGAAGCCGGTCATCCTCGCCAGTCGCTGCGCGCGGGGGGAAGTCACCCCGGTGTACGCCTTCGAGGGGGGCGGGGCCACGGTGGTACGGCGAGGCGCGATCCCCGCAGGGCCCAGGACTCCGTCGCAGGCGAGGATGGAGCTGTTGATCTGTCTGTCCGCCGGCGTGAGGTATGGCGCCGGTGAGGCGTGATGGCGAAAAGCGAAAAGCGAAGAGCGAAAAGCGCCCGCAGGTGATATCCAGGTTTCTTCCGCCTTTCCCCTTTCCCATTTCGCCTTTCGCTTTTCTCCTTTCTCCTTTCTCCTCTTACCTTTCGCTTCATGTCGCTGCCCGAATCGATCACCATTCCGGAAGACGTCCTCGACATCGCCCGCACCCTCGAAGGGGCGGGGTTCGAGGCGTGGTGCGTGGGCGGCGCCCTCCGCGATACGCTGCTCAACGAACCCAACAGCGACTTCGACGTCGCCACTTCGGCCACGCCGGAGCAGGTGAAGGGGCTGTTCAAGCACACCGTGCCGGTCGGCGAGCAATTCGGCACGATTGCCGTGCGGACTCACCGCCGCTTCCACGAGGTGACCACCTTCCGCAAGGACGTGAGCACCGACGGGCGGCGGGCAGTGGTGGCGTTCGGTGTTTCCCTCGAGGAAGACCTGGCCCGCCGGGATTTCACGATCAACGCGCTGGCCTACCATCCGCTGCGCGGCGAGTGGCGCGATCCGTTCCAGGGTGAGGCCGACCTCCAGCGACAGCTGGTCCGTGCCGTCGGCGAACCGGAGGTCCGGTTCCGCGAAGACTACCTGCGCATCCTGCGCGCGCTCCGGTTCGCCGCCAGGTTCGCGTTCGCCATCGAGCCGGCCACCTGGTCGGCCGCGATGGCTACGGCGGATGGCCTGGCTGGCCTCTCGGCCGAACGGGTGCGGGATGAGTGGTTCAAGAGTCTCCGGACCGCGCGCTCGGTGGCGGTGCTGGTGCAGCTCTGGTGGGATTCGGGGGCGGCCGCGGCCTGGCTGCCGGAACTGCTCAATCCGGCCGATCGCACGGCGTCGAAGGATCGCGCGGCCGCCCTGCTCGCCCGCCTCGAGGCCCGGCGGGCCGCACCGCTCTCGCGGGATCCGGTCCTGCTCACCGCGCTGCTCTGTCGCGACCCGGTGGCGGTGCTGGCCCGGCTCAAGGCCTCCCGCGCCGAGATCGCCCGGGCGGCCGCGATCATCACGGGGCCCGCGGAACCAGAGGGGACCAACCCCGTGTCCGTGCGACGGTGGCTCGCGGCCGTGGGCGATGCCGCCGACGACCTGAGCACCACCTGGCAGTTGCGTCACGGGATCGCGCCGGACTGGGCCCCGGTCGTCCGGGGCATCCGGGAGCGGCGCGAGCCCCTCAGCCGAAAGGAACTGGCCATTTCGGGCGACGATCTCATAGCGGCCGGCATGGCACCGAGCCCCGCCCTCGGGGCCATCCTCGATCAGCTGGTGGGCCAGGTCGTGGACGATCCCTCCCTCAACACCCGCGAGACACTGCTGGCCCGGGCGCGGTCCCTCGCATGAGCGGACTGGGGTTCGCACTCATTGCCGCCGCGGGAAACCTGGCGGGGGCCGCGGCCCTGGTGCGCCACGAACGCCGCAGCATGGCACTCATCGAGGGATGCGTCGCCTTCGGGGCCGGCTTCATGCTCGCGGTGGCCATGCTGGAGATGCTGCCTGAAGCCATCGGCCGAGGCGGCCCGGAGGCGGCCCTCTACGTCTTCGGCGGATACCTCGGCGTCCACCTCGCCCAGCATGTGCTGGTACCGCATTTCCACTTCGGCGAGGAGACGCACCGGCTCTCGCCGGCCGTGGGGTTCTCCGTCCTGGCGGGACTGCTGCTCCATACCTTCTTCGATGGCGTGGCGATCGCCAGCGGGCTCGCGGTGAGTCCCGCCTTCGGGCTGCTGCTCTTCCTCGCCGTCTTCCTGCACAAGCTGCCGGAGGGCCTGACCATGGCCAGCGTGATGCTGGCCGGCGGACAGAGTGGTGCGCGCGCACTCGGCGCGGCGGCGGCCCTCGGAGTCGCGACGGTAGCGGGCGTGCTGCTCACCGAATGGATCGAGCCACTGGCGGCGCATGGCTTGGCCCTGTCCGCGGGTGTCACCCTCTATGTCGCCGCGTCCAACCTGGTCCCGGAATTCCAGGCCAAGCGGGGGTGGGCGTTGCCGGTCGCGTTCTTCGGGGGAGCGGTGGCGTTTTTCGTGGCCCGAACGCTTCTCGGGATTTAGCGGGCAGGCGGGCAGGCGGGCAGGGGGGCAGGAACTGCCGGGAGTGGGGAGCGGGGAGCGGGGAGCAGGAGCCTCGAGGAATGGTGCGGGGTGCCTGAAATTCGACAAGAAAATCGACGCAAAGTCTCCTGGAATGGGAGCAAAGGAGACTCCAGGCGACGCAAAGTCTCCTGGAATGCGGATGAAGGAGACTTTGGCGGGAGCAAAGCCTGCTCGGGCCGGCGCAAAGCCTACTTTTCCCGGAGCAAAGCCTCCTGGGTGCATGAGCAAAGGAGACTTTTGGAGACGCAAAGGAAGCTCCAGGACGGATGAAGGAGACTCCGGGCGACGCAAAGTCTGCGGGAGCAGCGGCAAAGGACACTTTGGGCGACGCAAAGCCTGCTGGAGACCAGGACGGGCAGCGATTAGGCCGGATGAAGCTCCCGGGAACCCGGATGAAGCTCCCGGGAACCCGGATGAAGTCCCCTGGAGACCGGATGAAGCTCCCGGGAACCCGGATGAAGTCCCCTGGAGGCCGGATGAAGCTCCCGGGAGGCCGGATGAAGCTCCCAGGAGGCCGGGCGGAGCTCCCGGAAGCGGGGGCGGAGCTCCCGGAAGGCCGAAAGAGGGGAACGGGGAACGGGGAACAGGGAACGGGAGGTCGTTGCGCACGCTCGGGGACCGGGGACCAGTTAGGCGGAGACTCGATGGCGAGATGGCAACGCGGAACTGTGAAAAGTGAACAGTGAACAGTGAACGGTGAAGTCAGTCTCTTCGCGATGCCCGAGCCGCTCGCGGCCCGGATGCGCCCCCAGAGTCTCGAGGAGTGTCTCGGCCAGGAAAAATTGCTGGCCCCCGGGCGCACGCTCGGCGATGCGATCCGCCGAGGGGATGTCGGCAGCTGCATCTTCTGGGGGCCGCCGGGGACCGGGAAGACCACGATCGCCCGGCTGATTGCCCGCCACACCCAGCGGGAGTTCGTCGAATTCAGCGCGGTGACCGACGGGATTGCCCGGGTCCGCGAGATCGTGAAGGAGGCGGAAGGGCGCCGGCTGCTGGGGCGCGGCACGGTGCTCTTCTGCGACGAGATCCACCGCTTCAACAAGGGCCAGCAGGACGCCTTCCTGCCGCACGTCGAGCGCGGCACCGTGACGCTCATCGGCGCCACCACCGAAAATCCCAGCTTTGAAATCAACGGCGCGCTGCTCTCGCGCTGCCGGGTCTATGTGCTGGAGCCGCTGACGCCCCAGGATCTCGAAACATTGATCCGTCGAGCCCTGGTCGAGAGGTCGAGGGGCCTCGGACACATGGATCTCCATGTCGGGGACGACGTCATCGCAACCCTTGCGGAGCTCTCCGATGGGGATGCCCGCCGGACACTCACCGTGCTCGAGGCCACGGCCCAGCAGGTGGGACCCGGCGGCACGATCACGCTGGACGTGCTGACCGACGCGCTGGCGCGGAGGGTGCCCGCGCACGACAAGAGCGGGGAAGGGCACTTCAACCTGCTCTCCGCCTACCACAAGGCGCTGCGCGGCAGCGATCCGCAGGGTGCGCTCTACTGGATGGCCCGGGCCATCGAGGGCGGCGAAGACCCGATGACGCTGTTCCGCCGAGCGATTGCCATGGCGGCGGAGGACATCGGGCTGGCGGACCCGGAGGCGCTCAAGCTGGCTGTTTCGGCGCGCGATGCCTATCACATGCTCGGCCCGCCGGAAGGCTATCTGCCCCTCACCGAGATGACGGTCTACCTGGCCACCGCCCCCAAGTCCAACTCGGTGGTCCGGGCGCTCGGCGCGGCACTCGCCGCGGCAAGGGAGACTCCGGCCGAGCCGGTGCCGATGCACATCCGGAATGCGCCGACGGGGCTCATGAAGGAGCTGGGGTACGGGGCGGGCTACAAGTATGCGCACGATTCGCCCGAGGGGTATTTGCCGCAGGAGTATCTCCCTCCGACTCTCCGGGGGCGGAGTTTCTACGAGCCGGGGGAGCGGGGGTTCGAGAAGCGGATCCGGGAGAGACTGGACTGGTGGGCGCGGTTGGCGGGGCAGGGGGGCCCTAAAGGACTTCCTGACGGTCGCAGCGGGGCAGGGGGGCAGTAAAACGCAACCTCCTGGCCCCTCATCCCGAGGGAGCATCGCGACCGGGGGACCTTGCCGGCCGAGATGGGAGTTCGGGGCGCGGTTCGATCGCGGCAACGAAGGTCCCTCGCCGCTGCGCGGCTCGGGATGAGGTGGTGGCCTGGAGCCCCTCATCCCGAGGGAGCATCGCGACCGAGGGACCTCGCCGGCCGAGATGGGGGTTCGGGGCGCGGTTCGATCGCGGCGACGAAGGTCCCTCGCCGCTGCGCGGCTCGGGATGAGGTGGTGGTTACGGTCAGGCCCCTCTCTCCCCTCTCCTCTCTCCGCTCCTGTTTATATTCCGCCACAACAGGCATTCCTTCGCATTGGAGCCCCAATCCGCGACCTGATCGAGATCCAGCCGCCGCTGGAGCGCGCCCTTCTCGTCGGAGCCCCCCGCAAGGGGTCGTTCGACGCCGAGCATCTCACCGAGCATCTCGATGAACTGGCTCGCCTGACCGACACCGCCGGAGCCGAGGTGGTGGGGCGGGCGTCGCAGCAGCTGGCGGCCAGGAGTCCCGCGACCCTGATCGGTGAAGGGAAGGTCGCCGAGATCGCCGCGATGGTGCAGGAGCAGCGGGTGTCGCTGGTGATCTTCGATGAGGAGCTGACTCCCGTCCAGGGCGCCAATCTCGAAAAGGAGCTCAAGGTCCGCGTCATGGACCGGGCGGAGCTCATCCTCGACATCTTTTCCACCAGGGCCCGGAGTCACGAGGCCCGCCTGCAGGTGGAACTCGCTCAGCTCGAGTATCTGTTGCCTCGGCTCACCCGGATGTGGACCCACCTGTCCCGCATCCGGGGTGGTATCGGTCTGCGGGGCCCCGGCGAGACGCAGCTGGAAACTGACCGCCGGATGATCCGCAAGAAGATCCAGCTGCTCACCCGCAAGCTGCGCGAAGTGGAGCGGCACCGGGAGCTGCTCCGGAGCGGGCGGACCCCGATGCTCACAACCGCGCTGGTGGGCTACACCAACGCCGGCAAGTCGAGCATCCTCCGCGGTCTCTCGGGCGAGCATGACATCGTGGTCGAGGACCGCCTCTTCGCCACGCTCGATACGCTGACTCGCACGGTCGAACTGGGAGAGGGGTACAAGGCGCGGGTCTCCGATACCGTCGGGTTCATCCGCAAGCTGCCCCACCACCTGGTGGCGAGTTTCCGTGCCACCCTCGAAGAGGTGCGCGAAGCCGATGTGCTGCTGCATGTGGTCGATGCCAGCGATCCCTTTGCCGAAGAGCAGATGCAGGTCGTGGACGAGGTGCTGGTCGAGATCGGGATCGGCGAGATGCCGGTCCTGCCGGTGTTCAACAAGATGGACGCCGTGCCGGATCCCGGCGCCTTCAGCGCCCGCGCCCGCGAGCTGCATCCCGATGCGCTGTTCGTGAGCACGCTGCGGATGAGCGGGCTCGAGCCGCTCAAGCAGGAACTCCGCCGCCGCGAGCGGCTGCTCCGTCCCGCCGTCACGCTGCGGGTGCCCTACGGCGACGGCGCTCGACTGGCGGCGCTGTACCGCGCGGGAGAAGTGGTGTCCGTCCGGGAGCTGGAGGACTGTCACGAGGTGATGGCCCGGCTTCCCGATTGGCAGGTCGAACGGTTCCGGCAGGAGGGCCTCGAGGTGGTGGCCCCGCCGGCACGGAGGGAGAGCGCGTGACCGAACTGCCCCCGATCACCGGCCGCCGGATCCGCTTTGCCCTGGTGGGCTGCGGCCGCATCTCCGCCAATCATTTCAGCGCCCTCGATCGGCACAAGGAACGGGCCGAGCTGGTCGCCGTGTGCGACATCGACCCGGCGGCCCTGGAAAAGGCCGTGGCCGCGACCGGTGCGAAGGGGTTCCGTTCCCTCGAGGCGCTGCTCGCCGGCTCCGACGCGGACGCGGTCATCCTCGCGACGCCCAGCGGGCTGCATTCCGCGCAGGCGGTCGAGGTCGCCGCGGCCGGCCGGCATGTCATCACCGAGAAGCCGATGGCGACGCGCTGGCAGGACGGGAAGCAGATGGTGGAATACTGCGACCGCGCCGGGGTCCAGCTCTTCGTGGTGAAGCAGAACCGGCGGAACCCCACGCTGCAGCTGGTCAAGAAGGCCATCGACCGGAAGCGCTTCGGGCGGATCTACATGGTGGCGCTCAACGTCTTCTGGCACCGGCCCCAGGAGTATTACGACAGCGCCCGGTGGCGGGGCACCTGGGAGTTCGACGGCGGGGCGTTCATGAACCAGGCCAGCCACTATGTCGACCTGCTCGACTGGCTGGTGGGGCCGGTGGAAAGCGTCCACGCCTTCACCGCGACGCTGGAGCGCAACATCCAGGTCGAAGACACCGGCGTCGCCAACATCCGCTGGCGCTCCGGGGCGCTCGGCTCGATCAACGTGACGATGCTGACCTACAACAAGAATCTCGAGGGGTCGCTCACGATCCTGGGCGAGAAGGGCACCGTGCGGCTGGGCGGGGTGGCGGTCAACGAAATCCAGCACTGGGAGTTTGCCGACGCCGACCCGTCCGACGCCGACGTGAAGCGCGCCAGCTACGAGACGACGTCCGTGTACGGCATCGGGCACCCGCTGTACTACGACAACGTGATTTCGACCCTGCGGGGAGAGGCCGTGGCGGAGACGGATGGCCGCGAGGGGCTCAGGTCCCTGGAGCTGCTGATCGCGATGTACCTGTCGGCGCGGGACGGGAAGCGGGTGGGGTTGCCGCTGGAATACTGAGGGGAACGGTGAACAGTGAACGGTGAACCGTGATTCAGTGACTGTTCACTGTTCACGGTTCACTTTTCACAGAGATTCGTGCCTCAGCCTCGCTGGGAGAGGACGGACTCCAGAATCAGCCACCGGTTCATCCCCGCGAACTTCTGGTGCATCTTGGTGCTCGGCGCGCCGCCAAGAGCGGCGTCCTCTTCGAGCTGCAGATCGGCCAGGGCCTCCAGCCCCTTCGTCTTGAACTTCTGCAGCCCCTTTTCCAGCGCCAGCCCCGCCGTGCGGAAGTTGAAGAGGGTGGAGAACTGCAGCGTGTAGCCCAGGTCGGCGAGCTGCTGGTTGGTGATGAGCGTGCCCGCCTGCTTGGCCTTCCCGAAGTACAGTGAAGGACTGAGGTTGAAGCCGAGCATCTGTTTGGGGTAGTGCTTGCGGATGCCCTCGGCAAAGGCGCGCGGCTGGTCGAGTTCGACGTTGTTGAATTCCGCCCAGATCACGTCACATCCCAGCTCCGCCGCCTCGCAGCCGTCCTCGACCGCCATCGAGATTCCGCCGGACGACTCGCCGGGGAGGGCGCCGTCGATCGAGTCGGTGCGGGCGATGATCACCACGTCCACGCCGGCCGCGTAGCCAGCCGCCTTGATGGCCTTGAGCTTCGCGATCCAGTCGGCCCGGGGCACCAGTACCTTGTCCCGCTTCTGCTTGCCGACGTTGACGATGTGGCCGCAGGTGCGGTTGGCGGGGTCCTGGTTCTCGAGGTGGACGCCCGCGGCTCCGGCGCGGATCAGCTCGGTGGCCAGGGTAAAGGTCTGGGTGGGACCGCCGAAGCCCGCTTCCATGTCCACGAACATCGGGGGGACTTCGAGCAGGTCCTTGCCGCCCGAGTC
>DATEHG010000048.1:0-13647 GCA_035279705.1 Gemmatimonadales bacterium
GTGCTCCCGGTGCCCGCCGGTGCATCGCCGACCTTCCATGGCAGGGATCTCTTTGCCCCCGCTGCCGCGGCGCTCGCCCGCGGGGCGACCCTGGCCAGCCTCGGTGCGCGACTGGAAACCGCACTGGTCAGGGTCGAAGCCCGCGAGCCCCGCTATGAGGGGAAGACGGTCATCGGCGAGGTGATCTACGTCGACCGCTTCGGCAACCTGGTCACCAGTCTCACGTCCGCGGAGGTGCCGGGCTACGCCACCGTCGAGATCGAGGAGACCGACCTCGGCCCCGTCCGTACCACGTTCGCGGATGTACCGTCAGGTACCCCGATAGCCTATGTCGGATCGAGCGGCCGGATCGAAATCGCCGTCCGGGGAGGTTCAGCCGCGCGACGCTTCGGAATCGGTACCGGTGGAGAGGTACGCGCCAGACTCGGCTGACCAGCAAGTCGAACGCCCCTTCTCCCTTCTCCCTTCTCCCTTCTCCTTTCTCCTTTCTCCTATCTCCTGATCCCTTGGCCCTCTCCTCGACGATCTACACCTTCGACATCGAGCTGTCCGACGTCGACCGGCATGTCTACCAGACTCTCAACCTCAAGGTCGCCCGTCATCCCTCGGAAACCGAGGAATTCCTGCTCACCCGGGTGCTGGCCTACTGTCTCGAATACGCCGAGGGCATCGGGTTTTCGCGTGGAGTTTCCGAACCGGATGAGCCGGCCGTCGCCGTCCGCGATCTGACCGGGGCCTGGGTGGCCTGGATCGATGTGGGCGCGCCCGACGCGGCACGACTGCACAAGGCCGCCAAGCTGGCGCCGAGGGTGATCGTCTACACCCATCGCGATCCGGCCGCGCTCGCGCGCCAGCTGTCCGGGGAGCGGATCCACCGGGCCGGCGACATCGAGCTGTACGGCATCGAGCGGGAATTTCTCGGAGCGCTGGTGGCCAGGCTGGAGCGGCGCACGAGCTTTACCATCTCGGTGGCCGATCGCCACCTCTATCTGACGATCGGCGAGGCGACGCTGAGTATGGCTCTCGAGCGGACACCACTGAGAACCGACTGATCGATGGGGAGATGGGGGGATTTGGGGATGTGTCGCTTCAGCGTGCTGACGGACCAGTTGGCTTGATCATCGAGTATCGGTAGGCCTCCCATCCCCCCATCCCCCCATCCCAAAGTCTCTCAGGGCACCCACGCCACGTTGACGCCGCCGACCGTAGTCGAAAGGTGCAGCGCGACCCGGTGGCCCGCCTGGGCGTATCCGGGCGTACGCCAAACCTTCCCTTCGCGCACGAAGCCCTTGGGCTCGAAGCTCGACAGGAACTGCTCCAGCGAAAGCTCGACGCCGAGGTCCCGCGGGATCTTGAGACGGACCTGTCCCACCGCCACGGCGACCCCGATCCTGCCGTCGGCCGCCCAGGCTCCACCCAGGTCCAGCGTAACGCCGCCGGCACCGCCGTCGATCTGAATGGCGTCGCAGCGGCTGTTACCGAGCGATTCGAAGCTTACCTCCGCCGCGCCCGACTTCACCGCCAGCGTGTCGCACCGTCCCGGATTGACCTGGGCAAACCGCACGGCTGTGCGGCTGCCGGCGGTTTCGAGACGCACCCGCCGGAGGCGCAGGCCGCCCAGGTCCAGCGTGCCCTCGGCGGCACCGAGCGTAATGTCGAGGGTGAGCGGCACCATCCGGGACAGCTCGATGTCGGCCGCCTGCTCCAGGTGTTCCTTGCTGCTGACCCGGAGTCCTCCCTGGCCGGTGGGCTCGAGACCCAGCACCACGGACTGGGATTCGGAATCGTACCGGGTGAGCGGCACGTAGCGCTCGGCATCGTAGTCCGCCGACATCCGGTAGAGCATGCCGCTCGGCGCGGGGCGGACGATCACTTCGCCGGCGGAGAAATTGATCACCGCCCGGAGGGAAGTCTGATCGTACAGCTGGCGGGCCACGCTGGTGTGCTGGGTAGCCTGCGCCGCGAGCGTGGACGCAGCGACCAGTGACGGCAGCGCCAGGCGGAAGGCCCGGTGGCGGGTCCTGCCGGTGTCAGCCATGCTCAGGGGAGGGGCGGGTTGGTGCGGTGGCCCGGCCGTTTGGCCGCGGGCACGCCGAACTGCGGAGTGGCCCACAGATATTCGTCGGTCAGCGATTCGGCGGGGAGGATGCGCCCGGCAAACCCTTCCCGCAGCCCGCCGCGCGAGAGCAGCGTGGCTCCAAAGCCGACGGTCAGCAGCAGCCAGCTCGTTAGCAGGGCGATTCCGAAGATGACACTCCCCGCCAGCGGCACCCAGCCGAAGACGATCCAGGCCGCCCACAGGATGGCCGGCACGGCCAGCCCGAGCAGCACGTAGCGATAGCTGTTGGGACTGCCGATCAGCGCTCCGGCCGCCATGCGGCGCCGGGTCCAGATCTCGCCGGTGGCGTGGGCCATCGCGAGCGCGCCGCCCAGGATGGCCAGCACGGCCAGGAAGAGATAGACGACGACCACGAACGGCACCAGCAGAATGCCCGCCACGCTCAGCACCAGTCCCACGACCAGCATGCCGAACGTCGGCACCACGAGGATCTGGCCCAGCACTCCGACGACGAATGAACGGGCGAAGGAATGGACGATGGTGTCGGAGACGATTTCCAGCGGCTGCTTGGCGAACAGCACCGCACTCATGCCGAGGACCAGGAGTGAAACCAGGATGCCGGTGAGCCCGGCGGCCCGCTGAAGAGCGAGCACCGTCCCCGTGGGGGCGGGGAGCGCCGCATTCACCGTCGCCAGTGCCGGCGCCGCGCCGCGCAGGGTGCGGATTTCGCCGCGGATTTCGCCGCCATCCGCGTTCACATCGCCACCGACCGCCAGCACATCACCCGTCACGATGGCGCCGCGGTGGATGATGATGTCCCCATCCACCGTGGCCAGGTTGCCTTCCAGGGTGCCGAAGATGTCCGCATCGCCGCGGATCACGAGCAGCGGGCCACGCAGGCTCGCGCCGGAGCCGAGGCTGAAATGGCCGAGGCGGGCCTGGCCGCCCGGTACCGTCACGGCGAGATCGGGCCCGGCCTGGCTGGCCGCGCGCCGGAGGAGGGGCGCCAGGCGCTCCGCGTCCGACAGGTCGGTCAGGGGAATAGTGAGGCCGCCCGGCGGTGCGGCCTGCAGTGCCTGGGGCGAAGGCTCGCCCTGCGCCGGCGAACCCAGCGCCGTCGTGCGCTGCCGGATCAGCGCGGCGAGGACTGCTTCCTCGGCAGTGAGGCCCGCCGGCTGCCACACGTGCACCATGGCCACGACTTCGGGCGTCTGGTGCCGGGCCGCATCGGTCACCAGCTGGCGCCACGCCACGTCGAGCGCCCCTCCGGTCGGATAGCGGCCGGCCGGATGGTCGTCGATCAGCAGGCGGCCATTGTCGAAGGCAATCTTGAGCGAACGCTCGCCCTCGAGGTGAAAGGCGAGCGCGGTCTGGTCGGAGGAAAGGGTGACGACGTGGTCGAGGGCGTTGACGGACTGGGCGCCGGCCCACCAGAGCCGGAAAAACTCGACCGGCGTCCCCAGCCGGTCTCCCCAGTGATTGCCTTCAGCCTTGAGCGGCCCCGCGAGGCACAGGGTGGCCGCGAGGAGCGCGAGCGCCCGTCGGGGCTCAGGCCGCACGGGAGCCGGCCGCGCGGGGGACCGTGAGCAGATGGCGCATGGCCGCCAGCCCGGCGGTCCAGGCCACCAGCCCGAAACCTCCTATCATGGCCACCCGGGCCGGCGAGGAAACCACCTGGCGGAGCCCCGAGTACCAGGGCTGCTCGATCAGGTTGGAAACGGCGCCGCGCACCCCGAGCCACAACCACTGGCTGGCCTGGTTGGTCAGCGCCTGGCCCCAGAGGGTCAGGGTGTCCTGGTGCGTCAGGCTCCACCAGATGCTGGTTCCCAGGCCGCCCACCAGCACCGCCGACATCGAGGCGGCCACCAGCGCGAGGCGGGGGCTCGCCAGCAGGCGGCGGCGGATGACCGTGAGCGTACCGGTGGATTCGGCGACGGCCACCTTGCCCATTACCCGGGCGGCGAAGCGGGGCGCCGGCGAATGCAGCGGCAGCGAACGAAGGCTTGCGACCAGCGCCTTTTCCGACTCGGCCAGCTCGAGGCAAGGGGCGCACTCTTCGAGGTGCCACAGTCGCGCCGCGGCAAGCTTGCCCTCGAGCCAGGCATCGATTTCCTCCGCCCCGAGGTGCGCCCGGGAGCGGGCAAACTCGGGATGCTGCAGCGCGACCCGCTCCATGACCCGGTCCAGGAAACCTGCCGGGGGATTGACGGGCACGAGGCGTGACAGCGAGGCCGCGAGGGACCGTTCAGCAGCGAGGAGATCTCGGCAATCAGAGCAGGTTTCGAGATGAAACGCGATGGTGCGGGGCGGTTCCGTCTCGAGAAGCTGGTCGATCAGGTCGGGGGTCAGATGACCGGAGAATGCGTCGTTCATGCGGCTGCTTCTACGGGCGCCTCGAGAGGGGGGTTTCAGTCACGGAGCTCGGCCAGGAGCTCTCTCAGCTCGTGGCGCGCGCGGTGTATGTAAGTCTTCACAGTTCCGAGCGGCAGATCGAGCATGTCGGCGATTTCTTCATAGGCGCGGCCATCGACATGTCGCAGCATGATGCAGGCCCGGTATTCGGGCCGAAGCCGCGCGATCGCGGTTTCGATGGCGCCGCCCAGTTCGCGCGCTTCGAGCTCCGCCAGCGGGCTCTCCCGCCGGTCGCTCACCTGGAGGGTCGTGGCCTCGATCGAGTCGGGCGTGACCGCGTCGGGGGCGCCATCGATGGAGAGGGTGGCCAGCTCCCGTTTACGGAGATGATCGATGGCGGTGTTGTTGGCGATCTTGAAAATCCAGCTCGAGAACTTGAACTCGGGCCGGTAGGTGCTGATGGCGTTGAGCGTCTTGACGAAGGTTTCCTGCGCCAAGTCTTCGGCGACTTCCCGATCCCGGACCATGCGATACACGAGCGAGAAGACCGGCCGCTCGTAGCGTCGGATCAGCTCGCGGTAAGCCGCTTCGCGCCCCGCGCGCGCCTCCGCCACGACCTCCTGGTCCGTGGCGGTGGAGAGGTCGACGCGCTTAACCACGCCACCCGACTCGGGTTGCGCGGCGACTTCTCGGCGGACTACATTGGGCCCCTATGTTCGCCACAGATAGTAAGTTACCCGCGGTCGGCGGGGCGGAAAAGAGGCGCTACGTCCAGGGCATCTTTACCGCGATTGCGCCGCGCTATGATTTGCTCAACCACCTGCTCAGTCTCAATATCGACCGCTCCTGGCGCCGCCGCGCGGTGGACCAGCTGGACTGGCAGCGCAAGCCGGACGGTCGCTATCTCGATCTCTGTGCCGGCACCCTCGACCTGGCCGCAGAGCTGGCCACGCGGGCCGGCTTTCGCGGCTGGGTGATCGGCGCCGATTTCGTGAAGCCGATGCTCGAGCGCGGCCGTGGCAAGGCCGAACGAGTCTGGGCGCTCAACGCCGATGCACTGGAACTGCCGCTGCCCGACGCGAGCGTGGATGGCGCCACAGTCGGCTTCGGGGTGCGCAACCTGGCCGATCTCGATGCCGGGCTTGCCGAGGCGGCCCGCGTGCTCCGGCCCGGTGCGCGCTTCGTGATCCTGGAATTCAGCACGCCGCCGAGGCAGCCGCTGCGCGGCCTCTACTTCTTCTATTTCCGGCACGTGCTGCCGACGATAGGGCGCCTGATCTCGAAACATACGAGCGCCTACACCTACCTGCCAGAATCGGTCCTGGCGTTTCCGGGGCCGGATGACCTGGCCGCGCGCCTGCGGGCGAACGGGTTCGACCAGGTGTCCTACCGCCTGATGCTGGGCGGGATCTGTGCCATCCACGTGGGGACGAGGAGCTGATGGCGATCGACAACCTGCGGGACTTTCTGGCGGCCATCGACAAGCTCGGTGAACTGGTCCGGGTGACGACACCGGTGCGGGCCCGGCTCGAGATCGCCGAGATCGCCGACCGCTGCATGAAGAGCGCGAACGGCGGACCGGCGCTCCTCTTCGAGCATGTGCTGCTCGAAGATGGCCGCAAGAGCGAAATGCCCGTTGCCATCAATCTCTTCGGCTCGCTGCGGCGGATGTGCCTGGCCCTCGGGGTGGACCGCCTCGACGAGATCGCCGGCCGGATCGAGGAGCTGGTGCAGCTCAAGGTGCCGGACGGCCTCATGGGCAAGCTTTCCCTCCTGCCCAAGCTCGCCGAGGTGGCCAAGTTTCCGCCGCGGATGCGGAGCGGAAAGGCGCCCTGCCAGGAGGTGGTGCGCCAGGGCGGTGAGATCGACCTGGCCCGGATTCCGTTTCTTACCACCTGGCCCGGCGATGGCGGCCGCTACATCACACTCCCGATGGTCATCACCACCGATCCCACCCGCGGCATCCGCAATGTGGGGATGTACCGGATCCAGGTCCTGGGCAAGGATACGCTGGCCATGCACTGGCAGCGGCACAAGGTCGGGGCGGCGCACTGGAGGGAGATGGCCGCGCGGGGGGAGCGGATGCACGTTGCCATTGCGCTCGGCGCCGATCCCGCCAGCACCTACTCCGCCTCGGCCCCGCTGCCGCCCAGCATCGATGAATTCCTGTTCGCCGGCTTCCTCCGCCGGGAACCGGTCGAGCTGACCCGTGGCGTGACGGTGGACCTGGATGTGCCGGCCGAATCAGACCTCGTCATCGAGGGCTACATCGACCCGGCGGAGCCACTGGTGAAGGAAGGCCCGTTCGGCGACCACACCGGCTTCTATTCGCTGGCCGACGACTATCCGCTGGTGCACGTCACGGCGGTGACGGCCCGGAAGGATCCGGTCTATCCGGCGACGCTGGTGGGCCGGCCGCCGATGGAGGACTACTACCTCGGCCATGCCACCGAGCGGATCTTCCTGCCGCTGCTCAAGCTCACCGTGCCGGAGATCGTGGATTACCATATGCCGGCGCCGGGGATCTTCCACAACCTCGTCTTCGTGTCGATCGACAAGCAGTACCCCGGCCAGGCGTGGAAGGTGATGAACGCGTTGTGGGGGCAGGGGCTGATGTCGCTGGCCAAGCTGATCGTTGTGGTGGACAAGGAGGTCAACGTCCAGGATCCCGACGAGGCGTGGTGGATCGCGCTCAACCACATCGACCCCGAGCGGGACGTGCGCTTTACCATGGGGCCGGTCGACGTGCTTGATCATGCCAGCCGGGCCTTCACCTATGGCAGCAAGATGGGGATCGACGCGACCCGGAAGTGGAAGGAGGAGGGCTTCGACCGCGAGTGGCCCGACCGGATCGAGATGGACGCCGCGACCCGGAAGCGGATCGACGACCTGTGGCCTCAACTGGGAATTCGATTGAAAGGGAGCAGGGAGCAGTGAGCAGGGAGCAGGGAGATCGACCCGAGCAATTCAGGCCGGCGGTGGCGGGGGGCGGACCGCTCCCGGCTCCCGGCTCGCCGCTCACGTCCCGTGAAGGCCAGACCCTCGCGGGCGAATCGCTGCTGGTCCGCTACGTCAACCTGGTCAAGCTGGCCCACACCCTCTTTGCCCTCCCGTTCGCCCTGCTGGGCGTGCTCGCCGCCTCGTTCCACGAGCGGGTCACCGGACGCACCGTGATCCTCGTGGCGATCGCGTTTTCCGCGGCGCGCTGGGTGGCCATGGGGTTCAACCGGATCGTCGACCGGGAGTTCGACGCTCGCAATCCGCGCACCGCGCAGCGCGAGCTGCCGCGCGGGGCCCTGACCCTGCGGCAGGCGTGGATCTCGGTGGTGGTGGCCGGGTCCCTCTTCCTCGTGGCCGCCGCACTGCTCAATCCTCTGTGCCTCGAGCTCGCGCCCGTCGCGCTGGTCTGGGTCACGCTGTACAGCCTCACCAAGCGCTTCACCTGGTGGCCGCACCTCTGGCTGGGTCTCAGCCTCGCGATCGCCCCCGTCGGCGGCTACCTCGCGGTGACAGGCCGGTGGAGCGACCCGTGGTGGGTGCTCGTGGCCATCACGGTCGCCGTCGCGACCTGGGTTGCCGGATTCGACATTTTCTACGCCCTCCCCGACGAAGGCTTCGACCGTTCTGCCGGGCTCCGCAGCGCCGTGGTCCGCCTCGGCGAACGGCGCAGCATCCTGCTCGCCAAGCTGCTCCATGGCCTCACGATTCCCGGACTGCTCCTGTTCGGCTGGGGAGCGGGATTCGGCCTCTGGTACTACGCGGGAGTCGCCGCTGCGGCGGCGATCCTTGCCTGGGAGCACCAGCTGGTGAAGCCGGGCGACTTGTCCCGCCTCGACGCCGCGTTCTTCACCATGAACGGGGTGATGAGTGTGACGGTCTTCGCCTTTGCGCTGGTGGATCGGCTGGTATGAAACGGGAGCGGGGAGCAGGGAGCAGGGAGCGGGAAAGGCAATTCCCGCCTCGCCAGAAGGACTCGCAGAGCAGGGAGTCCGTCACCGCTCCCCGCTCACCTCTCCCGGCTCCCCAGTTCAAGCATCCCGTGCGCTCCCCGACACCGAACCGCCGGGGGCGGTAGCGATGCTGCCGATCATCGTCGCGATCAGCGGGGCGTCCGGCGCTCCCTACGCCGTGCGCCTGCTCGACGTCCTGGCGCGGCAGCGGGTGCCTGTCTGGCTCATCGTCACCGGTCACGGCTGGCGTCTGCTGGCCCATGAAGCGGGCATCGCGGATCTGGACGCCCTCAAGGCCGCGACCGGGGGAGACTGGTCGACGGTCCGGGTCTTTCCCGACGACGACCGCGGTGCGCTGCCCGCTTCCGGCTCGACGAAGACGGCGGGGATGATCATCTGTCCCTGCTCCATGGGGACGGTTTCGGCGGTCGCCCACGGCAGCAGCCGGTCGCTCGTCGAGCGCGCGGCGGACGTGGTGCTCAAGGAACGCCGCCGCCTCGTCGTGGTGCCCCGGGAAACCCCGCTCTCGCTGATTCACCTGAGAAACCTCACGGCCCTCACCGAAGCGGGTGGCGTCGTGCTGCCCGCGGCGCCGGGGTTCTATCACAAGCCCGATCAGGTCGGCCAGCTGGTCGATTTCATCGTGCAACGGATCGTCGACCAGTTCGACCTGGAGATCCAGGTCGCGCCGAGGTGGCAGGGGTGAGGGAATACAGGAATGAGAGAAGATGGGAGTACGGGAATGAGAATGCTGTCCATTCCCGTATTCCCATATTCCCATATTCCCGCAATCCCCTATTCCCATGCGGCTAGGCGTCATCTCCGACACCCACGGGCTCCTGCGCCCGCAGGTCTTCGAAGTCTTCGAGGGTGTTGACCACATTCTCCATGCCGGGGACCTGGGGCCGCTCGCCCTGCTCACCGAGCTGGAGGCGCTGGCGCCCGTCACGGCGGTCTACGGCAACACCGACGACAGCGAGGTGCAGAGCCGGCTTCCTGCGGTGGCCACGGTGGAACTCGACGGGTTCCGAATTGTCGTGACCCACGGGCACCAGTTCGGCAGCCCCACGCCCGAAGCGCTCAACCAGGCGTTTCCTGACGCCGAGATCCTGATCTTCGGCCACACCCACCGACCGCTCCTCACGATCGTGGACGTGGTGGTAACCGCCATGAACCCCGGTGGCGCCGGCGCCCGCCGGTTCGACCTCCCTGCATCCGTGGGCATTCTCGAGCTGGAACCCGGCATTCCTCCCCGTGGCCGCCTGGTTCCGCTCACGGGCCTGGATGAAGACTGACACCGCGTGATCCTCGCCCTGGGCCTCGCGTTCGCCGTGGGCGCCGATACGCTCCATGTCGCCTCACTTCCCCCTGGCACCTCCATCGCGCGGATGGCGGATAGTGCATCCTGGGGACCGCCTGGGGCCGTCCTGGCCGGCGGCGTCCGGGTCTGGATGCTGCGCACCGGCGCCGGCGTGGCTCTCGTCGCCTGGCTCCCGGACTCCACGCCTTCCTCGCGCGATTGCGTGACTGTCGCACTCGACACGGGGGGCGACCGTGCTCCCCGACCCCAGCACGATGACTTTGCCTGGGAATTCCACCGCATTCTCGACAGCAGCGTGATCTTCCGCGGGCGCGACGGACGCTGGCAGCCGCCGCGGGACGATCCCGACTGGCGACTCGGCACCGAGCGAGAGGGCGGCGGATGGCGGGTGCGGACGAGCGAAGAGACGGGCGGGTGGTTGCTGGTGCTGGAGCTCGACTCCGAGTACTTGACCCAGGCGGCGGGCGGCCTTCCCGGTCTCGCGCTCTCAGCCTATGACGAGGCCACACGCCGATGGGTTACCTGGCCCGCGGCGCAGCCAGGGACGCAGCCGGCGGGAATGACCGATCACCCCAACCGATGGGGCAGCGTTCAACCCGGATTGTGAAGGGAGATCAGCGGCCAGCCCGCGCCTGCGCGTAGGTCGCCACCGGATGCAACTCGGCGCGGAGCGAGGCCACGTTCTGCGAGTAGCGCTCGAACAGCTCGGGACCGATCGGCTGGCCCGGCTCTTCGCCCAGAGCCACGCGCGGGTCGGTGGCCACGCCGTTGATGCGGAATTCGAAGTGCAGGTGCGGGCCCGTCGCGAGGCCCGTCGCCCCGACGTAGCCGATGACTTGTCCCTGTGCGACGTGGCTACCCACCGCGAGACCGCGGGAGAATGCCTTGAGGTGGCCATAGCGCGTCACCACGCCGTTGGCGTGGGAGACTTCCAGCAGCCGGCCATATCCGCCGTACCACCCCGCCCGCACCACCGTTCCTTCACCCACCGACATCACCGGCGAACCGGGAGCCGCTGCGTAGTCGATGCCCTCGTGCTTGCGCCAGTACTTGAGGATCGGATGGAACCGGGCGCTGCTGAATTCTGCCGAGATGCGCTTGAACTCCACGGGAACGCGGAGGAAACTCCGCCGCATGGAGACCCCCTCGCCGTCGTAGTAGCTGGTCTCTCCCGTCGGCCCGTCGAATTCATAGGCCTCGAGCACCCGGCCGGACACGGTCAGCTCGGCCGCGAGCATCCGCCCGAAGCGGACTTCGCCCTCCTGGTCGACCAGCCGTTCGAAGAGGATCGAGTAGGGCTCGCCGGTGCGCAGGTCGCGGGTGAAGTCGGCTTCCCAGCGGAACAGGTCGGCCAGTTCCCAGGCCATCTGCGCCCGTTCCCGGGAGTTCAGCAGCGAATCCGGCAGCGCCTCGGCCAGCGTGGTGTAGAGCGAGCGACTGAAGGTTCCCTCGACCCGGATAGCCTGGGAGCGCCACCGCTCACCGCGCCGCTGGAAACCGCCCACGCTCACCCGGGCCGCGGCCGTGGCCACCGGCGCGGACGCAAAACTCCGCGCCGCGCTGGAATCGCGCGCGGGCGCCGAGAGCATGAGCAGGATCGAGACGAGTGCGTGCATGGTTCGAGTGTTGGTGTTGTCGGCCGATGGAAAAGCAGAGCGCATGCCACTGCCGTTCGTTCGGCGCCCCTACGGTCAGCGGCCGCTGTGATCCCGGTTACACCAGGAGCACAGTTCTAACTCCTTGGCCCTGATCGCGTTAGAGCGGGGTGCGGAAAAGGCGCCTCACCCGGCCGGCGCAAGCCCTGTCACAGAAACTCGGGGAGTATCGGCAGGTGCCGCGATCCGCATGAGTTGCCAGCGCGATCAGGCAACCCAGCGGGAGAGGGGGGTGGTCCGGCGGAAGGCGTCGGGGTGGCGGCGGAACCAGGCCATGATGAGGAGAATTTCGTCGAGCTGCTGGGAAGGCAGTGGACCGGGACCGGGATCCGGCAGATCCAGCTCCTGGCGCACCACCCCCTGGTAGGCCTCGAGCTCGAGCGGGGTGGTGGGGTAGGGGTAGGCGGAGCGTACCACACCGTGGCGTATCAGGTAGGCGCGATCATCGCCGAAAGTGCCGGGATCGCGATAGACGAAGGTGAGCGCCGCCACCGCGGCGCGGGCCCGCGCAGTGGCGGAGAGGAGCCAGATCAGCTGGTCGAGCTTTTCGCGCCAGCGGGCCGCGCGCTCGAACTCGTCCGAATCGGAGGCGCCCTGCATGGCGAGCATGGCCCGGTCGATGGGGGCGATGGTCCTCCCCTCGAGAAACGCCAGCGCCGCTTCGACCCGCGTGGCGTAACTCGACTCGCTCACAAACCCCGCGCAGGGCCCGCTGCAGGTGCCCAGCTCGTGGCGCATGCAGGCGGCCTTGAGCCCGGCATCGAAGAGATCCTGCTGGCCGGCGAACACCATCGGCATCGTCACGGGACAATCCCGCAGGCCCAGGAGGTCGTTGAGGGTCCGCACCCCCTCGGCGACTCGGGCGGCGGAAACGAACGGCCCGTAACACCGTCCGTCGCGCGTACCGGTGCCGGGGCCGCTGCTGACCCGGGGCGCCGGCCCTCCCGACACACGGATGAAAACCGTGCGGCGGGTCCGGTTCATCTGCCAGTTGAGAATCGGGCGATGGCGCTGGATCTGGCGCAGCTCGCCGAGGCATGCCGCGAATTCGCTGGGGACGTAATCCCACTGGATGTCCTGTGCGGCGAAGAGAATCCGGGCCGACTTGTCTTGCGGGTAGTTCGCCCGGAAGTAGGAGAGGAGCCGCTGGCGGAGGCGCTTGGCTTTGCCCACGTAGATGACCCGGCCCAGCGGGTCGAGCATCCGGTAGACGGCGGGCCGAGGCTCCGCGAGGCGCGACACCCGCTCCCGGAGCGCAGTAAGATCCGTGGCCGGCAGCGCCAGCGCCTGCACCCGCCGCATGATGCGGGCAGTCATCGCCGGCGCTCCGCGCGCGGGTCTTCGAGCTGTTTCTGTCCCCCCGCCCGCCTGCCCGCCTGCCCGCCCTGACATCTCCAGCAGAACACCGTAATCCGCGCGTCGATGGAGTGTGTTCCCGCCAGCAGGGTGCCGCAGCGCCGGCAGGGCTCTCCCTCGCGCCCGTAGACGAACAGCTCGAGCTGAAAATTGCCTGGCTGTCCGGTGCCGGTCTGGTAGTCCCGGATTGTCGTACCGTCGGCGTCGATGGCGGCCTGCAGAATCCTCACCACGTGGCGGTGGAGCCGGTCCGCCTCATCCGCGTCGATGCTCGAGCCCGGCCGCGAGGGGTCGATGCCCGCCGCGAACAGCGCCTCATTGGCATAGATGTTTCCCACGCCCACCACCAGCCGCTGGTCCATCAGCGCCTTCTTCACTGCCTGGCGGGTCCCGTTGAGCGCCTGGCGGAGTTCGCTGGAGGTGAACGCAGGATCAAGCGGCTCGGGGCCGAGCCGGTCGGAGTAGGCTTGCCACGCCCGGTCGTCGAGGAGGCGCAGGGTGCCGATGCGCCGGATATCACGGTAGACGAGGAGCCTGCCGTCGTCGAGCGTAGCACGCAGGACGGCATAACGTGACTGGTCTGCGTCGAGGGGGGCGTCGTGAGTCTGCAGCGATCCGGTCATCCCGGGCTGCACGATGAGTCGGTGGCCGCCGAGGCGCACGACGGCGTGCTTGGCCCGGCGCGAAACCTCGAGCACGCGGGCGCCGCGGAGGCTGGAAAGGAGCCGGCGGGCGGTGATGCCGCGAAGCACGTCGCTGTGGGTCAGCCGGACTTCGGCGATGGTCCGTCCCAGCAGGGCAGGGCGGACCTCGCGCACCATCGTTTCGACTTCGGGGAGCTCCGGCATAGGCCGGAATCTAAGGGGGAGACGGGAGACAGAAGACGGGAGACGGCAGACGGGAGACGGGAGAAAGGAGAAAGGAGAAAGGTGAAAGGTGAAAGGTGAAAGGTGA
>DATEHG010000049.1:0-10389 GCA_035279705.1 Gemmatimonadales bacterium
GTGGCGGCAACGAGCGCGGAGGCCGCGGTGGCGGCCGCCGGGACCGGGCCAGCGAGCCGTCCAGCGAATTCATGGAGAACGTGGTCGCCATCAACCGGGTCGCCAAGGTCGTGAAGGGCGGCCGCCGGTTCTCGTTCAACGCGCTGGTCGCGGTGGGCGACGGCAAGGGCAGGGTCGGTGTCGCGACCGGCAAGGCCAACGAAGTGTCCGAGGCGGTCCGCAAGGCGGTCGAGGCGGCCAAGCGCAACATGCTCGAGCTGCCCCGGATCGGCGCCACCATCCCGCACGAGGTGCTCGGGCACCACGGCGCGGGCAAGGTGCTGCTCAAGCCCGCCGCCACCGGTACCGGCGTCATCGCCGGCGGCCCGGTGCGGGCGGTGCTGGCCTGCGCCGGCATCACCGACATTCTGACCAAGAGCCTGGGCAGCAACAACCCGCACAACATGGTGCGGGCCACCATGCAGGGGCTCAAGCAGCTGGTGACCGTCCGCCAGATCGCGCGCGAGCGGGGCATCGAAGTCGACCAGCTGAGCTATCGCGCTCCGCAGGAGGTCTGAGCAGATGGGCCGCAATCCCGTGGTGGGCCGCCAGGGCCCCGCATATCACCAGGCGACGATCCCGACCGAGTCGGCGGCGCCCGTGCTGACCGTCAAGCAGATCCGCTCCGAGATCGGCCACGCCGAGACCATGCGGCGGACGCTGCGCGCGCTGGGCCTCCGCCACTATCAGCAGACGGTGGAGCTCAAGAACACCGCCTCGGCGCGGGGAATGCTGTTCAAGGTGCGCCACCTCGTCGAGGTGACGCCGGCAGGAGGGAAGTAGGATGGCCAAGGCAACCAAGACGGCGGCGCCCATCGTGACGCTGTCCACGCTCAAGCCCGCCGAGGGCTCGACCCAGTACCGCAAGCGCATCGGTCGCGGCCCGGGCTCCGGCCTGGGCAAGACCTCCGGCAAGGGACACAAGGGCTCCAAGGCCCGCGCCGGCGGGGCGACCAACCCCGGGTTCGAAGGCGGCCAGATGCCGATGTACCGGCGGCTGCCGAAGCGCGGCTTCACCAATCCCTTCAAGGTGACGGCAGTGCCGGTGAACCTGAAGGCGCTGGCCCAGGTCCAGGGCACCGAGATCACGGCCGATTCGCTGTACGCGGCGGGGATCATCACCCGTCTCGACCAGCCGGCCAAGATTCTCGGCACCGGCGAGCCGGGCCGCGCGCTCACGATCCGCGGCCTCCCGGTCTCGGCGTCGGCCAAGGCCAAGATCGAAGCGGCGGGCGGCAAGGTCGAGGCGTAAGTGACGGCTCCCCGCGTCTCCCGCGCCTCGATCGACCCGGAGCTGCAGCGCAAGATCCTCTTTACCCTCCTCGCGCTGTTCATCTACCGGGTCGGCGCCCACGTGGCCGCCCCCGGCGTCGTTGTCCAGGCCCTGGCCAATTTCATCAAGAACTCGGCGGCCGCCGGGTTCTTCGGCCTGTATGACACCCTGGGCGGCGGACTGTCCCGCGCGACCGTCTTTGCCCTGGGCATCATGCCCTACATCTCGGCCTCCATCGTCTTCCAGCTGGCGGGCGGCATCGTCCCGTCGGTCGGCAAGATGCAGAAGGACGAGGAGGGCAAGAAGAAGCTCACCCAGTGGACCCGGTACCTCACGGTCCTGATCGCCTTCCTCCAGGCGTACACCTTCACGCTGTTCACCGAGTCGATTCCGGGCGCCATGCCTGGGGCCGGCTTCGTGTCCCGCCTCATCATGGTGATGACCCTGACGTCCGGGGCCATCTTCGTGATGTGGCTGGGCGAGCAGATCACCGAGCGGGGCATCGGCAACGGCATGAGCCTGCTGATCACCTTCTCGATCCTGGACCGGCTCTGGCCCGGGTTCCTGAACCTGCTCCAGTTCATCCAGAGCAGCGTGATCAGCGTGCCCAAGGCCGTCTTCTTCCTGGCCGTGCTGGTGGCCGTGGTGGCTGCCGTGGCCGGGATGACGATCGCCGCCCGGCGGATTCCGATCCAGATCCCCCGCAAGGTCATGGGCCGCGGGCGGATCCGCGAAGGCCAGAAATCCTTCATCCCGATCCGGCTCATCACCGCCGGCGTGATGCCGATCATCTTTGCCCAGACGATCATCATCGTGCCGGGCACGCTGGCCAGCTTCACCCAGAACGAGACGCTGCGCAGCGTGACGGACTTCTTCGCGCCGGGCGGCTGGGCGTACGACATCTCCTTCACCATCCTGATCGTCCTGTTCAGCTACTTCTACACGTCGATCGTCTTCAACAGCGTCGACCTGGCGGAGAACCTGAAGAAGCAGGGCGGGTTCATTCCGGGCGTGAAGCCCGGCGCCAGCACCGCCGACTACATCGACGGTGTCCTGGCCCGGATCACCCTCCCCGGCGCGCTGTTCCTCGCCATCGTGGCGGTAATCCCGACCATCATGGCCAGGCAGGCCGGTTTCCCCCAGCAGTTCGGCTCGACGTCGGTACTGATCGTGGTCGGCGTGATGCTCGACACGATCGCCCAGATCGAGCAGCACCGGCAGCTCCGGCGCTACGACAGCCTGATGATGGGCGGCCGGGTGAAGTTCCGGGGGCGGCAGCAGCGGTTCATGTAGGACAGGGAGCAGGGAGCGGGGAGCAGTAAGCGGGACCCAGTGGCGGGCGCAGTATCCCGCTGCGGGTCCCGCTCCCTTCTCCCTGCTCCCGGCTCACTCCGATCGGAGGCTCGTCGAGCACTGATGGATATTCTCCTCATGGGCCCTCCCGGCGCCGGCAAGGGCACCCAGGGCGCCCTCATGTCGGAACGGCTTGGCCTGCCGAAGTTCGCCACCGGCGATCTGCTGCGCGACGCGGTGCGGCGTGGCACGCCGCTGGGCCTCAAGGCCAAGGCCATGATGGAAGCGGGGCACCTGGTGCCCGACGATCTCATCCTCGGCGTGGTCCGCGAGGAGCTGGGCAAGCCCGAGGCGGCCGGCGGAGTGATCTTCGACGGTGTCGTCCGCACCGTGCCGCAGGCTGAGGGAGTCGCCGGCCTGCTGGCCGAAAGCGGGCGGAAGATCGACTACCTGCTCTTCTTCGATGTGCGGGACGAGGAAATCCTTTCCCGCCTCGACAAGCGGCGCTCGATCGAGCACCGCGCCGACGACGATCCGGCCGCGGTGGCCACCCGGCTCAAGGCCTACCGCGATCAGACGGCTCCGGTGCTGGAGTGGTACAAGGCGCGGGGCGGCGTCCACCGGATCGATGCGGTAGGCGCGGTGCATGAGATTTCGGAGCGGGTGAAGAAGGTGCTGGGCAAATAGTCGTAAGCCGTAAGCCATAAGCCGTAAGCTTATGGCCCAGGCTTAGGGCTTAAGGCTTATGGCTTAAGGCTGCGATGATCACACTCAAATCCCCCCGCGAAATCGAGATCATGGCCAGGGCCGGGCACATCGTGGCCCGGACGCTGGCGCTGGTCGGCGAGAAGGCCAAGCCGGGCATCAGCACGGGTGAGCTCGACGACATTGCCGAGGAGTTCATCCGGAGCCATGCCGGGGCCAAGCCCTCTTTCAAGGGGCTGTACGGCTTTCCCAAGACCCTCTGCACCTCGATCAACGAGGAGATCGTTCACGGCATCCCCAGCCGCAAGCGGGTGCTGCGCGAAGGAAACATTGTGAGCGTGGACGTGGGTGTGCTGCTCGAGGGCCTCCACGCCGACTCGGCCACTACGGTGCCGGTGGGCGAAATCTCCCCGGAAGCGAAGCGGCTCCTGGACGTGACACAGCAGTGCCTGGTGGCCGGCATCGGCCAGGTTAAGGCGGGCGGTCACGTGGGAGATATCGGGCACGCCGTGCAGACGGTGGCGGAGGCGGCGGGATTCGGCGTGGTGCGCGAGCTGGTGGGGCACGGCATCGGTGCGGAGTTCCACGAGGAGCCGCAGGTGCCCAATCACGGCCGCCCCAACCGCGGGCCGCTGCTCCGGGAAGGGATGACCATCGCGATCGAGCCGATGATCACCATGGGGAGCTACGTGACGCGAACGCTGCCGGACAAGTGGACCGTGGTGACCTCGGACGGCAGCCTGGCGGCGCACTTCGAGCACACGGTGGCCATTACCCCCAACGGGATCAGGATTCTGACGGCGTAGGGATGGGGGGATGTACGATGGGGTGATGTAAGGAAGTTTGGAAGTTTGGATTGATGGATTGGCGGAACCGGCGACCTTGGGCTCCTCTCTCCTCTCTCCTCTCTCCTCTCTCCTCTCTCTCAGCCAGTTCCGCCTCTCAGTCGCACCGCCTCCGCCGCCGCATCCGCCGCATACTGCTTCGCCTCGGCGATCAGCGCCTCGGCGGACGAGCCGCCGCTCCACCCCTGCAGATCCAGCTCCAGCATGAGGGACGCTGAATGCGCCGACGCGGCGGCAAGCATGGCGCCGACTACCGCGTCCCCCCAGGAGTTCCGGTGGCCACCCTCGGCCGCCTGGCGGGTAAGCAGCGCCACCCGGGCCGCCACCCGCACCAGCTGCATCGGCACCGTGGCCGCATCGGCCCAGGCCTTCTCCAGGGCCGCCTGCCGCTGCCCTTTCGCCTCCGGCGTGGTTCGCGGCAGCGCCATGACCTTGAAAACCGCACTGACGGCTTTCCAATCCTCCTCCGCCAGTCGCAGCGCCTCGGCACGAAGCTCGTCCGCTTCGGCGGCTATCGAATGAAAATGGCCCGCGTCGCTCAGGCTGGCCTTGCTCGCGGCGAGCCGCGCCACCATCCCGGCGAGTCCCGCCGCGAGCGCCGTTGCCACCGCAGCGGCGGAGCCGCCACCCGGCGTGGGGGTCCCGGCGGCGATGGATTCGCCCCATGCGGCAAGGGTGTCGTGAGGAGCCGGGCCGGTGTAGTCAGGATACTCCATCATCCCTCCCGCAGCTGTTGCAGCAGCCAGTAGTGCATCGCAGGGCTTCCTGCCGCCGTTTCCCCGTGCTCGATGCCAAGGTCCCGGCCGGAGAAATCGGTCACTCGACCACCCGCTTCCCGGACGAGCAGGGTCCCGGCGGCAATGTCCCAGGCCGAGAGGCGCTGCTCCCAGAAGGCCTCGAACCGACCCGAGGCGACATCGGCCAGGTCGAGCGCCGCCGAACCGGCCCGCCGCACGCCGCCCGCCTGGCTCACCACACGGGCAAACTGACGCTGGTACTGGTCGAGCCGGGAAAAATCGGAGTAGGGAAACCCGGTCCCGATCAGGCAGTGCCGGGGCTGAGTATGCGGCGAGACAGCAAGGCGCTGATCGCCCAGCCACGCCCCACCTCCGCGCTGAGCCCGGTAGCAGCGATCCAGCGGCACGTGGAGCACCACCCCCGCCTGCAGCACGCCGTCCAGCGCGGCCGCGATCGACACCGCAAAGACCGGCACGCCATGCAGGAAGTTGGTGGTGCCATCCAGCGGATCGACGATCCAGACCAGGCCTCGGGTCACCAGGTCGGGGCTCAGCTCCTCCCCGATGATCTGCGAATCCGGCTCGCCGCCAAGCAGCACCTCGCGGATCATCTCCTCCGAATTGCGGTCGACCTCGGTGACCCAGTCGGCGGGCCCTTTGGCGCCCCAGAGAGCGGGGTCACGGGGCCGGTCCACGGTCCGGAGATAGTCCGCTGCGCGCCGGGCCGCCGCGGTGGCCAAGCGGACTAAGTCGTTGACTGGTGCCATCTTGCGTCGTTCCCCCGGTCTGGATAGCTTGCTCTGATGGGACGAGTCTTTTCCGGCATTCAGCCCTCCGGCGAGCTCCATATCGGGAACTGGCTGGGCGCGGTGGTCAACTGGGTTGAGCTGCAGGCCAAATACGAGTGCTTCTTCTGCGTGGTGGATCTCCATGCCATCACCAACCGGTATGAGCCGGCTGGGCTGGCGGAGCGCACCAGGGAAATGGCACTGGGCCTGCTCGCCTCGGGCATCGATCCGGCCCGGGCCACCCTGTTCGTCCAGTCGCACGTTCCGGAACACAGCGAGCTGCAGTGGCTGCTGACAACCGTCACACCGCTCGGCGAGCTGGAGCGGATGACGCAATTCAAAGATAAGTCACAGAAGTTCGAGAGTGTTCCTGCAGGGCTGCTGGTGTATCCGGTCCTGATGGCGGCGGATATCCTGCTCTACCACGCCGACCTCGTTCCCGTGGGCGAGGATCAGACCCAGCACCTCGAGCTGGCCCGCGAGATTGCCCGGAAGTGGAATGCGGAGTTCGGCGGGGGCAGCGACTTTTTCCCCGAGCCCGGCCCTCTGCTCACCAAGGCCCGGCGCATCCGCGGCCTGGATGGCCAGGCCAAGATGTCCAAGAGCCTGGGCAATACGATCGGGGTGCTCGAATCGCCCGAGTCCATCTGGCAGAAGCTGCGGCCGGCCCAGACGGATCCGGCCCGGGTCAAGAAGACCGATCCCGGCACGCCGGAGATCTGCAACATCTACAGCCTGCACCAGCAGTTCTCGCCCCCTGAGACGGTCACCATGGTGGCGGAGAAGTGCCGCGGCGCGGGTTGGGGCTGCCTGGATTGCAAGAAGGTGCTGGCGGAGAACATGAGCAATCGGCTGGCGCCGATCCGGGCCAGGGCGGAAGAGCTCAGGTCCGAGCCGCACCTGGTCGATGATACCCTGGCGGAGGGTGCCGAGCGTGCCCGGAAGGTGGCCAGGGGGACCATCGCCGAGGTAAAGGCGAGGATGGGGTTTTTGAAGCCGAGAACTGCAAAAGCGTGAGCGGTAAGCGGTGAGCGGGCCCACAACCCGAGCATCCTCGAACTTGAGAGGATCGCGGTACTTCAGGCATTCGGCCCGCTCACCGCTCACCCGGAGTGATCGAACTGCGACTGGGCAATGCTTGCATCGTCTGAGTGGGAGCCACCGCTCACCGTCGACGAAAGCTGAGGCTTCATGGAGAAGATCATAAAGGCAGCAGTCGAGCGCGGCGCTTCGGACCTGCACATCAAGGCGGGGGATGTTTTCCGGGCCCGGATCGACGGCAAGCTGGTGCCTCTGACCAAGCAGCGGCTGACGCCCGACCAGACCCGCGCCATTGCGCTCAAGCTGATCGGCAACGAGGAGGACCGGGGCCGGATCGACCGGCTCAAGGACTTCGACTGCTCGTGGGGTGTGCCCGGGGTGGGGCGGTTCCGGGTCAACGTGCTGCGGCAGCGTTCCTCCTTCATGATCGTGATGCGGGTCATTCCCTTTGCGGTGCCCACGATCGACAGCCTCAACCTGCCGGAAGTAATCAAGCGGATCTCCGAATCCGAGCAGGGGCTCGTGCTGGTTACCGGCGTGACGGGCAGCGGCAAGACCTCGACCGTGGCCGCGATGCTGAACCACATCAACCAGAATCAGCACCGCCACATCGTGACGATCGAGAATCCGATCGAGTACCTGCACCGGGATCTGCACTGCTCGGTCACCCAGCGGGAAGTCGGCGTGGATACCGAGAATTTCGCCGTCGGGCTCCAGGCGGCGCTGCGGCAGGATCCCGACGTCATCGTCATCAGCGAAATGCGCGATGCCGAGACCCTCGATACCGCGATCAAGGCCGCCGAAATGGGGGTCCTGGTCATCTCCACCCTGCCCACCGCCGACGTCGAGGCCGCCATCCAGCGGCTGCATTCCATGTTCGCGGCCGAGGAGCGGGAAATCGGCCGGCTCCGCCTGTCCGAGGCCATCCGGTCCGTCATTGCCCAGCGCCTGGTTCCCAAGAAGGACGAGAAGGGGCGGATCGTGGCAGTGGAAGTCCTGGTGAGCACCCCCGCGGTCAGGGCGGTGCTGCAAACGTCCGATCGTCTCGAGGAGCTGGCCGGGATCATGGCCAAGGGCCGGGACACCATCGGCTCGCAGACGCTGGAGCAGAGCCTCGAGGACCTGGTCAGGGGCGAGCAGATTTCACAGGATACCGCGAGGGCCGCGGGCGGGTCACCGGAGCCCAGTCCCAAGAAGGGCCGCAAGAACGCCGGCTGATTGACTTTCGGCTGGCCCCGACTAGAATTGGCCAGAGGATACATGAGCCCCCCCGCGGGGCTCATTTTTATTTTGCCAGAGACAGGAGCAGGGCGTGTTCGATCCCAAGACGTATTGCGTCGTGGTGGTGGGAGCCCAGTGGGGGGACGAGGGCAAGGGCAAGCTGGTCGACGTCCTGGCCGAGCGGGCCGACCTGGTGGTGCGCTACCAGGGCGGGGCCAACGCCGGGCATACCGTCGTCATCGGCGAGATCCAGTTCGTCCTCCACCAGATTCCCTCCGGCATCCTCCACGACCGGACCACCTGCCTGGTCGGGAACGGGGTCGTCCTCGATCCCGAGACTTTCTTCACCGAACTCGATTCGCTGACCGCCAAGGGCATCGGCACCGCGGGCCGTCTCTTCGTTTCGGAGCGGGCCCACCTCGTCATGCCGTACCACAAGCTGCTCGACCGGGCCAGCGAAAAGAGCCAGAACATCGGCACCACCGGGCGCGGCATCGGGCCGACCTACGAGGACAAGTACGGCCGCCGCGGCATCCGCGTGGGAGACCTGCGGTACCCCGAGCAGGCGCGCGCCATTCTCGAGGAGCGGGTGGCCAGGGCCAACCAGCTGCTCCAGCTCATGGGCGTTCCCGAGCGGGCCAGCCTGACCGAGCACCAGGCGCTGATCGACCGGCTGGCGCCCCGCCTCGTCCCGCTGGCGGCGGATACCGGGCTCAAGGTTCATGAGGCGCTCAAGGCGGGCCGCCGGGTGCTGCTCGAGGGCGCCCAGGGGGCGCTGCTCGACGTCGATCACGGCACCTATCCGTTCGTGACCTCCTCCAACACCACAGCCGGCGGCGCCTCGGTTGGCGCCGGCATCGGCCCTACGGCGGTCGACGGGGTGCTCGGCGTGGTCAAGGCGTACACCACCCGGGTCGGCAATGGCCCGCTCCCCACCGAGGCGGAGCCGAAGCTCGAGGAAGAGCTGCGCCGGCTCGGCGGCGAGTTCGGCGCCACCACGGGGCGCCCGCGCCGCTGCGGCTGGTTCGACGCGACGGTGGTGCGCTACGCCGTCCGGGTGAACGGCCTGACCGGTTTGGCGGTGACCAAGCTCGATGTGCTGGACAGCTTCGCCGAAATCCCGGTGGGCACCCACTACCAGCTGGACGGCGGGAGCTGCGCCGAGATGCCGGCCGATGTGCGGACGCTGGAGCGGGTCAAGCCGCGCTACGAGACGCTGCCGGGGTGGCGGAAGCCCACGGGAGGCGCCCGCAAGCTGGCGGACCTGCCCCCCGAAGCCCGGGCCTATCTCGACCGGCTGCAGGATCTGTCGGGCGCGCCGATCCGGTACGTAAGTGTGGGTACGAGACGAGATCAGATTATCGAAGTTTGAAGGGAGCGGGGAGCGGTGAGCAGGGAGCAGTCACTGCTCGTCCAGCTCCCTGCTCCCAGCTCCCTGCTCCCTAATTCTTCAGGCATGAAATCCCCCGAGTCGATTCTTCCTCTCCTCGTTATCGGCGCCGGTCCCTGCGGCCTCGCGGTCGGGATCGCCGCGAAGCAGGCCGGGATCGGGTGCGTGCTGCTCGACCGGCGCACCGCCGCGTCGACCATCGAGCGCTACCCCATCAACATGACGTTCTTCTCGACCCCGGAACGGATCGAGATCGGCGGCGTCCCCCTCATTGCCAGCGGCGAGAAGCCCACTCGGCGCGAGGGGCTGGTGTATTACCGCCGGGTGGCGGCGCACTACGATCTCGATATCCGGCCGGGCGTCGAGGCGACGTCGATCCGCGCGCTGCAGGGTGGGTTCGAGGTGGCCACGAGGCACAAGCACGGACCGGAGACGCTCAACGCTGGGGCGGTGGTCGTGGCGACTGGCTACTTCGATCAGCCCAACCTCCTCAACGTCCCGGGGGAGGAACTGCCCCACGTGCAGCACTACTTCACGGAGGGGCACCGTCACTGGCGCCAGAAGGTGGTGGTCATCGGGGCGGGGAACAGCGGCGTGGATGCCGCTCTCGAGTCGTGGCGCGCCGGGGCGGAAGTCACCCTGGTCCACTTCGGGCAGGCGCTCGACGCAACCATCAAGGCGTGGGTGCTGCCGGACATCACCAACCGCATCAAGGACGGCAGCATCGGGATCCGCTGGGGCTCGCGGGTCACGGCGATCACCCCGGACGACGTAGTTGTGCAGGGGCCTGACGGGAAGACGGAACGGATTCCCGCGGATGCGGTGCTGGCCATGACCGGCTACCACCCGGACACCTCTCTTCTGTCCGGCGCCGGCGTGCCCGTGGACCAGGCCACCGGGATCCCGGCCCATGACGAGGCCACGATGATGACGCCGGTGCCTGGTCTGTACCTGGGAGGGGTGATCGCGAGCGGGAACGACGCCAACCGGCTGTTCATCGAGAACGCGCGCGGGCACGGGGAACTGATCGTTCGAGATCTAGTTTCTCAAAGAGGCC
>DATEHG010000050.1:0-24541 GCA_035279705.1 Gemmatimonadales bacterium
TCCCGGCGAACGGACCCCGGTTCACACCCACCGGTGGCCGGCCTCCCACTTTATCCTGAGCTGGAGCGACTTCGTGCGCCGCGATGCGGAAGGGAATGTGCTGGTCGACACGAGGACGGGCGGTGCCGCCCGCAATCCTGAAGAGGCGCTCTGGGGCGACGCACTGGGACCGCACTCGCTGGAGAACGTGGGCGCGGCGCCGATCCATATCATCAGCACGGAAGTGAAAACGGCAGCCGTAAGCCATAAGCCATAAGCCGCAAGTCGTCAGGCGGAAGTCGTGGGCCGCTGGGCGCAGTGATTTTCCTTTCTCCTTTCTTCTTTCTCCTGTCACTCATCTTCCCCCAGCTCCCGGTGCCCCATGCCCGACGGCTTCCGCTTCATGGCTCAGCACCGCCCGCTCCTGCTCTTCTCCATTCTGGCCATCCTCCTGGGCTGGCTGGTGGCGCTGCCCCTGGTGCTTTCCCCGGCGGGGCTGGGGATCATCCAGGTGCAGGTACCGGAGCTCTGGCTGGTGCTCGTCTGCTTCACACCGACGATCGCCGCACTGTGGACCCAGCGACTATCCGAAGGGAACTTCCGCATTGCGCGGATCGGCTCGCCCTGGCCGAGGGTTGTGCTCGGATGCGTCCTCGGCCCGGTGGTCTCGATGCTGGGGTTCATCGTCGTTCCCGGATTGTTGCTCAGCAACGGAGCACTGACCCTGGTGCACTGGACGGCGCTCGCCAGCGCCTCCGTGCCATGGTGGAGCAATCCATTCAATCTCCTTGGTGGCCCGCTCAATGAGGAACCAGGGTGGCGCGGCTACGCCCTGCCCCGCTGCCAGGAGCGTTTCGGCCCGCTGGGTGGCTCCCTCTTCCTCGGCGGCGTGTGGGCGCTCTGGCATGTGCCGCTGTTCCTGCTGGCGGGGTACCTCACCGTGCCGGTCTGGGCATTCATGCTGCTGGTGGTCTGCCTGTCGGTGCTGATGACCTGGGTGTACAACATATCCAACGGCAGCCTGATCCCCGCGGTGCTCATGCACGCGGTGTTCAACTCCTCATTCCCGGTTCTCATCGCGCTGGACCAGGGCATTCCCACCCGCGAGCCCGGACTCCCCTGGTATCTGGCCGGTGTGGTCTCGGTCACCGCCGCGGTCGTGCTGCTCACCCTGGGCCGCCTGGGCTACCGGAGAAAGGACCTGGAGGATCGCGGACCCACACTGATCATCCGCCCGGCGGCAGCCAGAGACGCGCGCGAGTAGGGAGGGCGCTCGCCGATTCGGCCATCGGTGAGGGCACCTTCCCCGGTTCTTCCGGCGCGGCCGATGGTGCGGAGCGTGTGCGGCCGCAGGGGGCGTGGGCGTCTTCTCTCGCTGTTTCCCCCTCCCGCCGGTCGACCGGTCCGGGAACCTGCGCCCGTCGGCCCCCGTAGGGTTGAGCATGAAAATCCACGCGATCACTACCGGACATGTGAGACTCACTCGTCGCTGGTGCGAGGGGCGGGTCGGGGATCCCTTGCGACTCGCCCGCACCATGCTGGACCGGGAATTCACCGGATGGCTTCCGATCTGGTGCTGGGTAATCGAACACCCCGAGGGGCTCATCCTGATCGACACCGGGCGCGCGGTGGATGCCAATCGCCCCAACTGGTTTCCCCCCTGGATGCGGCTGGTGCAGCGGGCCGCTGTCTTCGATGAGATGGCGGCCGAACAGGAGATTGGCCCGATGCTCAGGAGCAGGGGCCTCGCGCCCGGCGATATCCGCTGGGTGATTCTCACCCACCTCCACGGCGATCATGCCGACGGACTGCGCCACTTTCCGAAGGCCGAGGTGCTGATCGCAGCGGCCGAGTGGTCGGCGGCAACCGGGATGGGCGGGCGGATGCAGGGGTATCAGAACCAGCGCTGGCCGACGTCGCTCTCGCCCAGGCTCATTGCGTTTGCCGATGGACAATTCCGCGGGTTTCCGCGGCATCACATTCTCACCCGCCGCGAGGATGTGCGGCTGGTGCCGACCCCGGGCCACAGCGCCGGGCACCTGTCGGTGATTCTGGAGGAGGATGAGCGGCTGATCTGCTTTGCGGGAGACGTTTCCTACACCCAGCGGCTGATGCTGGAGGGCGAGATCGATGGGGTGGCGCTGAGTCCGAAGGACGCCTGGCAATCGGTGCTGCGCATGCGCCAGCTGGTACAGGCGTTGCCCACCGTGTATCTCCCGTCCCACGATCCTGATGCAGCCCGGAGGCTGGAGCAGCGGGAGATCGTGGGTGGTGACGCGTCAGCCATCAGGTACCTGCAGGAAGCCATGAGCCGTTAGCCGGTCGCCGGCAGATTCCTCTGCCCTTGCTTACTGCTCACCTTTTTCCCCTCTTCCCTCTCCCCTCTCCCCTCATACCGCAGTTCCGGGCACCTTGCCGCAGTATTCCGGTTACCACTTCCTCCGAAAATGACGCGATATTGATTGAAGGGGGGGCCCCCGCAAGGGGTCCGACCGGTCCGGCCGCGAGCTCACCATTCGGGCCAATCCCCCAACCCAGCGGCCGCAGCGCAAGGGCGCGTCTCGCGGCTATCAACCCAAAGCGAGAAAGTCATGACCTCAGCCACGGCCGGGCCTGGCGTGGTGCGGGGAGGCGGTTGAGCGATGCGTTCCGACGATCTCTACTCCGTGCCTGCCGGACTGCCGGTTCCCGAGGACGATGGCGCCTGCGATCACCTGGCGGGAATGGAGGTTCCCGCCATTCCGCTCCCCGCGACTGTCGGCCCGCCGGTCACCATCGGTGCCGCGACCACCCGCTGGACGGTGGTGTACGCCTATCCCAAGACTGGTGTCCCCGACCAGAATTCTCCCCCCGGCTGGGACGAGATCCCGGGGGCCCGCGGCTGCACCCCGCAGAACTGCGCCTTTCGTGACCACTACACCGAGTTGCACCGCCTGGGGGCGAGCGTCTACGGACTGAGCACCCAGTCCACGGCGTACCAGCAGGAAATGGCGGCGCGGCTGCACCTCCCCTTTCCGGTCCTGAGCGACGCGTCGCTGGCCCTGACCCGCGCCCTCCGCCTTCCCACGTTCACCTTCGCCGGGGAAACGGTGATCAAGCGCCTGAGCCTGATCCTCGAGGGCCGGAGGATTGTGCACGTGATCTATCCGGTCTTCCCATCCAGCGCCGATGCGCCGGCGGTGGTAGCCTGGCTGGAAAGACAGTGAGCAGTGAGCAGTGAGCAGTGAGCAGTGAGCAGGGAGCAGGGAGCAGTGAGCAGGGAGCAGGGAGCAGGGAGTAGGAATTGCGTTGACAGCGACGAGTCTATCGACAAGCAACTCCCCGTTTCCCGTTTCCCGGCGACGGCTCTTGCGCCCCGCGAGGCTCATTCACACCTTGGGCGCACGGGTGCCCCGCCCGAAAGCGCGTTCATGCCGGGCCCCACGGAACGCCAACCGGACTCCCATCGATGATCACCTACTTCGAGCTCGGCAAGGACAAGCAACTCAACGATATCGTCTTCGCCGGAAGTCATGACGCCGGGATCACCGGCGGCGGCAAGAACGTGCAGACCCAGGATCTCGATATCGGCGGCCAGGCGTCGGCGGGGGTGAGGATCTTCGACCTGCGGATTGCCGCGGCCACGGTGCCCGGCAAGTACGGCAACGTGAAGGGTGCCGAACTGCGCGCCTTCCACGCCGACGGGATGTTCATGAAGAATGAGAGCAAGACGCGCCATCTCGAAGACGTCGGCCGCCCCGTCGACCTGACCCGCACCAAGCTCTCGGCGGGCGCCTTCGGCATGGGACTCACCAAGATGCTGGAGGACGCCCGGGACTTCGTGCAGAGCAAGTCGGGTTCGAGCGAATTCCTGCTGCTCAAATTCGACAAGTGCACCAACTGGGGGCTGATCGCCGAAGCCTGCACCACCGTCCTGGACAAGGTGCTCCTGAAGGCGGATACCAACCTGAACATCACCCCGCTCAAGGCGCTGTCCGGAAAGGTGCTGCCGCTCTTTTCGCCCGGCGGCGTGAAGGAGCTGGCCGGCAAGGTCGGGCCCAAGGACGGCATCCACGGCATCCGCAATCTCTACGACAAGGAATCCGGCGGACTGGCCTACTCCCCCTCATTCAAGGGTCTGCAGTACTACGGCAAGGGGGGCACTTCGGTCATGAAGCCGAACGACAAGATCGGGCAGAACGAGAAGAAGCAGGCCAAGCTCCTCGAAGGGGCCAAGTTCCTGGGCGATCCCGACGTGATGGGGATGATGTACTGGACCACCACGGGCCTGCTCGAGAGCATCAAGAAGCGTAACGACAAGATGTGGGATGCGCCCAACGTGGCGCGGATGCGGAAACTGTGGGCCCAGGGGCTGGAAGAGTTCATCATGCAGCGCAACCCGCTCTCTCTGCCGCCGGGCTCGCCGGCGGTCGGGCCGGCCCGCAAGCGCTTCATGCCCAATATCGTCATGATCGACTTTGCCGATGAGCAGAAGTGCAGGGTCATCCGGGGGCTCAACGATCTCTCGCCCAGCGACCTCGCGGCGCTTTAGCCATGCGAGAACGTACCCGACACCTGACTCCCGACTCCTGACCATCCCTCCGGTCGGTCGCCGGGCACTGCTGGTCGCCGCCACCATTCTGATGCTGGCCCTGGGGTGGCTCGGCGTGAGTGGCGCAATCGAGCAGCGGGACGAAATGGATAGCGCGGGACAAATTGCGCAGTCCCTGTGCCAGTTCGCCTACGGGGTCCTCTCGCTGGCGGCAGTGTTTGCGGCATTCCGGTTTCGCGGCTGGCTGGCGCGGGTACTCGTCGCGTGGCTGGCGTGCCTGACCCTGGCCGGCGGCCTGGCCTCGGTGGTCTGGGGCGGTACTTCAGTTGCCATCGGTCTCCTCTCGGGCGCCGGGACGTTCGTGGTCGGGTGGCTCATCGCCTGGATGCTCCGTGCCGGCGTCGCGGGCCTTGCGCCCTGACGGCTGGTGGATCCATCTGGCCCGTCTCCCGTCTCCTATCTCCCATCTTCTCTCCCATGCGCAACCTGAATGATCCGGCAGTCCTGGGCTCGCTCGTGGCCCGTCTGCGCAGTCTCAAGCCGGACTCCGAGCGCCAATGGGGCACCATCAATTTCCAGCAGATGGTGCAGCATCTCGGCGACGTGAGTGCCGCCATCCTCGGCCAGCGGCAGTTCGCCTCGGCGTCCCGCCGCCCCAACCCGGTGCGCAAGTTCCTGGTGATGCATGTGATTCCCCGGCTCCCCCGCGGCGTCCGGTCCGGCGCCGATCCCGCCGCCAAGGTGGTGGATCCGCTCGCCTTTGAAGGGGATGTCGACCGCGCGGTCACCCTGCTGATCCAGGTGCAGACGTCCGCGGAACAGGCGCTGGTCGACCGGCATCCCGTCTTCGGTCCGATGAACCGCGGCAACTGGATGCGCTGGAGCTGGCTTCACTGTGACCACCACCTGCGCCAATTCGGGGCGTGAACCCGGGCCTTCCCCATGAGCGGACTCGAAGAGCACTGCCGCCGCCTCGAGCGGATGTATCACGGCGCCCCGATCAACGAACAGATTTTCCGGCCCGCCATCCGGGTCTCGGAAGGGCGGGCCGAAGTCACGGTCACGGTGCGACCGGCACTCCACCACGCCGCCCACGCGGTGCATGGCTCGGTCTATTTCAAGTCGCTGGACGACGCGGCCTTCTTCGCGGTGAACTCGGTGGTGCCCGATGTCTTCGTCCTGACGGTGAGTTTCAACATCGTGCTGCTCCGTCCGATCGCCGAAGGGGTCATGACTTCCGAAGGCCGGCTGGTGCACCAGTCACGCACTCTCTTCGTGGCGGAGTCGACGCTGCTCAACAGCGAGGGGAAACAACTGGGCCGGGGATCGGGAACGTTCGTGCGGAGCACCATTCCGCTGGACGAAAAAGTGGGCTACCGGTAGCGGCGGATGACCGATCGGTCCAACGGGTACGAGCGGGTCGCCGGCGAATTCCTCGCGGGCCGGGGCAGCGGCAAGGGGTACGGCATCGGGACGAACGAGGTGCGGGCCTGGGCCACGGGGCTTCCGCGCGGCGCAGCCGTGCTGGATCTCGGTTGCGGGGCTGGCCTGCCGCTGACGGCAGTCCTGGTCGAGGCCGGGCTCGAAGTGGCGGGGATCGACGCCTCCGCTACACTGCTCGCCGCATTCCGGCGCCGGTTCCCGGAGGTCCCGGCCGCCTGTGAAGCCGTGGAGGACTCCGATTTCTTCGGCCGGCGCTTTGACGCCGTGCTGGCGTGGGGCCTGTTCTTTCTGCTCCCCGCCCGGACGCAGGAGGGGCTGATCGCCCGGATCGCCGAACGGCTCAACGAAGGCGGGCGCCTGCTCTTTACCGCGCCAGCGCCGCAGGTCACCTGGTCCGACGCCATGACCCGGCAGCCCTCCCGCTCCCTCGGGGCCGACCGCTACCGCCGGCTGCTCGCCGCGGCGGGGTTCGGCACCGTCCGGGAGTACGAGGACGAGGGGGAAAACCACTACTACGACGCGATGCTGGAGGGCCGGCGCTGACCGCGCCGGCCCTCTGGCGATCCGTGCCTAGCCGATCACCCCGGCCTTGGCCGGCGGTGGCGCAGCCATGAATTCCTCGAAGCCGGCGTCGACCGCGTCCATGTTCCCCTTGCCGAAGCGCATCAGCCACCAGCCGAAGAGGGCCAGCGGGATTCCGAACCACGCCATGAAGATGGTGATGGTGAAGAGGGCGCCCCCGCCCAGGCAGATCTTGCCCGGCAGCGACAGGTGCTTGCCGTCCTGCTTGAGCTGTTCGGTCTGGGCCTACAGCACATCGGGATCGCGGGAGCCGCACGACTTGAAGGTGCCGATGACGCTCTGCTTGTCGATCCTGGCGAAGGGGTTTCCCCCGCCTGCGGGCATGAGACCCATCTGACTGCCTCCTGGCAGAAGTGACCGGAAATCGGTGCGCGATGGTGGTTGGGTTCGCTTACTATGCGCAGATCCAGCTCCGGAACTGTCATCCGCGTTGGTCAGGGGTCTGGAGTCAGGAGTCAGGGGTCACGAGTCACGGGTCGAGGGTCGAGGGTCAAGGGTCGAGGAACCTGGCGATAGCGTAGATCCTGCTCCCTGCTCCCTGCTCCCTGCTCCCTCTCACCTCTTACCCACCCATGGCCACCCAGTCCACCGTCCGCCGCATCTGTCTCTCCCTGCCCGGCACCATCGAGGGGAAACAGCGCTTCGCCTTTTCCGTGCTCAACAAGGGCAAGGAGAAGGGGTATGCCTGGGTCTGGATGGAGCGGATCGATCCGAAGAAGCCGAGGGTGCCGCAACCCAAGGTGCTGGCTGTACGCACCGCCAATCTCGAAGACCGGGAATTCCTGCTGCGGGTCAACTCGCGGAAATTCTTCACCGAGCCGCACTACAACGGCTTTCCCGCGGTTCTGGTCCGGTTGGCGGAGGTCACGGCCGGCGAGTTGCGGCCATTGCTGCGTGAGGCGTGGCGCTGTCAGGCGCCGAACGAGTTGCTGGAGGTCTCCGCCAGGCCGGCGCGCAGGGAACCCGCTCGGCGGTCGAAGAAGATCTAAGATGTGAACCGGAATCCATCGCTGTGCCCAGCGGAGGCGGGACCTGCTACGGCTGCGGTGGGGCGAGAGTGAGATCCACGATGAGCGGCAGGTGGTCCGAACCCAGGTCCCGCCCCACGGTGGCGCGATCCGGGTACCACCCAGATCCGGCCAGCACGTGATCGATCCGGACCCTGATCCAGCCGTTGTTCTTCGTCATCCCGTAGCCGAATCCCACCCGCGAAAAGGCGTCGGTCAGATCGCCCCAGCTCTGCTGGAAGATCCGGCTCTCGACCGGGGTGTTGAAGTCGCCGAGCACGATTGCCGGATGCGTGCCCGCGTTCACCCACCGCCGTGCCAGCCCTGACTCGATGGTCCGGAGGTGGGTGTTGCCGGCGAGGCGTGCGGTGTTGAAGCCGGTGCTCAGGGCGCCTTCCAGCCCTTTCCGCGGCGTCTCGAGATGCAGATTGGTGACGTTGACCGGACCCGACGGGGTTTCGAGGGTATACCGCACCACGTCTCCCGAGCCTCCGATGCCGGCCGACGACTGCTCCACATCCGCCAGCGCACTGCGGTCCATCACGGCGGAGTCGCTGATCGGGTAGCGGCTCAGCAGGCAGAGCTGGCGCACGAAGTGATGGTGCCAGTCCTTGAGTCCGCTGATTGCCTCCTGCATCTCAGAGCCGCACTCCTGGAATCCCACGACGTCGGCCTGCCACTGCTCGAGCAGCCCGGGGAGCCGGGTGGCCAGGGCGGCGCCGCCATCTGTATTGAACGTGACGACGCGCAGGTGCGCCCCCGCCGGATGCGGGAACACCCGCAGCAGGCCGAAGCGGAAGCCGCCGACCGGCACCAGCGCGATGAGCCCGCCGAGGGCCAGCGGGGCGAGCAGCAGGCGCCGGGTAAGCAGGGCCGCCGGCACCAGCACCGCAAGCGGCAGCAGCAGGACCCAGCGGCCCGCGAAGAGCAGCGCCGTCGCCGGACCCCAGCGGTCGCCGAATCCCCAGAGGATGATGGCGGCCAGCGCGACCGCGCCAAGGTACGCCCACGCCAGCAGGGTCACCCAGAGCCTCAGGTCGAACCGGCTGGTCCGGATCACGCGGCCGCACTGGCCGCACTTGATGGTGCGGCCCCGGTGCCGTTCGGCCACGGAAATCGTCTTGCCGCACTGGCAGTGGATGACGAGAGGTGCCATGCGCCTCTGGAAGGTCCGGCAGGTGATCCGATCGTCGCGGCGGATGACGCGACCGCAACCTAGGTGCCCCTCTGTGGAGTGACAACTCGGGTCGGCCGCACCGTCGGACTTGCTCCCGCCGTCTCCCGGGCGTAAGCTGGCGGAGGCCAGTCCTTGGTTCACGCGCTCTCCGTGGCGCCCGAGTGTCGAGCGCCACGCAGCTGCGCAAGTTGGAAACGCCCCGGCGATTCCCATGCCCCACGAGGAAATCCATGAGCCCGCAGACGGCTGATCGCAGCAACGACGAGGTGATCCGCCGGCTCGCCATGATTCTCGGCGTGGGTGCGATCGCCGGCACCAGCATCTGGATCATCGCGCCGTTCCTCCCCGCCATTCTCTGGGCGGCCACCATCACGGTCGCGACCTGGCCCCTGTTGCGTGGTTTGCAGAACACGTTCGGGGGACGGCGCTGGGCTGCTACGACGGTGCTGACCCTGATCCTGATCCTGGGATTCTTCCTGCCGCTCATCCTGGTGATGGGGGCGATCGTCGAGCACGCGGGCCTTGCCCGTGACCTCATCACGAAGGGATTGCCCGCGCCACCTGCCTGGGTGGCGGGAATTCCTCTGGTCGGCCGGCGGGTCGCGGAAGAATGGAGCGGCCTCGTGGGCCTCGACGAGACGGCGCTCCGGGCCCGCCTCGAGCCCGGGCTGACCATGTTCAGCCGCTGGCTGCTGGGCACCGCGGGAAGCCTGCTGCGCCTGACGGTCCAGGTCCTGCTGACCTCCGGTATTACCGCGCTGCTTTATGCCAAGGGGGAAGACGCCGCGGCGGGGGTGCGCAACTTCTTCCGCCGGGTGGGTGGCGAGGACGCGGAGGCGCTGGTGATTCTGGCCGGGAGTGCGGCCCGCGGAGTCGCGCTGGGCGTGGTGGTGACGGCCTTGCTCCAGGCGCTGCTCACCGGTGTTGCGCTGGCGCTCACCGGTGTGCCCGGGGCGGGAATTCTCGGGGGAATCGCGCTGGTGCTCTGCCTGGCGCAGGTCGGACCGCTGCTGCTCCTGGCCCCGGCGGTGGCGTGGCTCTACTGGTCACAGCAGACCACCGCGGGCACCATCCTGCTGATCGTCTCGCTCGGTCTCGTCTCGATGGACAACATCCTGCGCCCGATCCTGATCACGCGCGGGGCCAACCTGCCGCTGCTGCTCGTGTTCACGGGAGTGATCGGCGGGATGCTGACATTCGGCATCATCGGGATCTTCATCGGCCCGGTGGTGCTCGCGGTATTCTGGACGCTGCTGCAGGACTGGGTGAAGCACCCTTCGAATGTGACTGCGGCGGCGGGACCGGGCGCCTGAGCGGCCCGGCCCCGCGGAGGGATACTCAGGGCTGCTCGGCCAGCTTCCAGGTCGAGTCGGGGTTGTAGCGGTCCATGGCCCGGAACAGGTCCATGGATTGCGCCCCCTGGTCCTTCTCGTAGACCACGCCGTCGTACCCCACGATGAACGTCTGCACGCCCGTGACGCCGTACTCGGCGGGCGCAGCGACCAGCGCGAACCCGCCGATCATCGCCCCCTCCACCGTGAAGTCCATGGCCCCGAGCGGTGCCGCCGGACCCTGCGCCTTGAGGATCTTGAAGTAGTAGCCGTGCAGCGGCCGGAACTTGTCCGTGTACCCTTCCGAGATGTACTCCGCGACTGACGGGCCCATCGGTCCCTGCCAGCTGCTGTCGGCGCCGCGCCAGGCCAGGCCGTCCTGCTTGCCCGGCTGGCTGATGACGCGCTGGGCGTACTGATTGACCAGCGCCCCGTCGTGGCGGCGGCGGGCATACACCAGCTGTGCCGCGACGTACTCGTGGCACACGTCGATGGCGTCGAGTTCGTTGCGACCGATGCGCCGGTTGAGAATCTCCTCGCGCCCCGCGGCCACATCGAACGACCAGGTCGAATCCGTCTTGACGATCGGGATCGGCAGCGGCCAGTCCCCAGGGCCGACGATCAGCACGGCCGAGGTCCTGGTCGAATCGTATTCGAGATGCTGGCCCTGCCTGGCCTGGGCCGCGAACTCCCTGGCGGTGTTCCGGTCCTGCACCGAATCCTCGGTGACCACCAGCGCCTCGCCCTGCGAGCCGAGGACTTTGGCCAGCGCGGCCACGTCGTACGGATCGGTCGCGGCGATGAGGGCCGCCGCCGCGTCCTCCGCGGTGGCAAACCGCTGGCCGGGCACTTCCGGCGCCGGGGGCGCCTTGTGTTCGCCGCATGCCGTGAGGACGAGGCCGCTCACGAGGGCAAGGCCGTAACGACGGATCATGGCGTTCATCTCCGCCGCCCTCCGCCGCCACCACCTCGAGAAAATCCGCCGCCGCCACCGCGACTCATCGAGCCCCGTGAACTGCTGGCGCGGGCGCTATTGCCGTTGTAGCCGCCCGAGCCACCGCCGAAACCGCCTGCCCCGGCGCGGTTTCCGCCGGCCGGCTGCTGACCGGCGCTGGGTCTCTGCCCCGCACCACCCGCTCCACCCCGATTTCCGCCCGCCGGCTGCTGGCCGGCGCTGGGCCTCTGCCCCGCACCACCGGCTCCACCGCGGTTACCTCCGGCCGGCTGCTGGCCCGCGCTGGGGCGGTTGCCGCCGCCGGCGCCGCCGAATTTGTTGGACGTCCGCTTGTCCTGGTACGGTGCGGCGCCGCGGTGCGACGGATTGTGCTGCCATTTGCCACCGGCGCCGCCAGCCGGCTGGGTTCCCGCCTTCGGTCTGCCGGCTCCACCTGCACCACCGGGGCCACCAACACCACCAGCGCCGCCGGGGCCACCGACGCCGCCAACACCGCCGGCGCCACCGACACCTCCGACTCCACCCACGCCACCAACACCGCCGACACCACCTACACCACCAACTCCACCGACACCGCCGGCGCCACCGATCCGGTTGAAGTTGTTGTTGTTGTTAATGATGACCGTGCCGCCGCCTCCCCAGCCGGCGTGACAGCACGCCCCACCCCAGATGGCGGCGCCCCACATCACCCCGACGGTAAAGGACACCAGGGCCGCACCCGGCGGATACGGCGGGTAGTAGATCGGCGGATACGGATAGATCGGAGGCGGATAGACCACGGTCGGACTGTAGACCGGTACGTAGACCACCTCGGGATTGGTGGACTGCACCACGATGACGGGTGCCCCTTCAACCGTCTTGGTCTCGACTGTCTGCTGTTCGTTGGATTCGAGCGCGCCCTTCTCCTTGGCCTTCTTGCGCATCCGCTGCACGGCGTCCATGACCGCCTTCTGCTGGGCCAGGAAGGCGTTGCCCATCTCGGTGGTCCACTGGATATCATCGGCCAGGCGCTTGACCACCTCAGGAACGGCGGCCATGGACTGGATGCTGGGATCCCACGGCTGCTTGGCGACCGAATCCGCCAGTGCCTTGTCCTTGAGGCCGGGATGCTTGGTCAGCCATTGATGCAACTGGACGATCTCGAGCGGGTAGGTCGACGCCACGAGGGTCTGCGCCAGGAGATCGTCGGGGTAGAGGGCGATCGGGGCGACCAGCGATTCGAGCTGATCGGGCGACAGGACGACCGAGTCCGGCGCGCTGGTATCGGCGGCCGCCTGGGCCACCGTCGCCTCGGGCGGATTGGCCATCGGCACCTTGTTCGAATCCTGCACCTGGGCAGCGAGAGTGCCGTGGACCAGGATCGCCGTCCCGAGAAGGGAGAGCAGCCTGTGACCGAGGGGGACGTTGCGCATCGCTGACTTCATGGAGATGGCTGGCCTTTCGTGAAGGACCCCGGGCAGCGCCTGACCGCCGACTGGACGGTTCCTTACCCAATGTGCCGCCGCCCTCCTCGGACTGCAAGGAAGCCGATCCCGGCGGGAGGGGAGTGAGCGAGACCCGATCCAGCGTTGCAAAGTCGCACAGCGGGCTGGATCGCCGAGGACACGCAGCGAACTGGCGCTTCGAGGCAGCGAATGGGACGGCTAGCGGCTGGCAGGGGGCGGGCCACGCCGTACCTTTCCGAGTGGTGTGTGCGGTGCTCCACTTCGACCGTCCACCTCGTTGCCTTCCACCGGACCCGTCCCATGCGCGCTGTCCCGTTCACGGCACTTCTGCTCCTCGCCGCGTGCGCCGACCCGGCTGCGGATCTCAGCCGGCCAGACTTGGCCATCACCGCATCTCCCCAGGTGACGTATCCGGGAGACAGCATCACCATCGAGCTGGTCAACAACTCCGACCTCGAGCTCGCGGTCAACACCTGCGCGATCGAGGTTCAGCGTTCGGGCTTCGCCGGCTGGTCCCTGGAATACGCCGAGCCGGACTCGGTACACGCCTGCTATATGTCGCTCTTCCCGCTGTCGCCGGGAGACAGTACCTCTCGCGTGCTGGTGATTCCCGAGAACCTGGGAGGGTACTTCCGGGTCTACTTCCCCTTGCTCTTCGACAGGGGCGGTGGCGAGGTGCCGGCCGACCTCAGGTTCTCGCAGCCATTCGAGGTGCGATCGCGCCCGCCCGCCACACCGAAGGCCGGTGCCACTCTCTGATGCAGTCGGGGCGGAGGCGCCCGTCGCTTCCGCCCGCAGGCCCCGCCGGTTACACTAGCCTCACCCATGAAGTTCAAGCCTTCTCTCTGGTACCCGATCGCGGTCGTGCTCGCCGCGGTCAACCTCGTGGCGATGGCCTTCGCGGCCGCCATGGCCGAGCAGTGGCACGCCGCCTCGCATGCCGGGTTGGCGGTGGCGTTCGGCCTCTGGGCTCAGCGGCTGCGGGAAGGCGCCGTCGCGCCGTCCCTCGGCGACCCGGCCCGCCTCGACGCGCTGGAGGGCGATGTGGCCAATCTGCGCCGCGAACTCGCGGAAGCGCAGGAGCGCATCGATTTCGCCGAACGGGTGCTGGCGCAGCAGGCGGAACAGCGGAGAGTCGAGGGGGAGAAGTAGGGGGACTGCGTAAACAGTGAACGGTGAACCGTGAGCTGCCAACTGTTCACTGTTCACTGTTCACTGTTAACCGTTCACCATTTGCGTCCGAAATCCAACGCCTTACCACCAGGCCCACATGGCCGTTCCCGAACCGCTGTCCGAATTCGTCCAGGCCTCCCTCGCCCGCGGCCTTCCTCGCGCGGACATCGAGGCGGCGCTGCTCAAGGCGGGCTGGGAAAAGGAGCAGGTCAAGGCGGGGCTCGGCTCGTTTGCCGAAGTCGAGTTTCCGGTGCCGGTTCCCCGCCCGGTGCCCTACCTCTCGGCGCGCGAAGCCTTTCTCTATCTCCTGCTCTTCTCCACTCTGTACCTCTGTGCCTGGAATCTGGGTAACGTCGGGTTCCAGCTGGTCAATATCCATGTTCCGGATCCGGCGGACACTTCGTACTACGGGTCCGCGAGGGACAGTATCCGCTGGTCGCTCGCGGCGATCATCGTCTCGTTCCCGGTGTTTTTCTGGATGTCCTCGCTCACTAACCGTGAGCTTCATGCCGATCCGACGAAGCGCGCCTCCCGGGTGCGCCGCTGGCTGACCTATCTCACCCTCTTTCTCGCCGCGGTCATCATCATCAGCGTGCTGATCGATCACGTCGACAAGCTGCTGTCTGGCGAACTGAGCCGGCGGATACTGGTCAAGGGACTGATTGCGGTTGGCATCGCCGGGACGCTCTTCGTCTACTACCTGAAAGACCTCCGCGCCGATGGCGTGGACGCGCCACGCTGATGGCCGAACGGAATCAGCGGGCCTGGGCCGTGGGCGTGACGCTGCTGGTCGTGGCGGTGGTGATCGCCGGCCTTCGCAAGACGGGCACACCCGCGGAAGGCAGGCTCAAGCTGCTCGACCGGGCGCGGATCCGGGATCTGCAGAGGGCGTCCAACGTCGTCGCCGACTACAACCGGCGGACCGGGCATCTGCCCCTGACACTCGACAGCGCGCGGGCCCAGTCGGGGGATACCACGGGGTACCTCGATCCGGTCAGCGGCATCCCCTACGACTACCGGATCAGCGACGATACCAGCTTCGATCTCTGTGCCACGTTCGATGGAACCGCCCCCGGAGACTACGAGATGGACAACTGGGACCATCAGTCGGGCCATCAGTGCTTCCACCGGATCATCACCCCGAAGAGCGCGCGCTGAAGTCCCCTCCCGCCGTTAGTGCCCGTAGCTGATCACCCGCGTCACCTTCCAGTCGTTCCCTTCCTGCTTCCAGACCTGGACGAACTTGAACACCGCACAGAGCTCTTTGCCGCTCTCCTGGTGGCAGAACCGGTGCCGGCCCGCCTCCATCGCGCCGTAGTGCGGGATCGGATAGACCTCGAGCGTTCCCGGCACAAGCTCGCGGTGCATGCCGTTGTCCTGCGCGAACATCCCTTTGAAGCCCGCATCGACGTCCTGCCAGTGCTGCAGCCCGCCCTTGTCATGATAGAACTCGAGATCGGGCGAGAACAGCGCCATGAGGCCCGTCAGGTCGTGCGCGTTGAACCGGTCGAAGAGCTGGCGGTCGAGGTTGGACACCAGCACGGTCAGCGAGTCCGGAGCTCCCCGGCCGGCGGCCGCCGCCTGTGCCTCGGCAGTCGCGGGGAAAATCCCGCCGATCACGAAACCGAGGAGGACAGCGGAGCCGAATCGCATCGGGAGGTCCGGTGAATGGTGCCGCCGGTACGGCCGGAGACTCCCGACGGTTTCATCCAGCTACGCGGCCGCGCTGGCGGGTGGCGATACCTTCGGCTTCGGCCGGTAGGCCGACTCGGGGATCTCCCCCAGCGTCGAGTGATGCACCTTTTCTCCCAGGCCGTAGAACTGGCAGAAGTTCATGATCAGCGGACGCCAGAGATCGGGGTCGATCCGGTCGCTGTGCCCCGCCATCCGCATCGATTCGTGGACGTGAACCCGGAGCACCTTCACCTCCAGCGCGATCAGGTTTCCCCGGCGATCGGGGTCCGACTGCGCCAGGGCGTGACTCCCCTCCAGCACCGCCTCGAGCTGGACCGGGCATTCGGCCACCCGCGGCGGGCGTACCATCGTTGACGCGACCGGGGAAAGGCCTGCGACTCCGAATTTTTCGCGCTCGTGCCGGTACCCCATGGCCACCTTGTGCGGCGGCACGGGATCCGAGCCCGTTGTCCGGGCCAGCCGGTTGACGTGGGCCACCTGCTCGACGGACGGAAGGTTGAGCACGCACTGGCCCGTGCGCAGGATGTTGGCGGGAGTGTGGGACCGCGCCCCGAAGCCGAGCATGCAGCTCCGCCCCAGCCACCAGGCGGAGGACATCGGCGCCAGGTTGGGAGTGCCGTCGGGATTCTCCGAACTGACCAGCACTACCGGGGTGCCGAAATAGAGGATGGCGGGATCGATGGTCGCGTGCACGGTGCCTCCGGGAAGCAGGTCCATCCAGCTCCCCGGCACGATACTGCCGGCGCATCCCCCCTTCTATCCGATTCCGGAGTCCAAATTATCTTCTCGCCGCGTGGCCATTTCCCCTGTGAGGTTCCTTCTCCCCGCCGTTGTAGTCACGGCTTGCGCCGGAATCCTTTCCGCGCAGGAGCCTCTGCCTGCCGCTGAACCCGACCCCTGGCACCACCCGGCCCGCGATACCGTCAGCCTGGAGGCCTACCGCGGCTGGCAGCAGTACAGCCTGCAGTGCGCCCGCTGTCACGGGGAAGACGCCCTCGGCACCTCGTTCGCTCCCGACCTGGTCCTCGCGCTGAAGCCGGATGGCAACGTCCCGAATCGCGAGGCGTTCCTGGCGGTGCTGGCGGGATCGCGTGAATCGAAGGGAATGCCGAGCGCGGCAAGGCTGGGGATAGACCCGGCCTACTTCGAGGGGCTGTATCAGTATCTGAAGGGGCGGAGCGAGGGGCGGCTCAAGGGCGGCCGCCCCGCTCGACGGGACGAGTAGCTGGCGGCCCTTACTGCGGTGTGACGGTGATCGGCCCGAACCAGTTGTCGGTGTCGAGATAAGACCAGAGGGCGATACGGCCCGCGCCGTCGCCATGCTTGAGATCGTTGACGATGAGGCAGGGCTGCGGGGCGCCGTTGACGTAGAGGCGGGCGGTGACACCCTGCACTTCGATGCGCATCGTGGTCCACTCGCCAGCCACCATGTCGGCGTAGGATTCGTACACGCCCGGTACCTCTTTGCGCAGCCGGTACCAGGGCCACTCCGGTTCGGAGACGTACTGCACGGCGTGGTTTCTCCTCAATTGATCCTCGGCTCGGCCGTTGGTGGGGCGGAGGTAGAAGATTTCGGACCAGGTACCGTGCTCCCCGGTGCGAAAACTCAAGCCGATGAACCCGCGCGAATCGGGCGCCGCATTGGCGCCGGGTTTCCCGGCCACCTGGATCTCGATGGTGCCGTTGTGGAATTCCGGCAGATCAAGAATCCCCAGCATCCCCGCGTCTTTGCCCTTCAAGTCCCGGGCGGGGACGAGCCTCACCGCCTGCACGCCGTGATACGCGCCCGACTCGGCCCGGCCGTTCACCACCTCGGTCACCACTGGAAGCCGGGCCGGCCCGCCCGGCGCGGGGCGCCGGGCCATCTGGCCATGTGCCGCCGAGACGAGAGTCTCCGCCAGCAGGAGCAGGGCGCCGAGCAGTCGCCGGAGCATCAATGCCCCCCTTCGGGCGGGTCGAGGCGCGCCGAACAGGCCCAGCCCCCGGTCATGTCGATGACCGCGAACACCAGCTCGTTCTTCCCCTTGTTGAGCGGGAGATAGACCGCGTCCCCGACGCGGGCCATGACACCGAGGTTGGTGCGCAGGCCGCCGGGATTCATGGCAAAGGCGAGCGGCCGCCCGTTGAGGTAGATGACGACGCCATTGTTATAGCTGTACCGCAGCCGGCGGAGCACCGGTTTGTCGCTGGTGATCGTGGCGCGGGCGTACACGATTCGTGAGCGCGCCACCTTGCCCGACATCACGCTGTCCACCAGGACCGCCCCGGTGCTGTCGTAGGGCACCCCGCCCACCGGCGCCTCACGGTAGCGGTTGATCAGGAGCCACCCTTCGGGCTCGGTCTGGACGGTCTGCCACTGGAACTTGCCGAGGTCCGGGAGTACCGCCGGGTGGAATTCTGCCGCCTCGATCGCATTGGAGAGGCTCCACCGGGTAATCGTCCCAGCGGGAGCGGTGGAAGGCGGCGGTGGTGCACCATCCTCCGCCGCCGGCGTGTACCGGACATTCGAGAAGTAGGCGCCTTTGCCGAACGCCCCCGCCCAGATTCCGATTCCCGTCCCGCCGGATTCCACCACCCACGGCACGGTGAGGGTCGGCTGGGTGGCGGTGTCCACGTAGAAGCGCGCCACCGCCCCGTCGAGATCGAGACGGAGGTGGATCCACCGATTCCTCGACAAGTCGACGACGGCATTGGCGTCGTGGCCGTGATACACCTGCCACGCCACGCCCACGGTATTGAAGGCGGGTCCGTACTGGATCGCTTCCTCGGTACCGGAGGCGCCGGGCCGGAGGAAGATCACGTTGCTGAACCGGGGATTGGCGGCGCGGAAGACGATGCCGAGGAAATTGGTGGTGTCACTGGCGGCCACATCCAGCTCCAGGCGGCCGTTGGTCATCGCGGCCCCGCGAACCAGCGCCACGCCCCGATTGATCCACAGCGCCTGGTGCCCCAGGTAATTCACCGGGCGGAGACTGTCGCTCGCGCTCCAGGCATCCGGAGAAGCAGGAACTTCGATTGTCGGGGGAGCGCCCGGCCCGGCGCCGGCGAGAAGGAGCGAGATCAATCCGGCCGAAGTCGTGAGCGCGGGGACGGGCATCGGGCTCCGGAAATCGAGTGTAACAGGGTGGTAAGTGGGCTACCGGTCTCTCAGGCCGACGGAGCATACTGGGGAAAGGTGTCGCGGTTTCAGGTTGGTACGGGAGTTCGGCGAATAGTCGTCGATCAGCCGTATGCCTTAAGCCTTAAGCCTTAAGCCGTAAGCAAGACTGCACCTCGTAAGGTTTCACCGTTCACCGTTCACCGTTCACCGTTCACTGTTCACTTTTTCCCGTCTCCTTTCTCCGGCTCTCGCATGCCGACGCTGCTTCTCACGCGCACCGACGTGGCCGAGCTGCTCCCGATGCCGGATTGCATCGCGGCGGTGGCGGAGGCGTTTCGCGCCCACGCCGAGGGGAAAACGCCGGCGCCGCCGGGAATCCTGGGGGCGCATCTCGAGGGTGGCGGCTTCCACATCAAGACGGCCGCGATGGCCGGGACGCCCGGCTATTTCGTCGCCAAGATCAACGCCAACTTTCCCGCCAACCCCGCGCGATTTGGCCTGCCGACGATTCAGGGAGTGATCGCCCTGTTCGAGACGGCAAGCGGGCGTCTGCTCGCCCTGCTCGACTCGATCGAGGTCACGGTGCTGCGCACCGCGGCGGCCTCGGCGCTCGCGGCCCGGGAGCTGGCATTGCCGGAGGCCGCCTCGGTGACGCTGCTGGGCTGCGGCACCCAGGCCCGGGCCCACCTCCGCGCCCTGGCCTGCGTGCGAACCCTGTGCCGGGTACGGGCGCTCGACCAGGACCCCGCCCGCGCCCGGGAGCTGGTGCGAGACCTCGGCGCCGAACTCGGGGTCGAGATGACCGCTGAGTCGGACCTCGGAGCGGCGGTGGCCGCGAGCCAGATCTGCGTGACCTGCACCACATCAAAGCAGCCGGTGTTCACCCGCGCGTTCCTCCATCCCGGGTTGTTCATCGCCGCGGTCGGCGCCGACAACCCCGAGAAACAGGAGATGGAACCCGCCGTGATGGCTGCCGCGCGGGTCGTGGTGGACGTGCCGGAGCAGGCCCCCACGATCGGAGACCTGCATCACGCGATCGCTGCGGGAGCAATGACTCCCGAAGGCATTCACGCCACGCTTGGCCAGGTGCTGGCCGGCCAGCGGCCGGGACGGCGGACCGCTGAAGAGATTTTCGTGTTCGACAGCACCGGAACCGCCTTGCAGGATGTGGCGGCCTCCGTCGTGGTGTACGAACGGGCGAGGCAATCCGGGCGTGGCGTCGAGATCAGTCTCGCCTAGCGGCGCGAACCGCGAACAGTTAACCGTTCACTGTTCACGTTTTCCCGTCTCCCGTCTCCCGTCTCCTCTCTCCCGTCCTTCGCATGTCTCGCCACCTGATTCTCACCCTCGCCTTCTGCTCCTGCGGCCATCCTCAGGTGGCGGCGCCTTTGCCTGATTCGTCGCCGTTCACCGTCTCGCTCGACTCCACCGCCTACCACCGCCGAGGCAATTCACCGGTGTCGGTTCCGTTCACCGTGACCAACCGGGGTGACGGGACGATCTACCTGGCGCAGTGCCGCGGGGCGGCCACGGCCGTGGTGGACCGGCTGAGCTGGGGCAACTTCCGGCAGCTCGAGGGAGATTTCTGCAGCGGCGCGGCGGAGCCCCCGCTCGCGCTCGCCTCGGGTGCCTCGGCGGGCGGCAGCGTGCTGTTGTATGAGGGCGGGAACTATCGGCTCCGGGTCGCCGCTGCGGAGCAGCCGGATGGCACCGGCCGCAAGGATGTGGCATCACAACCCTTCGACGTCTGGTGAGCGGGCCGGCGAACCGGCCACGGCCGGTGGTTCAGGCTCTGCTCACCTTCCTTGCCCTTTCCGCCTTTGCGGCCAACTCGCTGCTCTGCCGGCTGGCACTCCGGGCCGGGGCGATCGACCCGGCCTCGTTCACCGCAATTCGCCTCTCCTCGGGGGCCGTGACGCTGGTTCTGCTGCTCCGGTTCCGAGGTCAGCGGCTCCCTTCTCCTTCGTGGCTTTCTCCTTTCTACCTTGCGCTGTATGCCATCCCGTTCGCCTTTGCCTATCTCCACCTCCAGGCGGGCACGGGAGCCCTGCTGCTCTTCGGCTCGGTGCAGGGCACCATGGTTCTCGGCGGCTATCGCGAAGGTCACCGCCTGGGAGCGATCGAGTGGCTGGGGATGCTGATCGCCTTTGGCGGACTGGCCTGGCTGGTGGCGCCGGGGGTGAGCGCCCCCGATCCCCTGAGCGCGGCGTTGATGGTGATCGCGGGGCTGGCTTGGGGCCTCTACAGCCTGCGGGGCCGGGGGGCGGGATCGGCCGCGCTGCCGCTGACGGCGGCCAACTTTGTCCGCGCCACGCCGCTCGCGCTCGCGGTCTGCCTCGTGGCGGTCCGTTCACTCGACGCCACCGCCCACGGCATCCTGCTGGCGGTGCTCTCAGGTTCCCTCGCATCGGGTGTGGGGTATTTGATCTGGTACTCGGCGCTGCCAGGGCTCACTCCGGTGGTGGCGTCCGTGGTGCAGCTCGCTGTTCCAGTGCTTGCCGCGCTCGGCGGCATCGCCCTCCTGGGTGAGGCGCTGAGCTGGCGGCTGGCCGGCGCCAGCGCACTGGTGCTGGGCGGAATTGCCCTGACCCTCCTATCCCGCCGCGTCCGGTAGCCCGGCAGTTGCGGCGACTCCCGGCGACTGACAGCTTAGCGGAGCGGCTCGCCGTGCCGCCCACTACCAGCATGTGCGTGAGGTTCCAGTGCCCTACCGGTGCGAGCTGATCGACTCGGTGCTTCACCTCGAATTGCAGGGAACCGTCTCCGGCGGGGAGCTGGCAGCGGCATTCAGCGAGATCGAAGAGGTCGAGGCTCGGCTCGGGCGCATGCCCAACCGGATCACCTACATGGCCGGCCTGCTGCAGACCGACCTGGACTACCGCGCGATGGACAACCTCGCCATGCGGCGGCGCCAGAAGCAATTTCCCAACGCATTCCGCACGGCCCTGGTGGCGCCGAACCCGATTTCGTTCGGATTCGCCCGCATGTTCCAGAGTCTCAACACCAATCCCCAGATCGAAATCCGGATCTTCTCGGATGAACGGGCCGCCCTGGCGTGGGTGGCGGAGTCCCAGGCGGACTGACCCTTCGTCCATCGGCCAATCCTCCCTGAGGAGAACAGGCAATGCCGATCATCTGTCGCCTCATCGCGCTCGAGCCCGCCACTGCGGATCAGGTGAAGGCCCGGCCCACGGGACTGGAGGCGGCCGTCAAGGCAGCGAAAAATTACGCCGACGTCTATCGCTACTGGGACGGGATCGGCTGGCTGCTGGGTGAGCATCGGCCCCGTTCGGCCGCGGCCGGATGGCTCACGCTCGGGACCCAGGTGAGCGAGGCCGAAGCCCGGATTCCCGGTGCCCGCCTCATTGCCGCGCCGGAGCTCAAGCGGCTGAGCGCGGAGCTGGATGCCATCGAGCCCGACGACCTGGCGCCAGCCTACGACGCCGCGTCACTCGACGAGGCGAAGATCTATCCGGAAACCTGGGTGGAATGGGAGGAAACATTCGATCCGCTGGGCCAGATGCTGGAGCACTACTCGTTTCTCCAGCATTTTGCCCGGCGCACCGCGGCCGCCGGCCAGGCGATGGTGCTCTACTTCGAGGATGACGGCGACGACTTCTAGACTAGAGACTAGAGACAGGAGACAGGAGACGGGAGACAGGAGTTGGGAGTTGCGAGAATGGAGAGAGGGATTCGACCTGGACTGGAGTTCCCATCTCCCATCTCCCATCTCCTATCTACTATCTGCGCTGTTCACTCCAGCTCTCCGCCTGCTCCACCAGCGGTTTGAATTCGGGATCCGCATCGCGCCACATCGAGCGCAGCCGTGCCACGTGAAACGCCACCCGCTCCCCTTCTCCCAGCTTGTGATGGATTTCCGCCAGCCGATAGTGGGCCAGCGGCAGGAAGGGCACATCATAGGCGCCGCGGAAAGACTGGTACCAGGGGAGCGCCTCCTCTTCCCGCCCCAGCGCGTGGAGTGCCTCCGCCTTGAGGAAGCGCTCGTGGACGCCCCAGTGCGCGGCGCCACGGAACCCGCCGTTGAACATCCCGAAATAGAAACCGTCCAGCTCGGCCAGGACTGCCCTCGAATCGCCGCGGGCGCGGGCCATTTCCGCCCGGAGTCCGTGGGCGAGCTGGTTCGCCGCCGCTGACAGCGGCATCTCCCGGATCTGCAGGAGCTCGGCCAGTGAGCGTTTCGCGGCCGCGCTGTCGCCCAGGCGAAGGCTCAGCAATCCCACCAGGTACGTCTGCATCACGCCGCCCAGCTCCGCCTCGAATTTGAGGCTCGGAGGCCGGAGCGCGGTATAGGGCCGGCGAGCCGCGATGCTGTCCCGGATTCCGGCGATCCGCACGGCCGGAAGCGGCAGCAGCGGCTCCGCGGCCAGCAGCGCTTCGCTCTCGAGGCGCCAGGCGTCCTCGTCGCCGGGGTCGGGGCCCCGCGGGAGGGGAGGGCTGCCGGGCCGATTCCTCCATTGACCGCTCGATAGCGGCAGCTCATGCAGGTACCGCCAGAGGACCACCGCGCCGTTCGATCCGGTCGTCAAGCTGTTTGCCGTCGTGGCAAGTTCCCGCGCCGCATCGAGGTTCTGGGCATAGCAGAAGGCGTCGAGGAGGAGCCCCCACTTGACGTACTCGTCCGCTGTGCGCGCGCTGGCCGTTACCTCCCGGCGCTGCGCGAGATCGTCCCTGGTGAATGCCTGCAGCGCCTCCATCTCCAGCATCCGCTCGGCCTCTGGATAGTGCTGCCGGTAGCGCGCGACCAGCGAATCCAGCTCCTCCAACTTCCCCTCCGCCGCGGCCAGCCTGGCCAGGTGAACGAGGGCGTGGGCATTGGTCGGATCGAGCGCCAGCGCACGCTGGAACGGGGTCCACGCCTCCATCGGGGTGCGGCCCCGCCAGAAATTGTAGTGGAACAGAGTCTCGCCCAGCATGAACCAGGCTTCGAAGTTGTCGGGGTGACTCTCGATCGAGGTGCGGTAGAGCTGTTCCGCCTGGTCGGCATCCACCTCTTTGTAGGCCCGATAGGCCGAGAGGAGGTCCCGCGCGAGCGGGGTCAGCCGCTGCGCATGCTGGGCCGCCCTCGCGGCCCACGGCGCGGGATCCTCGGCGGTGGGGGTGCGAACCCAGGTGGCGGCGAGCGCCAGGCGATACTGCGCCAGCGCAAAGTTGGTATCGAGTGTCGCCGCTTCGCGGAAGGCGGCGGCGGCCTGGGCATCGCGCCCCTCGCGCAGCGCCCGTTCGCCGTCGAGATAGCGGCGCAGTGCGGGCAGCGAGTGCGTCGTCACCGCCGCAAGATGGACCAGCGCCGTGTCGCGGCCGACCGCAAGTCGCGCCAGCATCCGCCCGGCCAGATCGTCCACCAGCTCGAACAGCTGGGTGGTGTCGCCGGACACGCTGGCGGTCGCCAGCGGCTGCGGCCCGCCGTTGAGGTCCATCAGCGCGCCGTTGATCTGCAGCCGGCCCGCCACTTCGATCACGTCCCCGTTGATGTACCACCCGGCACCGAGCTCCTTCGCAATCCGTGCCCGGACCGCGGGATCGGCCGCGGCGGAGGCATCGGATCCCGCCGACGCGGCGAGGACCGTGCGGGGGTCGATGGCATGGAAGCCGGAAGCGCCCTCCAGCTTGGCGCTGAGCAGGTCCACCATCCCGTCGCTCAGGTAGCCGAATGGCGCTCCGCCCCGGAGCGTGAAGGGGAAAACGGCCAGCGTGCGCACCGGCGGAGGTGCCTGGCGGTGGCGATTCCATCGAAAGGCGATGGCCGCGGTGAGGGCGATGAGCCCCAGCGCGGCCACCCCGGCCAGCACGAGTGGCCGTCGAAGGTTCCGGGTAGCGGGCGGAGCGGCCGTCGCCGCAGGCGTGGCTGATGGTGCCTGGGCGGCCGGCGGCGCCGCGGCTTCCGCGTCGCGCCGCTCGCGAATTGCATCGGCCAGGCGCCGGGTCTCGGCGGCGGGTTCTGTTTCCAGTTCGGTGTTGAGCCGGCGCGCGTAGTCATGATAGGCCTGCAGCGCGCCCGGCCGGTCGCCCGCTTCCTCGAGGAGAAGAAGCAAGGCACGGAATTCCGCTTCGTCCTCGGGATGGAGCGCCAGCGCCCGTCTGGCCGCCCGCGCCGCGGCGCTC
>DATEHG010000051.1:0-2282 GCA_035279705.1 Gemmatimonadales bacterium
AGCCAGCAGATCGCGGTCAGCAAGCCGGGCGTTCCGCTGCGCCCGACGGTGACCGGCTGTTCCAGGACCACGAGCGGCGCGCCCACGGGCTTGCCCTGGAAGTCCAGGTAGAGGTGGATGATCCGGAGGCGATAACGCCCCGGCGTGAGCCCGCTCACCTGCGCCTGGTAGTCGAAGTCCTCGATCCCCGCTCGCCCTCGGCGGGAGTGCTGCTGCCGGGCGGTGACGTAGAGCGTGAGCGTCCACCGGTGGCGCAGGATTTCACCGCCCAGCGTCCATCCGATCGTCCCCGCGGACATCCCGCCCCTTACATGGATCTCGTTCTCCCGCGCGGCCGCCTGCAAAGCGCCGAGGTGCTTGCTCCGGTCGGCCTGCACCGCGGTGAAAGTCAGCAAAGGCCCCCGGGCCCTGGCCCCGGCCCCCCAGAAGCGCGCGTTGCTCATGGCCACCCCACTGGCAGGATCGCCGAGGCCGCACCAGAACCAGGCGGGCAGAATCGCACGACTCTACTGGAACAGGTCATCATCCTCCACCCGGGTGAAATTGCCCGCCTGATCGAAGACATAGACGATGACGCCGAGGAAGTTCTCGTAGCTCAGATTCGAGCCACCGAGGGAGAGCGACGGGAGCGCGAGCCCGGGGTAGCCGATGCCGTTGTAGGCGCCGATGTCGGAGTGGTTATCCGGTGCACCGATGGTTCCATCGCGGAGGATGGCGGCACCGAACACGCCGAGCAGGTCATTGTCGGGGTCGCCAGCGTTGACCTGCACCAGCAGCGCCTGGGTGCCGTTGAAGCGGGCGTCCAGCCGGCTCACCGCCGGGGGGCGGCCGCGTGGATGAGCCAGTGGCGTTTCCACGAGGGTCGACAGGTTGCCGTCATAGTCGGCCACGTATACCAGCGCGCATTTGCCGGCCAGGGAATCGTCGGGAATGCCCACCTCGAACGTGGCGAATGCACTGACGGTATCGCGGCCTGCGGTCGACCCGGCGTCAAGGCCGCGGCGGAACCGGACGCCGGTGGGCAGCAGGCCGTTCCGCTGGCAGTCCGTCAGGTTGAAGAAGTATCGATCAGGATCGCCGTTGGGGTCGAACAGGTGGAACAGGATTCCCGCCGTCCGGTCGTGATAGGTGGCGGTCACGTCGAGCAGCCGGGGCCGGAGCACGGGGTCGGAGCAGATCACCCGGAACTCGTGCGACGCACCGCCCTCGGCGTCGAGCGTCACCGTCGGGTGATCGCCGCCATCACTCGTGACCTCGCAGCCGTCGGAAAGCTGGGCCAGGTCGACGGTCGCCTTGCCGTGCGGCAGGCCGTTGATCTCCACGGTGTCATTGCCGTGGATCAGGCCCGTCTGCTCGACCCCATCGGCGGCCTGGATGTGCCAAACGAAGAACGAATCGGAGCGGAAGCCGTCCGTGGCGGTGGTGAGCATCAGCTGCGGCTGACAGCTGACCAGGTAGCGCACGATCGCCGTGTTGATTCCCTCGGCCACCTGGACCGCCTGGTCAGCCCCCTCGCGGATGCGGCACTGCGCCGGCACGCCTTCGAGCGAGATGACGTAGGTCGCCGGTTTGACCGGGAGGATGACGGTATCTCGGGGCGCTACCGTGAGCGTGGTGTCGATGTTGATGGTGCCCGACAACTCCCGGATCCGGTAGCGGTAGGCCTGCCCCACCTGGTTGGCAGGTCCGGCCGTCACCTTGGTGATGATCGCGATGTACGGGGGGTTGGTCGCGCGGGGACCGCTGGTGTCCGAACAGGCTGTGAGCGCCAGCAGAACCACCACCGCTGCCCACGCGGGCCTGCCAAAGCGGACCCGCCGAACAGGCCAAGGCCGTGGCAACCGATCATCTGGTTGCCACGGCGCATGGTGAGACACCAGCCGGCCGGCCCATGCGGAGCGACCGGCTGGTTCGGGACTGACTACTTCCTCGTGGACGAGGTCCATCCCCGGGTCCACCCCGAGTACCACGGAATGCCGGCGCCGTTATTGGGCGGCAGCGCGCCGAGGTAGTTGGCGGTGTTGTCGAAGAAGCCGTCGGTCGGCGGCGTGGCAGCCGCGAGGCCGCCGATCGCCGCACCCGCTTTGGGCCGGAAGTCCGGCCACATCACATCCAGCGGATTGATCAGGTAATCACCATTTGGATCGCCGGCGCCGTACACCGTGATCGCGTTGGCGGGGTCGGCGATGTAGATCGCTTCCAGGTTGGAGCCGGTGTAGGCCGCCTGCCCCGGATACGCACCGCCCGCGGCAACCGTGTACTGCCCGCAGTCGGAAGGCGTG
>DATEHG010000052.1:0-3281 GCA_035279705.1 Gemmatimonadales bacterium
CTCCCGTCGGCCCCATCACCACCCACTCGACCCCCACCCCCACCGGCCGAGTAGCCACCCAGAGGATGGTTTCTGCCACGTCCTCGGGACGGAGCATCTTGTCCCTCGAAATCAAACTTTCCCGGCGACTGGGGGCCACACTCTCCCAGAGACTGGTGTCGGTGGGGCCCGGCGAGACGAGCGAGAGCCTGACCCCGGTGCCGCGGTACTCCGCGGCCAGCGATTCGTGCAGCCCGCGGAGGCCGTACTTGGTCGCGGCATAGGCCGAATTTTCGGGAAAGCCGACGTGGTCGGCGACACTCCCCACATGAATCAGATGCCCGTGCCCCCGCTCGCGCATCGCGGGAAGTACCGTGCGGGCGATGAGCCACGGCGCCCGAAGATTGACCGCCACCAGCGAATCGAATTCGTCGGGCTGGGTCTCGTCGATGGGCTTGATCGTGAATCCGCCGGCATTGCTTACCACCAAGTCCGGCACCCCGAACTCCGTGATGATCCGCTGCATCAGCGTCTGTGCAGTGTTGCCGGCTGCAAGATCTCCCCGCAGATCGATGAATCCGTCGCCCGGCTTGTCCTTCAGGTGGCGCGAGATGCGGATGACGCGGGCGCCGAGGCGGAACGCGGCCTCCGCGGTGGCGGCGCCGATGCCGCGGGAGGCGCCGGTGACTACGACCAGCCGGTCGGCCAGAACGCTCATGCCACCGACGGGCGGGCGTGAACCAGGCGGAGGAACTCGGTGCGGGTGCGCTCGTCGCTCCGGAAGATGCCGCGCTGGGCGCTGGTCACCGTGCGGGAGTGCTGCTTCTCGACCCCGCGCATCGCGATGCAGAGGTGCACCGCTTCGATCAGGACGCCCACTCCGTGCGGATTGACCACGTCCATGACGGCATCCGCGACCTGGTCGGTGAGCCGCTCCTGCACCTGCAGGCGCCGGGCAAAGACGTCCACGATGCGCGGCAGCTTGGAAAGCCCCACGATCCGGCCGCGCGGCACGTAGGCCACGTGCGCCACCCCGAAGAAGGGAAGCATGTGGTGCTCGCACAGCGAGTAGAACTGGATGTCCCGCACCAGTACCATGTTTTCGTGAGCCTCGTCCTCGAAAACCGCGTCGCCCACCACGTCCTTGACCGACTGCTGGTAGCCGCGGGTGAGGAACCGGTAGGCGGCCTCGACCCGGGCCGGTGTCTTCACCAGCCCTTCACGCTCCGGATCCTCGCCAAGGGCGGCGAGGATCTGGCGGACGGCGGGAGCGATCGGGGCTTCGGACCCGGGGCGCTTACTGCGCTTCGAAGTCGACATAGTTCCTCGGTGTTTCCCAGAGGCGGATGCGCTTGAGGCGGCCGGCCGGAATGACCGGGGCCAGCACCTCGAAGCACACCCGGGCGATATTCTCGGCCGTGGGGTTGAGGTGCCTGAACCAGGCCACATCCAGGTTGAGATTCTGGTGGTCCAGGTGGCGGAGCAGGTGTTCCTCGACCAGATTCTTGAGCAGGCTGATGTCCAGCACGTAGCCGGTGTCCGGATCGATCTCCCCTTCGACCGTCACTTCCATCTCGTAATTGTGACCGTGGTAGTTGGGATTGGCGCAGACGCCGAATGTCGCCCGGTTCCAGGCGTCATCGAAGGCCGGGTTGTAGAGCCGGTGGGCCGCGTTGAAGTGGGCCCGCCGGGTAACCGTGGCGTGGGGCATCGGTACTCCCGCAGTGCTGCCGGAAGATGGAGCCCCCACGGGAGCGGTACAAGTTCCCCGTCCCGGGCCCCAAAAAACAGCGCGCCGGCCCGGGGGCCGGCGCGGTAAACGGCGGTAATGGAGAGGGTTATCGAAGCCCGATGAAGAAAAGTTCGGCACCCTGGCCACGACGTCTGTCTTCCCGCGCGGGGCATGACATCGGTCACAGCATGCGGGCCCACATCGGACATGTTGGCTCGATAAGTGGGCTCCCCACCACCGCCGACACAAAATAGGAACTCGTCCCGGGACCGTCAATCGCAGGAGACCGTGTCTTGACAGAGCTACTGCTGGCACTTCTGTGCATCCTCGTCTGGGTGATCCTGACCTTCCTCCGGCCGCTCGGCGTGGGCGTCACCCACCTTCTCCTGGGCGTCGGCGTGACGCTGCTGGTACGGTGGTGGGCCTTGCGGAAGGCGCCTGCGTGAGCCCAGATCCCGCCGACCGCCGGGAGGTGGCGCTCTGGGGCGCGGGCATGATCCTCCTCGTGGCGCTGCTCTGGACCCTGCGCGATTTCATCGCTCCCCCGGTCGCCGCCATTTTTCTCGTCGCCGTGCTCTGGCCGATCCGCTTCTGGCCCGGGATGGGGACGCTGATCACCGGCGTCATCCTCATCAGCTTCCTCTGGCTGCTCGACCAGTATGGCGGCTTCCTCGGTCCCTTCATCCTGGCGCTCGGCCTGGCGTACCTGATGGCGCCGGTCGTGGACCGCCTCACGAAGCGGCGAGTGCCGAAGGGGCTGGCCATCATCCTGGTAGCGGTGGTGCCCATCGGCCTGGTCGTGCTGCTCGTGCTGTTGGCGGGGCCCCAACTCTGGGACCAGGTGCTGGCCCTGAGCGGCAAGGTGCCCAAGGTGGCGGACACCGTGGTGGCGTGGATCCAGGGCGTGCAGGACAAGGTCGCGGCACTGCCGTTCCTGTCCGATGCCCAGCGCGAGAAGCTGGGCCATTTCGACTCCACCACGCTCGCCACATTCCTGCAGAGCCACACCGACGAGATCGTCTCGGGGATCACCGGCTGGGGCCTGACCGTTCTGCAGCGGGCCGGCACCCTGCTGGGCCTGCTCGGCTACCTGGTCATCAGCCCGATCATCGCGTTCTATCTCGTGGCCGACTGGGCCGTGCTGATGCAGACGCTGGAGGGGCTGGTTCCCCCGGCCCGGCGACCGACGGTCATCGGATTCATCACCGAGTACGACAGTGCCTTGGGCCGCTGGCTGCGGGGTCAGGCCATCGAGGCCTGCATCGTGACGGCCATGATCTGGATCGGCCTGGCCGTCCTCGGCATCCCGAGCGCGTTCCTGCTCGGGCTCATTGCAGGGGCGCTCAACACGATTCCCTTCATCGGGTACGCCATCGCCATCCTCCCCGCCCTGCTGATCGGGCTGGCCACCGATGATCCGGGCAGCGCGCTGGTCAAGATCCTGATCGTGTACGCGATCGTGAACTTCGTGGACGGCAACATCACGGGACCGCGCTTCGTCGGCGGTTCGGTCGGCCTGCACCCGGTCGTGTCGATGCTGGCGATGGCACTGGGCGGGACGCTGCTCGGC
>DATEHG010000053.1:0-38504 GCA_035279705.1 Gemmatimonadales bacterium
GTTCCGTCCCCGTCAAGCGTGCCGTTGACCCGTCGCAACTGCAATTCTATCTTGCGGTTGCGAGATGCCAGTGCGCTCCAACTCCGACCGCCCCGAGGAGGGCAGGCAATCGATCGCCCGTAACCCGAAGGCGACGTACGACTACCACATCCTCGAGACGTGGGAGGCGGGCCTTGTGCTGACGGGGACCGAGGTCAAGTCCCTGCGCAGCGGCAAGGCCTCCATCAAGGAATCGTTCGCCCGCCTCAAGAACGGAGAAGTCTTCGTCGAAGGCCTCAACATCACGCCGTACGCGCAGGGCAATCGCTACAACCACGATCCCGTCCGCAGCCGCAAGCTCCTGCTCAACCGCAAGGAGATCGAGCGGATGATCGGCGCCACGGAGCGCCAGGGTCTGACGCTGATTCCGCTGGAACTCTACTTCAGCCGGGGACGCGCCAAGCTCGCGCTGGCCCTGGCCCGCGGCAAGAAGCATCACGACCGCCGGGAAGATATCAAGCAGCGCGAGGCGTCGCGTGATATCGCCCGCGCCATGAGCCAGCGGAGCCGCGGCCAGTGATCCTTCCCCTGCTCCTGCTGCTCTCCGGCCCGCCCGCCGTTCCGAAGCAGGTCGTGATCGCCACCCCGCGGGGCGAAGTGCGCCTGGCGGTGCTGGTGGACTCCCAGGCCGGCCCGCTGCTCTCCGCCGGTGGCCTCGCGGCGGCGCTCAAGGGCCAGGTCAAGCCGGACAGCGACTGCTACCAGGTCACCATTGCCCGCGCCCTCTTCCGCTTCTGGCCCGGCGTGTCGGTGTACCGGCTCAACGACAGCCTCTCCCCGATGGTCGCCTCGCCCCTGGTGCGCGGTGACAGTCTCTACCTGCCGCTCCAGTTCGCCGCCGAGGTGCTCCCCGCCCGCTTCGGGGACCGCTACACCTGGGATCCCGACGAGAATCGCCTGACCGAAATGGGAACTCCGCCAGTCATCGCGGTGAAGCCGACGGACCGCCTCCCCAATGGACTGCGGCCCGGGCATGTCGTCACCGTGGATCCGGGGCATGGCGGAGTGGACCCGGGCACCCACGGACGGTTTTTCCCGACCGGTGTCACCGAGAGCAAGGTCACCCTGCAGCTCGGGCTCCTGCTGCGGGACGAACTCAAGAAGCGCGGCATCGGCGTGGTCATGACGCGGACGACCGACACCCTGATCGCGCTGCGCGACCGGGGTCGTTTCTGCAGCAACGCCTGCGACCTGTTCGTGTCCATCCACGTCAACTCGCTGCCGCCACGCCGGGCCGATCCGAACCACAACGGGTTCACGACGTACCTCCTGGCCGAAGCCAAGACGGAGGAAGCCGCCCGTGTCGAGCAGATGGAGAATGATGCCATCCGCTTCGAGAACAACGATGTGGCGGACAGCGCCCCCAACGGCCTCGACTTCATCCTTCGAGATCTTCAGCTCAACGAGTACCTCCGGGAATCCGCCCGCCTCGCCGAGCTGATCCAGGAGAAGCTCGAACCGGTGCACACCGGCGCCAACCTGGGCGTCAAACAGGCCGGATTCGTCGTGCTCACCACGGCCCAGCGCCCCGCGGTGCTGGTCGAAACCGGGTTCCGCACCAGCCCGGAGGATGTCCGCCTGCTTACTACCAGGAATGGCCAGAAGGCGCTCGCCGCGGGCATCGCCGATGCGGTCGTGGCCTATCTCCTCGAGTACGAGCGCCGCAGCGACGCCTCGGCCGACTCGGCCCGGAGGCGGGCACAGTGAGGCTCCGTGCGCTGCTCGTGCTCGGCTTCGCGAGCCTCGTCTCCTGCACCTACTTCAACGGGATGTATAACGCCCGCCGGCTGGCGGGCGATGCGCGCAAAGCCGAACGGGACGGACGCGCGTTCGAAGCCAACCGCCTCTGGGGGCTCGCCGCCACCAAGGCGGAATCGATCATGGCGCAGCATCCGAAGAGCAAGTACGTGCCGGAGGCGCGGCTGATCAGTGCGACGGCATTGCAGCGGAGTGGGGACTGCCAGACAGCTGCGCCGATGGCGGTCAGCACGCTGGCCTCGACCCGCGACAATCGGGTGGCAGAAGACGCGGCCCTGTTGGTCGGCCGCTGCGCCGAAGCACTCAACGACCCGGCCGCGGCACTGGCGGCCTATGACCGGCTGGCGAACAGCACCAACCAGGACCGCCGCGCCGAAGCGGCCTACCGGCGCGGCCGCGCCCTCCGGATGCTGGGCCGTTACGACGACGCGCTGGCCGACCTCGCCCCGAGTACGCTGCCGCATGCCCAGGGAGAGCGGGCCGCCGCGCTGATGGGTGCCGGGCGGGTCTCCGAGGGACTGGTGGTCGTCGATTCGATGCTGGCCCGGCACGATACTGCGGCGCCGTGGGAGGACATTTTCGGTCTGTATGCCGGCCACGATCCGCTGGCGGCCTCCGCGCTCACCATGCGGCTGGCGAAAGATTCGAGCTTCAACCGGGCGGGGCGCGTCGCCTGGATCGTGGCCGACGCTGAACGGCTCGCCCCGCTCGATCCCGTGGCGGCGAAGGGGCTGCTCGTCGTGGCCGAATCTCTGGGCGGAGGCAGCTCGGTGGCGACCAAGCAGGCCCAGATCACGCTGGCGGTGGCAGAGCTGGGCCAGGTGCATACGGTGCCGCAGCTCAACCCCTTCGTCGATCGACTCGGCGACATCCAGGAGCAGGGTGGCCCCACCGCGCTGCAGGCGCGGCGCCTGCTGAACTCCATTCAGACGGTGCAGGGCGCCGTCGACTCCAGTCTCGTGGACCGCCCGCAGGCCGATCTGCGGTACTTCATGGCCGCGGAACTCGCCCGCGATTCGCTCAAGGCCAATGACCTCGCGGGGACGCTGCTGCGCGACATCCTGAATCGCTGGCCCGAATCGCCCTACGCGCCGAAGGCGGCGCTGGCGCTGACCCTGGTCGGCACCGGCTCGGACGATTCCCTTCGCGAAGCGGTGTTCAGCCGGCAGTCCGCCAGCCCCTATCTCCTCGCCATCCGCGGGGAGCCCGCGCCGGGATTCCAGCAGCTGGAGGACTCCCTGCGCCTGTTCATGGCGCGCTACCGGCCAACCGCCACACGCGGCAAGGCGCCCGCCCGTCCCGGCGCCAAGCCGACACCGCGAACTCCGCGGGACGACCAGTGAGCGCGGGCGCTTCGACCGCGATCGAGGTGCTCGGCTGCCGATTCCGCAATCCGGTGCTCCTGGCGGCCGGCACCGCCGGCTTCGGTCGGGAACTCGCCGGTATCGTCGATCTTTCGCGCCTCGGTGGCCTGGTCACCAAGGCGGTCTCCCTCGAACCTCGCCGGGGAAATCCCGCGCCGCGGGTCGCCGAATTCACCGGTGGCATGATGAACTCGGTGGGTCTGGCCAACCCGGGATTGGCCGAGGTACGGTCGTCGGCCTTGCCCTGGCTGGCCCGCGAGTGGCCGGGCCTGCCGGTCATCGTGAACATCGTCGGCGATACGGAGGAGGATTACGCCGGGGTGGTCGCCGGCCTCGAGGAGTCACCGGGAATTACCGCGCTCGAACTCAACCTCTCCTGCCCCAACAGTCACGCCGGCGGCCTCGAATTCGGGGCCGATGCCCGCTCCGTTGCCGCAGTCGTCGGGGCGTGCCGGGCCCGCACCCGGCGGCCGATTCTCGCCAAGCTTTCGCCCGCGCTGCCCGACATCCCGGCCATGGCGGCGGCGGCCATCGACGCCGGCGCGGACGGTGTATCGCTGGTGAATACGCTGCCGGGGTACCTCTTCGGTGCCACAGGCGCGTCGACGCGACTCGGACAGGGCAACGGCGGAGTAAGCGGACCGGCACTGCTGCCCATCGGCGTACTGGCCATTCGGAAGGTGCGCCAGCGCCTCCCGGCCGCGGTGCTGGTTGGAGTCGGCGGGATCCGGTCCGCGGCGGACGCCCGCCAGTACCTCAGGGCCGGGGCCGATCTCGTGGCCGTCGGCACGGCCGCGCTCGCCGACCCCCGGATTCCCGAACGCATCGCCCGCGAGCTGGAGCAATCCGATGGCTGAGATCATCGTCGCACTGGACCTCGAGAGCGAACCGGATGCCCTGCGGCTGCTCGACCGGATTCCCGATGCGCGCTGGGTCAAGGTCGGCTCGGTGCTGTTCACCCGCGAGGGACCGCCGCTGCTGCACGAACTGCATGCGCGCGGCCTCCGGATCTTTCTCGATCTCAAATGGCACGACATCCCGAATACGGTGGCGGGTGCCGTCACCGCGGCCAGGTCGCTCGGCGTGGCGATGGCCACCGTGCACACACTGGGAGGGGTCGCCATGATGAAGGCGGCCGCCCAGGCCGGGGGTGAGGCCCTTGGACTCGTCGGGGTGACTGTGCTGACCTCCCACGCCGCTACGGACTTCGCTGCCACGGTCGGTCGCCCGAGTGTGACCGTCCTTGAGGAGGTCGGTCGGCTGGCCGATCAGGCCCGCGACGCAGGACTGCGCGGAGTGGTCTGCTCGAGTCACGAAGCGCCACTGGTCCGACAGCGGCTTGGCACCTCGGCCTGGATCGTGGTGCCCGGCATCCGGCGACCGTCGGATGCCATGGGGGACCAGGTCCGTACCGCCACCCCGGGGGATGCGGTCGAGGCGGGCGCCACCCATCTCGTCGTGGGCCGGCCGATTCTGACGGCCGCCGATCCGGCGGCAGTGTTCCAGGAGATGGCCGAGGCCGCCCGATGACCAGTCACGGCTGGTGGGCGGCCGGGGCGCTGGTCGGCGGTCTGCTCACGCAGGTACCCGACTTGGGTCCGACCGCCGAGCAGGCGCGGCGGTCCCTCCAGGCCCATGATGTAGGCGGACTGCTAGGCTCAAGCTCTCGGATTCTGCTCCAGCTGCCGGCGGTGGCTCCGTCCGCTCCAGTCAGTCGAGCCCATGCGTCGGCGCTGCTCACCTCGTATCTCGGTGATTTCGAGGAAGTTACGACGGAAATCCGGAGTGTGGCCCTGGCTGGAGAGCGGACCGGAACAGTGGAAATACGGCGGAGCTATCGCGTGCCCGGAACTCAGGCACTCCGAGTCCAGTCGGTGCTCCTGGCGTATGCGTTCGGGGAGGGGCGCTGGAGCCTTACGGAGATCCGCATCTCCGGATAGGAGTTTGCCTTGCGGTACCGGTCGGGCGGCTCTATATTTCGAAGCTTGCCTCTAAAACCGGCCTCAGGGAGCACTGTGTGAAGGTTCGTTCGAGTGTGAAGCCCATCTGCGAGCACTGCAAGGTGGTCAAGCGGCAGGGTGTAGTGCGCGTGATCTGCAAGCGTACCCCCAAGCACAAGCAGCGGCAGGGCTGATATGGCGCGCATTTCCGGCGTGGACCTTCCGCGCGAGAAGCGGGTCGAAGTCGCCCTGACCTACATCTTCGGTATCGGCCGCCCCACGAGCGCGCGGCTGCTGCAGGAAACCGGTGTCTCTCCGGACACCCGGGTGCGGGACCTGTCGGACGCGGAAGTGGCCCGGCTGCGCCAGGTCATCGAGCGTTCGGTCAAGGTCGAGGGCGCCCTGCGGACCGAAGTCGCCATGAACATCAAGCGGCTGCAGGATATCGGCAGCTATCGCGGCGTCCGGCATCGGCGGGGTCTGCCGGTGCGGGGTCAGCGCACGCATACCAACGCCCGGACCAAGAAGGGCCCGCGTCGGGCCATCGCGGGCAAGAAGAAGGTGACCAAGAAGTAAATGACTGCTCCCGTCAAGACACCGGGCGCCAAGCGCGCCAAGCGGGTGGTCGAGTCCGAGGGCGTGGCCCACGTGACCGCCACTTTCAACAACCTGCTGATTACCATCACCGACCTGCGCGGCAATACGCTGGTCTGGGGATCGGCGGGCAAGGCCGGCTTCAAGGGCTCCAAGAAGTCGACTCCCTTCGCCGCCACCGTCGCCGCCGAAAACTGCGGCCGGGAGGCCATGAACCTGGGACTCCGCCGGGTGCACGTGCGGGTCCAGGGCCCCGGCAGCGGTCGCGAGTCGGCCATCCAGGCCCTGGCTTCGGTCGGCCTGCGCGTGGTCTCCATCCGGGACGTCACTCCGATTCCTCACAACGGCTGCCGTCCGCCGAAAAAGCGGCGGGTCTGATCCATGGCGCGCTATACCGAAGCCAGCTGCCGGCAGTGCCGGCGTGAAGGCACCAAGCTGTTCCTCAAGGGCACCCGCTGCCTGACCGAGAAGTGCGCCGTCGAGCGCCGTGGGTATCCCCCCGGCCAGCACGGCCAGTCGGCCGGCCGGCACCGCAAGGCGTCGGAATACGCCAAGCAGCTGCGGGAAAAGCAGAAGGTCAAGCGGATGTACGGCCTCACCGAGCGCCAGTTCCGCAACACCTTCGACGCGGTGGCCACTGAAGGCGGCGTGAAGGGCACCAACCTGCTGGTGGCGCTCGAAAGCCGGCTGGACAACATCGTCTACCGGATGGGCTTCGCGGCCAGCCGCAAGGCGGCCCGCCAGCTGGTCCGCCACGGGCACGTCGAGATCAACGCCCAGCGGGTGGACATCCCGTCGTTCCACGTGCGCCCCGGCCACGAAGTCCGGGTGGCCGCGTCCAGCCGGGAAAACGTGTCGGTCAAGCTGGCCCAGGAAGCGGCCACCCGCGGCGCGCCGCTGGCCTGGCTCTCCGTGGACGCGGACAAGGCGGCCGGGCGCGTCACCGAGCGTCCCACCCGCGAGCAGATTCCGATCAACGCCCAGGAACAGCTCATCGTCGAGCTCTACTCGAAGTGACCATGACTATTGACCTGACCGGACTGGTGCGTCCCCACCTCGTCGAAATGACGAAGCGCGAGGACACCCCGAATTACGCCGAGTTCCGCCTCCAGCCGCTGGAGCGGGGGTTCGGTTACACGCTGGGCAATTCGCTGCGCCGCCTGCTGCTCTCCTCGCTCCGCGGCACCGCCGTCTGGGGCTTCCGCCTCGATGGCGTGGTGCACGAGCACCAGACGGTGCAGGGCGTGCACGAGGACGTGCACCAGATCGTGCAGCGCCTCAAGGCGCTCACCCTTGTGCTCTCCGAGGACGTGGATGAAGCCGTCCTGACCATCAAGCGCGATGGCAAGGGGCCGGTCTACGCCCGGGACATCCAGGCGCACGGTGCGGTCCGGGTGGTCAACCCCGACCAGCTGCTGTTCACGGTCCAGGACGACCGTGATGTGAATTGCGAGCTGTACATCAACAAGGGCCGCGGCTACGTGGAAGCGGAGCTGCACCCCGCCGACCGGTCCTTCCCGGTGGACCTGGTCCGGATCGACGCCATCTACAATCCGGTGCGGCGGGCCAACTTCAGTGTGGCCGAGACCCGCGTCGGCCAGCGCACGGACTACGACCGCCTCACGGTCACCGTGGAAACCAACGGCACCGTCTCGCCCGAGGATGCCATCGCGTACGCGGCGGCGCTGGCCCAGGAGCACTTCCGGCATTTCGTCGAGTTCGGCAAGGTGCCCGTCGGGCGGCCCGAGGCGCTTCCCGCCCCGGCGGGGACCCAGCGGCTCCGCGAGCGGCTGGTGCGCAGCATCGACGATCTGGGACTCTCGGTCCGTTCGCTGAACAGCCTGAAGAACAGCAACATCCGCACGCTCGGTGATCTGGTGAACTACACCGAGGAAGAGCTGCTCAAGGTCAAGAACGTCGGCGAGAAGGCGCTCAAGGAAATCGGCGATCTGCTGCGCCAGCAGGAGCTCAACTTCGGCATGCAGTTCGAAGAGGTCGATGGCGAATTCCGGGTCGTGAGCCCCGGCACCCCGCCCTCCGTGCAGGCCATCGCCGGAAACGAGGACCTCTGATGCGTCACCAGGCCAAGGGGCGGCAGCTCTCCCGCACCAGCACCCATCGGCGCGCCATGCTGAACAACATGGCGGCCAGTCTGTTCCTGCACGGCCGCGTGGTCACCACCGAGGCCAAGGCCAAGGAGCTCCGGCCGTTCGCCGAGAAGCTGATCACCCTGGCCCGGCGCGGGGACCTGCACGCCCGCCGCCTGGCCGGCCGCAACCTGCGCGAAGCCAAGGCGCTGAGCCTGCTGTTCAGCGAGATCGGCCCCCGCTTCGCCGCCCGTCCCGGCGGCTACACCCGGATCCTCAAGCTGGGTCACCGGCCCGGCGATGGCGCCGACGTGGCGCGCATCGAGCTGCTGGCCGAGTGAAGCAGCCCCGGATCCTGCGGTGGGGAAAAGAAAGAAGGGGACCCGCGGGTCCCCTTTTTTTCAGCCGGTGGTTCCGGCGAATCGTGCGCCAGGCCGGGTCAGCTGGCCTTCTTGACCCGGTTGCTCTTGATGCACTGGGTGCAGACGCGCACCCGGCGGGGCGCCCCGTCCACCAGCACCCGGACGGTCTGCAGGTTGGGGTACCAGCGCCGCTTGGTCCTGTTGTTGGCGTGGCTGACGTTGTTGCCGGTAACCGGCCCCTTGCCACACGTGGTGCACACCCGAGCCATGATCGCATCCCCTCTGGACTGAAGCTGTTCGACCGCTTTTGGCAGCCCGAAAATATAGCGGGCCAGCCGGGAATCCACAACCAAGGGGCGTTCTGACGATGCCGAGGGCACTGATTACCGGGGTGACAGGCCAGGACGGCTCGTACCTGGCCGAATTGCTCCTGTCGAAGGGGTACGAGGTGGTGGGGATGGTGCGCCGGACCAGCCACCACAGCTTCGAACGCCTCGAGCACCTGCTCGACCGGGTCCAGATCGTCGCGGCCGACCTGCTGGACCAGCACTCCCTGACCCAGGTCATCGCCGAGACCCAGCCCGATGAGGTCTACAACCTCGCGGCGCAGTCCTACGTGCCGACCTCGTGGTCCCAGCCGGTCCTCACGGGAGAATTCACCGCCCTGGGCGTCACCCGGATCCTCGAGGCCGTCCGGCTCGCCTATCCGAAGGCCCGGTTCTACCAGGCCAGTTCCTCGGAAATGTTCGGCAAGGTGACGGAAACGCCGCAGTCGGAGCGGACCCCGTTCTATCCGCGCTCCCCCTACGGAGTGGCCAAGGTCTACGGCCACTGGATCACGGTGAACTACCGCGAGTCGTACGATCTCTTTGCCGTGAGCGGGATTCTGTTCAATCACGAATCGCCGCGGCGGGGCCTGGAGTTCGTCACCCGCAAGGTCACCGACGCGGTCGCCCGCATCAAGCTGGGCTTGAGCCGCGAGCTGCGACTGGGCAATCTGGAGGCGCGCCGGGACTGGGGCTTTGCGGGCGACTACGTCGAGGCGATGTGGCGGATGCTGCAGCAATCCGAGCCGCGCGACTTCGTGATCGGCACCGGCGTCACCCACAGCGTGAAGGACCTCGTCGAGGTCGCCTTCCGCCATGTGGGCCTCGACTGGCAGGCGCACGTGGTCCAGGATCCCAAATTCTTCCGGCCTGCCGAGGTGGATCTCCTGCTGGCCGATCCGGGGGCCGCGATGCGCGACCTGGGATGGCGGCCGACGGTAGATTTCGCCGGTCTGGTGACCATGATGGTGGACGCGGACCTGGCGCGCCTCAGCCGGACGTCGTGAAAGTCCTGGTTACCGGCGCCGATGGCTTCGCCGGCAGCTGGCTGGTCAAGCGCCTGCTCTCGGCGCAGCACGAAGTATTCGGCACGACCGTTGGCGCAGGCGCACCCGCGGCCCCGCTCCTCACGGCCGCCGAGCGCGCCGCGGTCGGCTGGCGGCGCCTCGAGCTGACCGATGAAGCCTCGGTCCGCTCCGGGCTGCTGCCGCCAGCGGGCGGGACCTGGGATGCCATCGTGCATCTGGCGGCGATCGCGTGGTCCCGCGATGCGGCGGATGATCCGGATCGAGCCCGGGACGTGAATGTCGGCGGAGTCGTGCGGGTCGTGCGGTGTGCCGGCGAACTGCGCCGCGAGGGACGGTCCGATCCGCTGCTGCTCCTGGTCTCCACTGGAGAAGTGTACGGCCGCGACCGCGATGGAGCGCCCCATACGGAGCTGGATCCACCCCAGCCGGTGTCCCCGTACTCGATCGGCAAGCTCGACGCGGAGCGGGAAGGGGAGCGGGCCGCGAGCGCCGCGGGCCTCAGGCTGATCATCGCGAGGCCGTTTCCCCACACCGGGCCCGGCCAGCGGCCGGTGTTCGTGGTACCCGCGTTGCTTGCGCGGCTGCGGGCGGCCAAAGCCGCAGGGGCGAAGGAGATTCCGACGGGGGACCTGGCGCCGGTGCGTGACTTCCTCGATGTGCGGGATGTGGCCTCGGCGTATCTGGCGCTGCTCGAGCGGGGACGCCCCGGCGAGATCTACAACGTGGCGAGCGGCACGGGCCGGCGGCTCCAGGATATTTTCGGGCGGCTTGCTGCGCTGGTCGATGCGGACATTACCGCGCGGCCGGAAGCGGCGCTCAAGCGGCCCTGGGACCTGCCCCACCTGGTGGGCGATGCGACCAAACTGCGGGCCGCGACGGGCTGGGCCCCGCGCTATTCCCTCGAACAGACCCTGATGGATCTGGTGAATGCCGAAACGCACTGACCTCAAGTCGATTCTTCTCATCGGTTCCGGTCCCATCGTCATCGGCCAGGGGGCGGAATTCGATTACTCCGGAACCCAGGCCGTCCGGGCGCTGAAGGAGGATGGCTACCGGGTCATCCTGGTCAACTCGAATCCGGCCACGATCATGACCGATCCCGAGTTGGCGGATCGGACCTATGTCGAGCCGGTCACCGCCGAATGGGTGGCCAAGGTCATCGAGCGGGAGCGACCGGACGCGCTGCTGCCCACCATGGGCGGGCAGACCGCGCTCAACGTGGCCATGAAGCTGGCGGAGGACGGCACGCTGGCGCGGTTCGGCGTCGAGCTGATCGGGGCCAACGAGCGGGCCATCCGCATCGCCGAGGATCGCCAGGAGTTTGCCCAGGCCATGAAGCGGATCGGGCTGGCAACGCCGCCCGGGCGGACGGTCACGTCGCTCGAGGACGGATTCGCCGTGGTGGAGGAGATTGGCTATCCCGCCATCATCCGGCCCTCGTTCACGCTGGGCGGCAGCGGTGGCGGCATCGCCTACAACCGCGCCGAGTTCGAGACCCAGGTGCGCCGGGGCCTCGAACTCTCGCCGGTGGGGTCGGTGCTGGTCGAGCAGAGCATCATCGGCTGGAAGGAGTTCGAACTCGAGGTCATGCGCGACGGCGCGGACAACGTCGTCATCGTCTGCTCCATCGAGAACCTCGACCCGATGGGGGTGCACACCGGCGACTCGATCACGGTGGCGCCGGCCATGACCCTGACCGACCGGGAATACCAGGTCATGCGGGACGCCGCGATCCGCATCATCCGCGAAGTCGGCGTCGCCGCCGGCGGCTGCAACATCCAGTTTGCCGTGAGCCCCGAGGACGGTCGCCAGTTCGTGATCGAGATGAACCCGCGGGTCTCCCGCTCCTCGGCCCTGGCCTCGAAGGCCACCGGGTTTCCCATCGCCCGGATCGGCACCAAGGTGGCGGTGGGCTACACCCTCGACGAGCTGCCCAACGACATCACCCGTACTACCCCCGCCTCCTTCGAGCCGGTCCTCGACTACGTGGTGGTCAAGGCGCCCCGCTTCGCCTTCGAAAAATTCCCGGCCGCCGATCCGCGCCTCACCACCCAGATGAAGTCGGTGGGGGAGTCGATGGCCATCGGGCGGACCTTCAAGGAAGCGTTCCAGAAGGCGCTCCGCGCCCTCGAGACGGACCGCCCCGGCTGGGCCCTGGCCGCGACACCGCAGGACGACCGGCTCACCGACAGCACCATCGAGACGCTGCGGGGCGCGGTCCGGAATCCCACGCCGGAGCGGATCTTCCAGGTCAAGCGTGCCCTGCTCATGGGTCTCTCCGTGAGCGAGATCGCCGGCCTCACGGGCATCGATCCCTGGTTCGTGGGCCAGCTGTCCGAGCTGGTGCAGGCGGAGCGGGAGTGGGCCAGCCAGTCGGAGAGCGACGACCGGAGCCGGGCCAGCGCCCTCCACCGGATGAAGCGGATGGGCTTCTCCGACCGGCAGCTGGCCGACCTCCGGGGCCAGAAGGACAGCGAGATCCGCGAGCTGCGTCACCGGCTCGGCATTCGGCCGGCGTACAAGACCGTGGACACCTGCGCGGGCGAGTTTCCCTCGGCCACGCCGTACCTGTACTCCAGCTACGACGAGGAGTCGGAGGTCAGCCGGAGCCCGCGCGAATCGGTAATGATCCTGGGCAGCGGCCCCAACCGCATCGGGCAAGGCGTGGAGTTCGACTACTGCTGCGTGCGGGCGGCGCTCTCTTTCCGGGAGCTGGGCTACCGCACCATCATGGTCAACTGCAATCCCGAGACGGTCTCCACCGACTTCGACATCTCCGACGCGCTCTACTTCGAGCCGCTCACGCTGGAGGATGTACTCGAGATCGTGCACGTCGAGCAGCCGATCGGCGTGGTGGTGCAGCTGGGCGGACAGACGCCGCTCAAGCTGGCCAAGGGGCTGGAGAAGGCCGGCGTCCGCATTCTCGGCACGACGAGCGATGCCATCGATGCCGCCGAGGATCGCAAGCGCTTCGAGGAACTGGCGCGCGAGCTCGAGGTCAGCCAGCCGCCCTCGGGTACCGCCATGGAGCTCGAGGAGGCCCTGGCCGTCTCCAAGAGGATCGGTTATCCGGTGCTGGTGCGCCCCTCGTACGTCCTGGGGGGACGCGGCATGCAGATCGTGTACGACGATGAGGCGCTGACCGAGTACTTCCTCCGTGCCGTGCGCGTCGCGCCCGGACACCCCGTGCTGATCGACCGCTTCCTCGAGGATGCCTTCGAGGCGGACGTGGATGCCATCTGCGACGGCAAACACTGCGTGATCGGCGGGGTCATGCAGCATATCGAGGATGCCGGCATTCATTCCGGCGATTCGGCCTGCGTGCTCCCGCCCTACCTGATCGACGACGAACTGGTCGAACAGATGAAGCGGCATACCCGCGATTTCGCCCTGCGCCTGGGGGTGGTCGGCCTTATCAACGTGCAGTACGCCATCAAAAACCGGGTCGTCTACGTCCTCGAGGTCAATCCCCGCGGCTCCCGGACCATCCCGTTCGTCGCCAAGACGACCGGGGTGCCGCTGGCCAGCATGGCCGCCGCGGTGATGGTGGGCCGGACCCTCGAAGAGCTGGGGCTGCAGGATGACCCTGCGCACCCCTACGTTGCCGTGAAGGAAGCGGTCTTCCCGTTCAGCAAGTTCCCCGGCGTCGATCTTGTGCTCGGGCCCGAGATGAAATCGACCGGTGAGGTCATGGGGATCGCCGATTCCTTCGGAATGGCGTTTGCGAAGGCGCAGATCAGCGCGGATGGCGCCCTGCCGCTCCAGGGCAAGGTGTTCGCCACGGTGAACGACCACGACAAGGCCAATGCCGTGCCGATCGTCCGGCGGCTGCACGAAATGGGCTTCGAGGTGCTCGCCACCGAAGGCACCGCGCGGCACCTCCGCAGCCGGGGGATTCCGTGCCGCCGGGTCCTCAAAGTCTACGAGGGGCGGCCCAACGCGATCGACCTCCTGCTCTCGGGCGAAATCCAGTTGCTGATCAACACGCCGCTGGGCAAGCTCACTCAGCAGGACGACTACGCCATCCGCCAGGCGGCGCTGCAGCACCGGGTGCCGTACACCACCACGCTGTCGGCCGCGTCGGCCGCCTGTGATGCGATCATCGCACTCCGGAGCCGGGTGGGGAGCGTGCGTTCGCTGCAGGAGTGGCATGAGTTGAGCCGTCAGTTCCAGGGGGAAGAAGTCCATTGAACGCGCGCGATCCCGGATTCATCTCCCGGCTCGAGGGCCGGGTCCGGGGTGAGGTCCGACAGCAGGAACTGCTGAGCCGCTTTTCCACCTACCGGATCGGCGGGCCGGCCACGGTCCTGCTCGCCGCCGACGCAGAGGATGTGGCAGCCGCGCTCACCGTCGCGACGGACGCCGGCGTCCGCTGGCTGGTCCTCGGACTCGGCTCCAACGTCCTGCTGCCCGACGCCGGCGTCGACGCACTGGTCCTCCGCATGGGGAAGGGTATCGACCGGGTTCAATCCGACGGCGCCGTCTGGCGTCTCGGGGCCGGACTTCCTGCGCCGCTGGCGGCGCGCAAGACCGCCGAAGGGGGATGGTCGGGGCTGCACAAGATGGTGGGTGTGCCCGGCACCGTCGGCGGCGGCGTGTTCATGAATGCCGGTTGCCATGGTGCCAGCTGGTCCGACGTGGTCCGCAGCGTGACGCTCGCGCTGCCCTCCGGCTCGGTCGAGGTGCGCCCCCGCCACGAGATCGCCTTCGCCTACCGCCGGAGCGGGCTGGAGGGAGCCGTGGTCCTGGAGACCGAGGTGCATTTGACGGCCGAGCAGCCCACCCGGCTGACCGAAGAGGTCAATGATCTGTTCCGCTGGCGTCAGGAAGGGACTCCGTTCAACCGCCCCTGCTGCGGCAGCGTGTTTCAGAATCCGGCGAAGTCGCCGGCGGGTCCTGATGGCCGGCCGATGACGGCAGGACGGCTGATCGAGGCGGCGGGCCTCAAGGGGTATCGCGCCGGCGGGGCGGAGGTCTCGACGCTGCATGCCAACTACATCGTCAACACCGGCGGAGCGACGGCTGCCGACGTGCGCCGGGCCATCGCCGAGGTGCAGGCCGGTGTGGCGGCCCGTTTCGGGGTCCGGCTGGAAACCGAGGTCAAGCTGATCCGCCCCGACGGCACGACCGAATCGCACCTCGAGGCCGGCCAGGGAGCCGGTTGAGCCATCTCACATGACCGACTATTTCGCGCACGAGTCCAGCTACATCGACGACGGAGCGGTGATCGGCGCCGGCACGAAGATCTGGCATTTCTGCCACATCATGTCCGGGGCCGTAATCGGCCCGCAATGCAACCTGGGGCAAAACGTGGTGGTGATGCCCCGCACCCGGCTGGGCAGCAACGTGAAGGTGCAGAACAACGTCTCGATCTACGAAGGGGTGCAGCTGGAGGACGACGTCTTCTGCGGCCCGAGTTGTGTCTTCACCAACGTGATGAATCCGCGCAGTCACGTGTCCCGGAAGCATGAGTACCGGGAAACCAAAGTCGGCCGGGGAGCCACGATCGGCGCCAACGCCACCATCGTCTGCGGAGTGACGCTGGGGACGTACTCGTTCATCGGAGCCGGCGCCGTCGTCACCCGGGACGTGCTTCCGTTCGCACTGGTGGTCGGCTCTCCGGCCCATCAGATCGGCTGGATGTGCCAGTGCGGAGAGCGGCTGACGGTGGCGGCGGGCGAGGCCCGCTGCGGGGTCTGCGGGGCGGGCTATCGTGAAGTGGGAAAGGAGCTTACGCTGATTGACCCACCCAAGTCACGCGACTAGCTTTCCGGCTTCTCTTGAGCCGTGGCGCCCGTGCCCGCTGGGGGCGGGCGCTTTCATTAGCAGACCGAGTTCCCCAACCTGTCGAGGCCGGCCGTGAAGGTTCCCATGCTCGACCTGGTGGCCCAGCACCAGTCGATCCGCGAGGAAGTACTCAGGGCCGTGGCCTCGGTCGTCGATCGCCAGGCGTTCATCATGGGCGCCGAGGTCCCGGCGCTCGAAGAAGCCGTGGCGCGGGCGTCCGCCACCCGGTTTGCGGTGGGATGCGCCAGCGGCACCGACGCGCTGCTGCTGCCGCTCCGCGCCCTTGGGCTCAGGCCCGGAGACGAGGTGATCACCACGCCGTTCACCTTCTTCGCCACGGCCGGGGCGGTCCATAACGCGGGCGGGCGGCCGGTCTTCGTCGACATCGAGGCGGACAGCTTCAACATCGATCCCGCGGCCATCGAAGCGGCCATCACGCCCCGCACCCGGGCCATCATTCCGGTGCATCTGTTCGGCCAGATGGCCGCGCTGGAGCGGATCCTGCCGATTGCCCGCAAGCACAACCTGGCGGTCATCGAGGATGCGGCACAGTCCATCGGGGCGCGGCGCAAGGTGGACGGCCGGTGGGCGATGAGCGGTGAACTGGGCACCTGCGGTACCCTGTCGTTCTTCCCCAGCAAGAATCTCGGCGGCTGGGGCGATGGCGGGATGATCGTGACGCAGGACGAGAAGGTGGCGGCCCGTCTGCGCACCGAGCGCCTCCACGGTGGCACCAAGCAGTACTACCACGACGACGTCGGTCTCAACAGCCGGCTCGATACGCTGCAGGCCGCGGTGCTGCTCGCCAAGCTGCCCCACCTCGCGGCCTGGAGCGAGGCCCGGCGCCGGAACGCCGCACGCTACACGGCCGCGTTCCAGGGGAGCGCGGTGCGGCCGCCCGTCACCGATGCGGCGAACGAGCATATCTACAACCAGTACACCATCCGGGCGCCGAAGCGCGATGCGCTCCAGGCGCACCTCAAGGAATCCGGGATCGGGAGCGCGATCTATTACCCGCTGCCGCTGCACCTGCAGCCGTGCTTCAGCTACCTGGGGTACAAGCCCGGCAGCATGCCGGTGTCCGAGAAGGCCGCCGGCGAAGTGCTGTCCCTCCCCGTCTATCCCGAACTGACCGCTGTCCAGCAGGACAGCGTGATCGATACCGTCAACCGGTTCTACGCCTGAAGGGAATCCCGATGACTTTCGAGCAGGACCTTCTCAAGAAGGCCGAAGCCCGCAACGCCCTCTTCGGCATCATCGGCCTGGGCTATGTCGGACTGCCGCTGGCCATCGAGCTGGTGCACGCGGGATACAAGGTGCTGGGCTACGATGTGAGCAAGCGGGTGGTGGACCTGCTCAACTCGGGCAAATCCCACATCAAGGACATCACCGACGCCCAGGTGGCGGCCGCGGTCAAGTCGGGGCGCTTCACCGCCACGACGGATCCGGCCAGGCTGGCCGACCCGGATGCGATCTCCATCTGCGTCCCGACGCCGCTGTCGAAATTCAAGGATCCCGACATGAGCTACATCGTGGCGGCCACGGAGGCCGTCCGGCGCACGCTCAGGAAGGGCCAGGCGATCATTCTCGAGAGCACCACCTATCCCGGCACCACCCGGGAAGTCATGCTGCCTGCCCTCGAAGGCACCGGTCTCGCCGTCGGAGAGGACTTTTTCCTCGCGTTCAGCCCCGAGCGGGTCGATCCGGGCAATCCGAAATACGGCACCCGGAATACCCCGAAGGTCGTGGGCGGCATCACGACCGCCTGTGCCCGGGTGGCCTGTGCGCTCTACCAGCCCGCCATCGAGACGCTGGTGCCGGTGTCCACCACCGAGGCGGCGGAACTCGTCAAGCTGCTGGAGAACACCTTCCGCTCCGTCAACATCGGCCTGGTCAACGAAATGGCCATTGTCTGTGACAAGCTGGGGGTGGACGTCTGGGAGGTGATCGAGGCGGCGGCCACCAAGCCGTTCGGCTTCATGAAATTTCTGCCGGGACCGGGTCTGGGCGGGCACTGCATCCCGATCGACCCGCACTATCTCGCCTGGAAGATGCGCGGGCTCAACTACAAGACGCGGTTCATCGACCTGGCCGGGGAAGTCAACACCGAGATGCCGGTGTTCTGGGTGCGCAAGGTGGCCGACGCGCTGAACGACCTGGGCCGCGCCGTGAAGGGAGCCAAGATCCTGATGCTTGGCGTGGCGTACAAGAAGGATATCGATGACGTCCGGGAGAGCCCCGCCTTCGACATCATCCGCCTGCTCGAGCAGCAGGGCGCATCGGTGAGCTACCACGACCCGCATGTGGCGCAATTCGTGGAGGGGGAGCACCGCATGGCGTCGGTGCCGCTCACCGAGGCGGCGATCACGAGCGCCGATTGCGTGGTGATCGTGACGGACCACAGCGGCGTGGATTACGGGATGGTGCGCCGCGCGGCCAAGGCCGTGGTCGATACCCGTCACGTCCTGCCTCGAGGTGCCGCGTGAAAGTCGCCATCCTCGGCAGCGGATACGTGGGCCTCGTGGCAGGGGCCTGCCTGGCGGAAACCGGCAACGACGTCGTCTGCGCCGATGTGGATGCGGCCAAAATCGAGCGGCTCAAGACTAACGATGTGCCGATCTACGAGCCCGGCCTCGAGCCGATGATCCGGCAGAACCAGGCGGAGGGGCGGCTCAGCTTCACCACCGACATCGGGGCGGCCGTCGCGGCGGCGAGGGTGGTGTTCATCGCCGTGGGAACTCCGCCGGGCGAAGATGGCTCCGCGGATCTGCAGCACGTGATCTCGGTCGCCCGCACCATCGGCCGCCACATGACCGATTCGAAGGTGGTCATCACCAAGTCCACCGTCCCGGTCGGCACGGCCGAAAAGGTCCGCGCGGCGATCGCCTCCGAAACCTCGCTGCCCTTCTACGTCTGCTCCAATCCGGAATTCCTCAAGGAAGGAGCCGCGATCGAGGACTTCATGAAGCCCGACCGCGTCGTGGTGGGGGTGGATTCCGAGGCGGCCCGTGAGGCGCTGGGAGAACTGTATGCGCCGTTCGTCAGGACCGGCAATCCGATCCTGTTCATGGACATCCCCTCGGCGGAGGTGACCAAGTACGCCGCCAACGCGATGCTGGCAACGCGCATTTCGTTCATGAACCAGGTGGCCGATTTCTGCGAACGGGTGGGCGCCGACGTCCAGGACGTGCGCCGGGGCATCGGCACCGACCGGCGGATCGGATCGGCCTTTCTCTTCCCGGGGCCGGGGTACGGCGGTTCCTGCTTTCCCAAGGACGTGAAGGCGTTCATCCGCACCGCGCGCGACCTGTCGATGGAATTCGACCTGCTCGATGCGGTCGAGCGGGTAAACGAGCGGCAGAAGAAGGTCCTGCTCCGCAAGACGGAGAAGGTGCTCGGCTCCCTCCGGGACAAGACCGTGGCCGTGTGGGGCCTCGCCTTCAAGGCGGAAACCGACGACATGCGGGAAAGCCCGTCCATCGAGCTGATTGAGGGATTGCTCCACGCCGGGGCCAGGGTGCAGGCCCACGATCCCAAGGCCATCGAGTCCGCCCGGGCGGTCTTCGGCGACCGCGTGGTGTACGCGGCCGACCCGTACAGCGCGCTGCACGGGGCGCACGCGCTGGTAATCGTCACGGAGTGGCTCGTCTATCGCAATCCGGACTTTGCGCGGATCAAGACGCTGCTCGCGCGACCGGTGGTGATTGACGGGCGCAATCTTTTCGAGCCCGCCCGCATGACGTCACAGGGGTTCGAGTACCACGGCATCGGGCGGCGCAGCGCGTGAGAGTCCTCATTACCGGCGCCGCCGGGTTCCTCGGCTCCCACCTGGTCGACCGTTTTCTCGCGGACGGGCATTCCGTGATCGGGATGGACAACTTCCTGACCGGGACCCCGGACAACCTGGCCCACCTGGCCGGGCATCCGCGCTTCCACTTCATCCAGCAGGACGTCACCGAGTTCATGTACGTCGAGGGACCGCTGGAGGGCGTGCTGCACTTCGCCTCGCCCGCGAGCCCGATCGACTACCTGGAACTGCCGATCCAGACCCTCAAGGTCGGATCCCTCGGCACCCACAAGGCGCTGGGGCTGGCCAAGGCCAAGGGGGCCCGGTTCTTCCTGGCCTCGACGTCGGAGGTGTACGGCGACCCGCAGGTGCACCCCCAGACCGAGTCGTACTGGGGCCACGTCAATCCGGTGGGCCCGCGGGGCGTCTATGATGAGGCCAAGCGGTTCGGAGAAGCGATGACGATGGCCTACCATCGCCACCACGGGGTGGACACCCGGATTGTCCGCATCTTCAACACCTACGGGCCGAGAATGCGACCGGCGGATGGCCGGGTCGTTTCGAGCTTCATCGTGCAGGCCCTGCGCGGGGAACCCCTCACCATGTTCGGGGACGGTTCGCAGACGCGGTCCTTCTGCTATGTGTCCGACCTGATCGACGGCATCATGCGGCTGTTCCTGAGCGGGCGACCCGAGCCGACCAACGTGGGCAACCCGAACGAATTCACGGTGCGCCAGCTGGCCGAGATGGTGCTGCGACTCACCGGTTCCAGGTCGCAGATCGAGTCCCGGCCCCTGCCCACCGACGATCCCAAGGTCCGCCAGCCCGATATCACGGTGGCGCGCCAGGTCCTCGGCTGGGAGCCAGCAGTGCAGCTCGAAGAGGGACTCGAGCGCACGATTGCGTATTTCCGGGACGTCGTCCGGGTCTAGCACCGGGCCGGATCCCGTACCGAGAGGAGGTCGCCATGCGTCATATGCGGGTGAGCGGTCATCATCTGATCGACCGGGCACGGGAGCGGTTTGCCCTGCAGGACTACTATGGCGCCATCCACCTGCTCGAAGAAGTCCGGCGGGACGGCCGGCCGTTCGCCGATGTCGAGCATCTGCTGGGCCTCTGCCACGCCTTGCTGGGTCGGCCGGAACAGGCGCTCGGGCATTTCGAGGACGCGCTGCGGCTGAACCCGCGCTACATCGAGGCCCACATTCACCGTGGGCTGATGCTGAGTGAGCTGGGACGGTCGGACGAAGGGGAGGAGGCGTTCCGCCAGGCCGCCATGTGCAACCAGCCCTCGGACTCGGGGCTGCCGGCGCACATCGTGGCCCAGCTCGCCAACCGCCACGCGGACCTGGCGGAGGCGTACGCCGAGGTGGGGCACCTGACGGAGGCGATCGAGCAGTATCGCCGGGCCACCGAGATGGCCCCGACGTTCGCCGACCTGCGGTACCGGATGGCGCGGCTGATGCTCGAAGAGGGCCGGACGCTCGCGGCGCGCGAGGAGCTGGAACGCGTGGTGGCCGACCGCCCCAATTTCGTGGACGCACTCGCCGCGCTCGGCCTGGCCCGCTACCTGTCGGGCGACGCGGCGGGCGCGGAGGCGGTCTGGAAGGAATGCCTGGCCGAGCGGCCCAGCAACGCCCGCATCGAAGCGTACCTCGGCATGCTGGAGCGGGCCGAGTCGTGAACGGACGGGCCCTGGCGCTGGTCCTGCTCGTTTCCGCCTGTTTCCGGGCGGCCACCGACCACGAACGGCTCGGTGATGCGGCCTACGCCAAGGGGAGCTACGCCGACGCCCTGGCCGAGTACCGTGCCGGAGTGAAGGCGGGGCCGACGGCCAATCTGGAGGGGAAGCTGGCGCTCGCGGCGCTGCACGTCCCCGCGCTCCGGGAGTCGGCGGATGCCTTTCAGCGGCTGGCCCTGCTCGACCACACGCGTACCGACGAGGCCGCAACCGGCCTGGTCCTGGTGGCGCGCGAAGCGGAGCGCACCGCGGATACCGTGGCGCTCAGGCTCTCGCTCGGTGGACTCCGCACCCTGGCGCCCGACCGCGCGAGTGGACGGGTGGCGCTGAGCCTGATCCGGGCCGGCAAGCTCGATCCGGTGGAGGTCGTCGCCCTGATGCCGGCAGCGCTGGCATCGGCTCGGGATGGCGGCTCGGTGGATACGCTGCTGCTGGCGTATGGTGCCGCCCTGCGGACCACCACGAACTGTGAAGAGGGTGCCGCCGTGTTCCGCACGGCGGTGCGCCGGGTCCAGGACAATGGGGCGCGGAATCGCGCCGTGAACGGACTCGTGGGATGTGCCTTGCAGCTGGGAGAAGAGGCCTTGTCACTCAAGAAGAACGACCCCGCGGCGCAGTGGTTCGAAAGCGCCGCGGCACTGGATTCGACTTCGCCGAGCGGGCGGCGTGCGCTGCTCGGCCTGGGCGAGGCCCGGGAAGCGGGTGGAGACCTGGTGGCTGCGGCCATCGCGTACCAGCGGGTGATCGGCGCGGACTCGGTGGCCGACTCGCTGGGATTGGCCGCGCGGGCGCGGCTGGCGGCGATCGGATCGGCGCAGCCCGCCGACACGACCGTGGCGCCGAAACCATGAAGCGGATTCTGCTGCCGGCGTTGCTGCTGCTCGCGGCCGCCTGTCACCACCGCAAGCCGACCAGCACCGTGGAGCCCGAGGCGATCAACCTCGAGGCCCCCGCGCGCCAGGTCGACAGCCTGTGGCGGGCCACCATGCAGAGCGTCCGGCTGGGCCAGTGGGCCCGGGTCTCGACCACCCTCGAGCGGCTGGCGCTGGAATTTCCCCCCGGCGATTCGCGGACCGTGCAGGCGCGGTTCTACCTCGGCGAATCGTACCTGGCGCGGGGCGACCAGCTGGCCGCCAGCCGCGAGTTCCGGCGGGTGTCCGACGAGACGCCGAACGACGTGCTTGCTCCACTGGGGCTGCTCCGGGCGGGCGACTCATATGCGGAGCTCTGGCGCAAGCCCGAGCTGGATCCGACCTACGCCCAGACGGCGCTGTCGACCTACCAGGAGCTGGTCAACCGCTATCCGGCGTCCGACGCCGCGGCGCGTGCCCGGGTGCAGATCGAGTACCTGCAGGGCCGGTTTGCCTACAAGCAGTATCGCGCCGCGCTCTACTACTACCGACTCAAGGCGTATGACTCGGCCATCCTGTATCTCAAGGATGTCGTGGCCACCTACCCGAGGGCGGAAATCGCTCCGGAGGCGCTGCTCAAGCTGATTTCGGCGTATCAGAAGCTCGGCTATGCGGAGGATGTGCGGGAAACCTGCGGCTATCTGCGGCGGTTTCATCCCAACGCACCGGGAGTGGCCGAAGCCTGCCCCCTCCAGGGACCCGGCCCCTCCTGAGCAGATGATCGGATTGCTGGGCGGCTCGTTCGATCCGGTGCATCACGGGCACCTGCTGGCCGCCCGGGTGCTGCTGGAAGAGCTCGCGCTGCAGGAGCTGAGGCTGATGCCGGCGGCCGAGCAGCCGTTCAAGGTGGGTCAGCACGGGGCCTCGGCCGAAGATCGGACCGCCATGGTGGCGCTGGCCATCGCTGGCGCCACGGGACTGGCGGTCGAGAAAGCCGAAGTGGAGCGCCCGGGTCCGAGTTACACCGTGGATACCCTGCGCGCGCTGCAGCGGCGGGAACCGGGCCGCCGGTTTGTACTGCTGGTGGGAGCCGACGCCGCCCGGGACCTGCCCAAGTGGCGCGAGGCCTCGGCCCTGCCGGGGCTGGCGGAGATTGTGGCGTTCGGGCGGGCGGGCACGGCGGCAGCGGCGCATCCGCTGGTGAGTCGCACCGTGGCAGTGCCGGCGCTGGACATCTCGGCCACCGAGATCCGGCGGCGGGTAGAGACAGGCAAATCGATTCGTTATTGGGTGCCCGACGCGGTGGCTGACTACATCGCCCGGCGCGGGCTGTATCGAAAGACCGGGGAATGATCAACAAAGTGATTGCCGCGATCCTGGGGACGCGGTTCGACCGTGAAATGAAGAAAATCCGCCCCATCGTCGCCGAGATTCACCGGCACGAGGAGCGGTTGAAGGGACTCTCCGACGACGAGATCCGGGCCCAGACCCCGAAGTTCCGGGCGCGGCTGCTGGAACTGACCGGCGCCACCCTCAAGGAACTCGAGGAAGTCCGGGTCGCCAAGCACGGCTGTCCCGATCCCGAGGAGCGCGATCGCCTCGAGGACCGGGCCAACGACCTCGAGACCATGTACAAGAAGCAGCTGGCCGAGGGCCTCGACGAACTGTTGCCCGAGGCCTTTGCCACCGTGCGCGAAGCCTGCCGCCGCCTGGTGGGGAGCACGGTGATGGTCACGGGGCACGAGCTGACGTGGGACATGGTGCCGTACGACGTGCAGCTCATCGGCGGCATCGTGCTGCATCAGGGCAAGATCGCCGAAATGGCCACCGGCGAGGGCAAGACGCTGGTGGCCACCCTGCCGCTGTATCTCAACGCCCTGGCCGGTCGGGGCGCCCATCTCGTCACGGTGAACAACTACCTGGCCCGGCGCGATTCGCAGTGGATGGGGCACGTGTACACGTGGCTGGGCCTCACGGTGGCCTGCCTGGACGACACCGAGCCCTCCTCGCCCGAGCGCCGCGCGGCGTACCATGCAGACATCACCTACGGCACCAACAACGAATTCGGCTTCGACTACCTCCGCGACAACATGGTGTTCACCCTGGATCACCGCGTTCAGGGCGTGCACGCGTACGCCATCATCGACGAAGTCGACTCCATCCTGATCGACGAGGCACGGACGCCGCTGATCATCTCGGGTCCCGTCGGCAACGACGGAGACGACAAGTACGCCGAATTCAATCGCCAGGTCGCCGAGCTGGTGCGCAAGCAGACCGCCGTCGTCAACACCGCGCTCGCCGAGGCCGAGCCGCTGGTGGCGGATCCCAAGACCATGCCCCAGGCTGCCCAGAAGCTCTACCTGGCGCAGCTCGGCATGCCCAAGAACAGGCGGCTGCTCAAGATCCTGAACGAGTCCGGCGTCAAGCAGGCGGTGCAGCGCGTGGAGCTGGACATCATCGCGGACCGCAAGCTGCCGACGCGCCAGCAGCAGCTCCGGGAATTCGAGGAGCCGCTGTTCTTCGTGATGGACGAGAAGGGGCACAGCGTCCACCTCACCGATCGCGGTTCGGCGGCCATGTCACCGCAGGATCCGGAACTCTTTCTGGTGCCGGATATCTCGGAGGCCTTTCTCCGGATCGAGCGCGATCCGGCCCTCGATCCCGCCGCGCGGCTCGCGGCGCGGCGCGAGCTCGAGGCGGAGTACGCGGTGAAGAGCGAAAAACTGCACATCATCCACAAGCTGCTCCAGGCCCACGCGCTGTACGAGAAGGAAGTGGATTACCTGGTCCAGGACGGCCAGGTCGTCATCGTGGATGAGTTCACGGGGCGGATCATGTCCGGGCGCCGCTGGGCGGACGGGCTGCACCAGGCGGTCGAGGCCAAGGAAGGCGTCCAGGTCAAGGGTGAAACCCAGACGCTGGCCACGATCACCATCCAGAACTACTTCCGGATGTACGACAAGCTCGCCGGCATGACCGGCACCGCCGAGACCGAGGAACAGGAGTTCTACGACATCTACGGTCTCGAGGTCGTGGTCATTCCGACGAATAAGCCGATCGCCCGGAGAGATCTGGACGACCGGATCTACAAGACCCGGAAGGAAAAGTACGGGGCGATCGCGGACGAGGTGGAGCGGCTCCACGGGCTGGGCCTGCCGGTCCTCATCGGCACGGTGACGGTCGATGTGTCGGAGTCGCTCTCGCGCCAGTTGAAACGGCGCGGCCTGCGGCACGAGGTGCTCAACGCCAAGTATCACCAGCGGGAGGCCGAGATTGTCGCCGGCGCGGGGCAGCAGCGCGCGATCACGATCGCGACCAACATGGCCGGTCGCGGGACCGACATCAAACTGGGCAAGGAGCTGGATCTCACGGCGCCGGAAGCGGGGCTCCAGATCATCGGCACCGAACGCCACGAATCGCGCCGCATCGACCGCCAGCTGCGGGGCCGCTCCGGCCGCCAGGGCGATCCGGGCCAGACGGTCTTTTTCCTCTCGCTCGAAGACGACCTGATGCGGCTGTTCGGGTCCGACCGCATCGCCAGGCTGATGGACATGGCAGGCCACCAGGAAGGCGATGTCATCAGCCACCCGCTGGTCACCCGGAACATCGGCCAGGCCCAGAAGCGGGTGGAACTGCAGAATTTCCAGGCCCGCAAGCGGCTGCTCGAGTACGATGACGTGATGAATCAGCAGCGCGATGTGGTCTACTCGCTGCGCAAGTTCGCCCTCGACAAGGGGGAGGAACTCACGGCCAAGGGGCTGGGGATGCTCGACAGCGCACTCAAGCAGCTGGTCGACACCCAGCTGGCCGACGCGAGATCGCCGCAGGAGTACGATCGCCCGGCGCTCCATGCCGCGCTGCTGCTGCAGTACCTGGTGCAGGCGGAACCGGTCCTCGACGCCACCGCGACGCCCGATGCGGAGAAGATCCACGAAGCAGTTCGGGCGGCCGGACACGAGGCCTTCCGCCGCAAGCGGGAGTATCTCGAGGAGTTCGCCAGGACGATCGGGGTGCCGGAGGTCTACGAGCAGGTGCTGAGCAACATCATGCTCGGCGTGCTCGACGACAAGTGGAAGGACCATCTCTACGATCTCGATGTACTCCGCAATGCCATCCACTACCGGGCCCATGGGCAGCGGGATCCGCTGGTGGAGTACAAGCGTGAGGCCTACGAGACGTTCATGGATCTCATGCGGGATGTGCATTCCACCTTTGCCGACCGGTTTCTCAAAATCCAGGTGTCGGCGGAGCCGCCCCGCGCCCCGGCCCCGCCGCCACGTCGTCCCCCGCCTCCGCCGGCGCCCGAAGCCGGCGGCTCCAGTGATCTCATGCCCGGGGCGGCCATGGATGCTCCGTCGCCGCCGCGGCCTCGGCCGGACGTGAAGCTGCCCGGCGCGCGGGCGCCGATGCTGCCGCCAGGTGGCGCGGCCCCGGTGGGCCGCAATGATCCCTGCCCCTGCGGTTCGGGGAAGAAGTACAAGAAGTGCCACGGGGCAGGGAGCTGACGGGAGATTCACGCCGAAGATCACCAATGGCCCTCCTGCGCGTCGCGCAGGGGGGCTTTTTCTTGTCCCCGGCTGCGTTCTGCCGCGTCGCCAGGATGTTCCCGCTTTCATTTCGGCCACCCGTCCCCTGGCCGGTCGCCGCTACCTTGGCCGGATGACCGGCACCCGCATTTCCCCTCCACAGGCACACCGGCCGAGGGAGCGCCTCTGGGCCCTCGGCCCTGATTCGTTGACGCCCGCCGAACTTCTCGCCATCCTCCTAGAGACCGGGGGCAGGGCACTCCCGGTCACCGATCTGGCGTCGAGCTTGCTGGACTCTGCCGGGGGCTCGCTCCGAACCCTGGCGGCCCGGCCTCGTCCCGAATTGCTCAGAACCCGCGGCGTCGGCCCGGCGAAGGCGGCGCGGCTGGTCGCGGCGTTCGAGCTGGCGGCCCGGCTGATGGCCGAATCCCGTCCCGTTCTGCCGAGGATCCGGGAACCGGAGGATGTGGTCCGGCTCCTTGGGCACCGGCTCCGGGACCTCGAGGTCGAGGAGTTCCATCTGCTCGTCCTGGACAGCCAGAGTCAGGTCCGGCGCCAGGTGCTGGTCACCCGGGGGCTGCTGAACAGTTCGCTGGTGCATCCCCGCGAGGTGTTCCGGGCCGCGATCGCGGAAGCGGCGGCGGGCATCATCGTGGTGCACAACCATCCGAGCGGAGATCCTTCCCCTTCGCCGGAAGATCGCGCGGTGACACGCCAGTTGACCGAAGCGGGGCGCCTGCTGGACGTGCCCGTCTATGACCACGTCATTGTTGGGGGAGATCGATTCTTGAGCTTCGCCGCGGCCGGTCTGCTGTGACCGGTACCCTGCCCGACGTGGCGCCCGAGTTCCGGGCGCTGCTGGGACGCTTCGCCGACCGGCTCGACCTCGAGCAGATCGACAAGGCGCTCCGCTTCAGCGCGCAGGCACACCAGGGGCAGAAGCGCAAGTCGGGCGAAGATTTCATCACCCACAGCATCGCGGTGGCCAGCACCCTGGTGGAGCAGCTGCCGGATACCACCTCGATCGTGGCCGCGCTGCTCCACGATGTGGTGGAGGATTCCCAGGTCCGGGCCGAGGACATCAGCCGCGAGTTCGGCCCCGAAGTGGCCGGCATCGTCGACGGCCTGACCAAGATCTCCTCGCTCACCTTCCGCTCCTCGGCCGAGGAGCAGGTCGAGAACTACCGCAAGCTGCTGCTGTCCGTGGCGCGGGACGCCCGGGTCATCATCATCAAGCTGGCCGACCGGCTGCACAACATGCGCACTCTCGAGCATCTCGCGGCCGAGAAGCGCCGCCGGATCGCGACCGAGACGCGGGAGATCTATGCCCCGCTGGCCCACCGCTTCGGCATGGCCGGGATCAAGGCGGAGCTGGAAGACCTCGCCTTCAAGTTCCTCGAGCCGGAAGAGTACGCCGCGCTGGTCAAGACGGTGGCCAGCCGCCGGGCCGAGCGGGAGCAGCTCATCATGCGGCTGCGCACGCCGCTTGAATACGAGCTCAAGCGGGCCGGCATCGAGTGGTTCGAACTGACTGGCCGGCCCAAGCACCTCTGGTCGATCTGGCAGAAGATGAAGCGCCGCCAGAAGCCGTTCGAGGAGATCTACGACCTGATGGCCATCCGGGTGCTGCTCAAGACGGTGCCCGACTGCTACCACGTGCTCGGCATCATCCACCACAACTGGACCCCGATCCAGGAGCGGTTCAAGGACTACATCGCCAGCCCCAAGTCGAACGCCTATCAGTCGCTGCACACCACGATCTTCGGCCCCGGGGGCCAGTTGTTCGAGGTCCAGATGCGGACGCTCGAGATGCACCGCACCGCCGAATTCGGCATCGCGGCGCACTGGCTGTACAAGTCGGAAGGCAAACCCGACGAGCTGGACCAGCACTTCACCTGGTTCCGGCAGCTGCTGGAGCTGCAGCAGGACGCCCATACGCCCGAGGAATTCCTCGAATTCCTCAAGGTCGACCTGTACCAGGACGAAATCTTCGTCTTCACGCCTCGCGGGGATGTGAAGCGGCTGCCGCGCGGGGCCACGCCGATCGATCTGGCGTTCATCGTGCACACGGAAGTCGGCCTCCGCTGCCAGGGAGCCCGGATCAACGGGCGCATCGCGCCGCTCCATCGCGAGCTGCGCAACGGCGATACGGTCGAGATTCTCACGGGCCCCAATGCCCGGCCCAGCCGGGACTGGCTGAGCCACGTCCGGACGGCCCGTGCCCGGCACAAGATCAAGCAGTGGATCCGCCACGAGGAAGAACAGACCAGCCGTACCCTCGGCAAGGAAATCCTGACCCGCGAACTCAAGCGCCGGCGGCTCGAATTGCCGGATGACGAGCAGGTCAACCAGTCGGCCCAGAGTCTCGGGCTGGCCGATGCGGCGGGTCTCGAGATCGCCGTAGGCAGGGGAGATCTCGCGATCGGTCAGGTCATGAAGGCGCTCTTCCCCGACCTGCCGCAGGATGCCCTGCAGGAACCCAAGCCGGGAGTGCTCGGCCGGGTGCTCGACCGGCTGCGGCTCGGGCGCGGCATCAAGATCCAGGGCGTCGATGGCCTCATGGTCCGCTATGCCCAGTGCTGCCAGCCGGTGCCCGGTGATTCCGTCGTGGGGTACGTGACGCAGGGAAGGGGGGTCTCGATCCACCGGGTCGACTGTCCCAATCTGCTCACGCTGAACGACGACGGCCGGCGGGTCGAGATCGACTGGAAGGAAGTGGAAGGGGAGGCGTTCACCGTCGGCCTCGAGGTCAACGGGGAAGACCGCCGCGGCCTCTACGCCGACCTGATGGAGGCCATCAGCCAGACCGGCACCAACATCAAGGCGGCCGACATCAATTCGAAGGATGGGACCATGTTCGGCCGGGTCTTCGTCGAGGTGGACAACCTCCCGCATCTGGCCAAGGTGATGAAGGCGATCCGCCGGGTGAAAGGCGTGGCGGAAGTCGAGCGGCGCGACGCGCCCGGCCCGCCGAAGCAGGGCTGATCGCGATGCCCGGCCACTGGCTGCTCAAGACCGAACCCACCTCCTATTCGTACCAGCAACTGGAAAAGGTCGGCCGCGCCACCTGGGACGGAGTGCGCAACAACCTTGCGCTCCTCCATCTCCGGGCCATGAAGAGCGGCGATCAGGCGTTCATCTATCACTCGGGAGCGGAAAAGCAGGTGGTCGGAGTGGCGCGGATCGCGTCGGCGCCCTATCCCGATCCCTCCCAGGACGATCCGCGACTGGTCGTCGTCGATTTGATGCCGCTGCGCCGTCTCAAGCACCCGGTCACCCTCGCCCAGGTGCGGGCTGAACCGGCGCTCGCCGACATGCCACTGATCAAGTTCACCCGCCTTTCGGTCATGCCCGTCACCGCGGAGCAGTGGAAGCGCCTGCAGGCGATGGGCGAGTAGTCCCGGTTCGGCCCCCACCGGGCGGGAAGCGTTCAGTCCTGTCAGCACTTAGCTGCTACCGAAGATTCCCCGAATCCACTATATTCGGCACATGGCGACAGCCGATTTCAAAGTCCAGGCACCCTTCCAGCCGGCGGGCGATCAGCCCCGGGCCATCGCGGAGCTGACGGCGGGCCTGCGGCGTGGGGACAAGTACCAGACCCTCCTCGGTGTCACGGGCTCGGGGAAGACCATGACCCTGGCCCACGCCATCGCCAATTACGGCAAGCCCACCCTGGTGCTTTCGCACAACAAGACGCTGGCCGCCCAGCTGTACGGCGAACTGCGCCAGTTCCTTCCCGACAATGCCGTCGAATACTTCGTCTCGTACTACGACTACTACCAGCCCGAGGCGTACGTCCCCAGCACCGACGTGTACATCGAGAAGGATGCCTCGATCAACGAGGATATCGAGAGCCTCCGGCTGCGGGCCACCTCCAGCCTCATGGAGCGGGAGGACGTGGTCATCGTGGCCACCGTGAGCGCCATCTACGGCCTCGGCGATCCGGTCGAGTACCGGCGCCAGCTGCTCAACGTCGCGGTGGGCGAGAGCCCCGGCCGGGACGCGATCATCGAGGACCTGGTCCGGATCCAGTATTCGCGCAACGACACCTCCTTCGAGCAGGGCACCTTTCGCGTCCGCGGCGATACCGTGGAGATCTTCCCCGCCTACGCCGAGCAGGCGCTGCGGGTGGAACTCTGGGGAGACCGGGTAGAGCGGATCACCAAGATCGATCCGCTCACCGGCAAGGCCTTCAAGAGCCTGGAGCGCGGCGCCGTCTACCCCGCCAAGCATTTCATTACGGCCCGATCCACCATCGAGCGGGGGGTGAAGGCCATCCGCGCCGAACTGGCCGAGCGCCTCGCCGTGCTGCGTGAAGCGGGCAAGCTGCTTGAAGCGCAGCGCCTCGAATCCCGCACCAGCTTCGACGTCGAGATGCTGCTCGAGGCCGGCACCTGCGCCGGCATCGAGAACTATTCACGGCCATTGTCCGGTCGCGCGGCCGGAGAACGGCCGGCGTGCCTGCTCGACTATTTCCCGGCCGACTACCTCGTGGTGGCGGACGAATCGCACGTGACCCTGCCGCAGATCGGCGGCATGTATCACGGTGATCGCTCCCGGAAGGAAACGCTGGTCGAATACGGCTTCCGCCTGCCGTCGGCGCTGGACAACCGGCCGCTGCATTTCGACGAATTTCTGTCGCTGGTGCCCCAGCTGGTGTCCGTGTCCGCCACCCCGGGCGAATACGAACTGGGCCTGTCGCAGGGCGTGATCATCGAGCAGATCATCCGCCCGACCGGCCTGATCGATCCCGAGGTGAGTATCCGGCCGGTCGCCGGGCAGGTGGACGATCTCCTGGGCGAAATCCGGGAGCGCGCCCGCCGGCACGAACGGGTGCTCGTCACCACGCTCACCAAGCGGATGGCCGAGGATCTCACCGACTATTTCCAGCAGGCGGGGGTGCGGGTCCGCTACCTGCACTCCGACATCGACGCCATCGAGCGGATGGAAATCCTCCGGGGCCTCAGGCTCGGGGACTTCGACGTGCTGGTGGGCATCAACCTGCTCCGCGAGGGCCTCGACCTCCCCGAGGTGAGCCTGGTCGCCATTCTCGACGCCGACCACGAGGGCTTTCTCCGGTCGGACCGTTCCCTGATCCAGACGGTGGGCCGCGCCGCACGCCACCAGTCGGGCAAGGCCATTCTGTACGCGGACAGGGTGACCGGGTCGATGCAGCGGGCGCTGGACGAGATGACCCGGCGCCGGGACATCCAGCTCAAGCACAATGCGGCGCACGGCATCACGCCGACCTCCATCGTGAAATCGATGGAGCAGGTGCGGCTCAGTACCCGCGTGGCCGATGCCCGGACCGAGAAGCCGGCCAGCCGCGAGGAAAAGCTGGTGCCGCATGATCTGCACGATCCCGCCCGCCGTGCGGCCGCCCTCGCCGCCCTGGAGCGCCAGATGCGCGATGCCGCGGCCAACCTCGAGTTCGAGCTGGCGGCCACCTTGCGTGACCAGATCCTCGAGCTCAAGTCGCTCGGCGCCGGCGGCACCCCGCGCAATGAGCCGGCGAAACGGAGCCGCCCGCTCCGCCGCCGGGTCTGATGCGCGCGCTGACCCTCGCCGCCCTCGAAGCCGAAGGCCTGGCCCTCGGCAAGTCGCTGCCCGCCCGCTCGCTGCTCCTCTTCGAGGGCGAGCTCGGCGCCGGGAAGACCACCTTCATCACCGCCATTGCGCGCGGGCTCGGTGTGGCCGTCGGGGCCACCAGCCCGACCTATGGACTGGTGCATCGCTACCCGGGCCGGCGCGGGCCCGTCTATCACCTCGACTGCTACCGCTTGAAGACGCCGGAGGAGGCCTCGGATCTCGGATGGGACATGCTGCTCGCCGAGGGTGACGCCCTGCTCATCGAGTGGCCCGAACGCGCCGGCCCCTGGCTCCCTCCGGGAGGGCGGCGCTTCCGCCTGAGCCACCTCGAAGACCCGGAGCTGCGCGGGTTGGAGGAACGGTAGATGTGGCTGGCACTCGAAACGTCGGGAGACTGCGCCTCGGTTGCCTTGGGCAATCCCGATCACCTGCTGGCGCAGGCGGAACTTTCCGGTGCCCGCCGCCACGCCGGCGCGCTGCTGGCTCTGGTCGACCAGACGCTGGCAGAGGTTCGGGGCACCCCGGGTGAGATCGAGGGAGTCGTGGTGGGCGACGGGCCCGGAGGTTTCACCGGTCTGCGGATTGCCGCGACAATGGCCAAGGCGATGCTGCGGACGCGGCGACGTCCGCTCTGGGCCGTCTCCTCACTCGTGGCCATGGCCGCGTCGGCCGGTCGTGCGCAGGAGGGTGCGGTCGTCGCCGCTGTGGCCGACGCGCTCCGCGGGCAACTCTTCGCGGGGGCCGTCACGGTGCGTCCCCGCGGCCTCGAACTCACCATGCCCCCCCGGGTTTTTCATCCGGAGCAGCTTGCGGAGGCCCTCCCCGCTCCGGCGCTGCTCGTCATTCGCGATGAGGGCGCGCCGGTCCTCCCGGCAGTCTGGAGCCGCGTGCCCGCGATCCGGCGGGTCCCGATGGCGGCGGATCTGCTGCGCCTGATCGGGGTGAGTGGCGGGGCGAAGTTGATCGACGAGCCGGCGGACTGGGAACCCGAGTACGGCCGTCCTGCCGAGGCGCAATCCCGCTGGGAAGCAACCCATGGCCGACGACTTCCGGATTCGAGCGGCCGAGCCGGCTGATATCGCCGAGCTGGTGCGCATCGAGGAAGCCTGCTTCACCGACCCGTGGAGCGCCCAGGGCTTCGGCGAAGTGCTGGCCACACCGGGATCAGTGGCCCTGCTCGGTGTGGGTGCGGATGGTGCCGCCGTCGGCTACGTCCTTGCCCGGCGGGTCCTCGATGAAAGTGAAATCCTCAACCTCGCCGTGATTCCCGGGTACCGGCGGCGGGGCCTGGCGCGCGGCCTCCTCGAGCACTCTCTGGCCCTCCTCCGCCGCGACGGGATCCGGCAGGTGTTCCTGGAGGTGCGGACCTCCAACCAGCCGGCCCAGCAACTGTACGAGCATTTCGGATTCCGTCCGATGGGCCTCCGGCCGAACTATTACCGAAGCCCGCGCGAGGATGGTCTGGTACTTTGCCTGACGTTCGGCCCTACGGCGTAAATTCGGTACTAGTGACGTAAATTTGGTTGACGAAAGGACTTGCGAGCACTATATTTTGCCTGGGTCCGCTGGGCCCTGCCTCTGCATTACGTATTGGAGGACGTCATGAGCCGCAGTCTGAACAAAGCCACGCTGATCGGGAATCTGGGGGCGGATCCGGAGCTTCGGAGCACCTCGAATGGGGCCCGGGTAGCCACCTTTTCACTGGCCACCAGCCGGCAGTGGAAGGGCCAGTCCGGTGACAAGCAGGAAAAGACCGAATGGCACCGGGTCGTCGCCTGGAACAACCGGGGATCCGGTCTGGCCGATCTGGTCGAGAAGTACGCCAAGAAGGGCGACAAGCTGTACGTCGAAGGCAGCATCGAGTACCGCACCTGGCAGGATCGAGAAGGGCAGACCCGCTACACCACTGAGATCAACGCCCGCGAGATCATTCTGCTCTCGGGTCGCGCCGGTGGCGATTCCGCGGAAACCTTTACCGCCCCGAAGGTCGGTGCCGCCGCCAATGCGGCGCCCAAGAAGGAGGGGTCGTTCGATGACTTCCCGGAGGCTCTGGATGCCGAGGATGACGATCTCCCGTTCTGATGTGATGTCCGCCCTGCTGCTGCTCTGCACCGCCGCGCTCCCCGCGGCGGTGTCAGCGCAGACGCCGGCCAACCCATCGGCCGATTCGCACACCGTGCGCAAGGGCGACACGCTCTGGGACCTGGCCCGCACGTACTACGGTGATCCGCTGCTCTGGCCGCAGATCTACCGCCTCAATACCTCCGTGGTGGAAGATCCGCACTGGATCTACCCCGGCGAGGTGCTGAACCTGCGTGGTGGTGATCAGGCTTCGGCGGTGCCCGGCGCAGCAGCGCCTGCCGCTGCGGCCGCCGCGGCCCAGCCTGCCGCGGATACTACCGCTGCCGCCGCCGCGGCAGCCCCGACCGATACCGCGGCTCCGGCCGCCGAGGTCGCCGCAGCACCCGAAGCCGACGCGGCCGACACGGCCAATCAGGCCGCGGACGAATACCTCGACCAGCCGATGGCCGATGACACCACGGGGCAGCTCTTCCCGTCGGCCAATGCCCACACCACCACGCCCTACACCGCCGATGTGGCCAACCAGTACAAGCCGCTTCGGCGCACCGAGTTCTACTCGGCGGGCTACCTGACCGAGGGCCAGAAGCTGCCGTTCGGCAAGCTCAAGGGCGGAGTGACGCCGAAGGACGTCGATGTGGCGCCGAACGGTCGCGGGGCGGTCCAGATTCACAATGAAGTCGGCGTGACTCCCCCGCAGGGTGGCAGCTACCAGGTGGGTGATACGCTGATGATTGTCTATGTCGGCCGGGAAGTGGCCAAATACGGCAACGTGATCTTCCCCACCGGCATGGCCGTGGTGCGGGACGTGAGCCGCCCCGAAAACACCGCGGAAGTCATCGCCCAGTACAACCAGCTCTATCGCGGTATGAGCATGCTGCCGGCCGAGAAGTTCCCCGGCTCCGGCAATTCGCGGGCGGTGCCCATCTCCGATGGCGTCCAGGCCACCGTTATTACCCGGGTGTTCCAGAACCGGCTCAACCTCATTCAGGACGTCCTGCTGCTCGACAAGGGCCGCACGGACGGCGTCGCGCTGGGTGATATTTTCGAAATCCGCCGCAAGGTAGTGCAGCACCCCGATGCGGCCGACACCACGCCTGAGCTGATCTGCCGGGTGCAGATCGTGCACCTCAGGGACCACACGGCTTCGGGCAAGATCGTGTGGCTCGGCGCGGGCACCGTCCCCGACGGTTCGCCGGCCCGCCAGGTCGCGAAGCTACCGTCGTAGTGCTTCCGGCTCCGCCCGCCGTGATCTGATCGCGAGAGGGGCGTTTCAAAAAAACGCCCCTTTCGTCTGTTTCCCACCCGGCGGCTCCCGGCCGCCAACGCACTTCCCGGAGGTCTGGTGATCGTTCAGCTCGGATCCGCCGCCCCGTCCTCAACACTCGCACTCGTCGCCCACGCCAGCCTGGAAACCAAGCTGGTCCTCCTCGTCACGGTGGTCTTCTCACTGGCCGGGTGGTTCATCATCGCGCTCAAGTGGTGGCAGTTCCGCCGGCTCCGGCGCCAGGCGGACCGCTTCTTCGCAGAGCTCGAGCGGACGACCCGCCTCAAGGATGCCTATCACGCGGTGCTCAAGCTGCCGCCGTCGCCCTACAACCGGCTGTTCCGCGAGGGACTCAATTTCTACTCGGAGCTTCGGCCCGGGACCCTTCGCGACGTCGACGTTCCTCCGGGGGGCGGGCTGACGGAAACCCAGCTCGAGGCGCTGAAGATGATCCTGGGGAAGGAGGTCGCGGCCGAACGGGACCTCCTGGGTCACTACATCCCCTGGCTGGCCACCATCGGATCGGTGAGCCCGCTGCTCGGGCTACTCGGCACGGTGCTGGGCGTGATGGACGCGTTCATCGGGATTTCCTCCAAGGGGTCGGGCAACATCGCCGCGGTGGCGCCCGGCGTCGCGGAGGCGCTGGTGACGACGGTCGGCGGCCTGGCCGCCGCCATCCCGGCGGTGATCGCCTACAACCTGTTCGTCAATCGCCTCAACCTGTTCACCGGCGAGCTCGAAGGGTTCGCCAACGAGCTGATCGGCTCGATGGCCCGCGAGGGACTGCTCTGAGATGAGTCTGGGACTGGGGAGCGGGCTCCGCGGGCGCAGCGACCTCCCGCTCAACGCCGATGTGAACATCACGTCGCTGGTGGACGTAGCGTTCGTGCTGCTGATCATTTTCATGATCACCGCGCCGATGATGCAGGGCGGTGTGGACGTGGAACTTCCCCGGGCCGAGGCGCGCCCCCTTCCGACCAAGGATGCGATGGTGGTGTCGGTGGATCGGACCGGCAAGGTGTTCATCGACGAGACTCCGGTCACGCTGGCCGATTTCCGCCTGACCTTCCGCGCCCTCGTGGCCAGCCGCAAGCCGACTGGCGTGTATCTCCGCGCGGATGCCCGGGTACCATACGGTGATGTGATCAAGGTGCTGGCCACGATCCGGACTTCAGGGATTCAGAACGTCGGCCTGGTGGCGGAGGAGGAGCAGGCGCCGTGAGGATTCACCGTCCGCCCCGGGACGCTTCCGGTCGGACCGTGGGAGCGGTGGGCACGCTGCTGGTGCACGGCGGCGTCGTGCTGTTTCTCGGGGCCGCGGTCAAGCCGCCGCCACCCGGGCCCCCGGTGTACGCGGTCGACCTGGTGGCGGCTCCCGCGCCGGTTCCGGCGGCAAAGCCGGCGCCCGAGGCGGTAGAACGTGAAGCGGCGCCTGCACCACCGACCCCTGCGCCCGCGGCCAAGACCGCGCCCGCGCCTCCCAAGGCAACATCCAAGGCGCCGCCCAAGGCGGCTCCCAAGCCCTCACCGGCGCCACCGACTCCGGCGGAGCGTGAACCCGCGCCGCGGGCCGCGGCTGCCGCGGCGCCTGCCGCGGGCGAAACGCCGAGCACCGGCAGCGATGCCGTCACGGTGAAGACCGAGGGGCTCGATTTTCCCTACCCGGAGTACCTGCGCAATATCGTGGCGCAGGTCTACCGCCGCTGGAACCGTCCCAGCGGAGACGTGGCCATCAAGGCCGAGATCAGTTTCTTCATCCTGCGCGACGGTTCGGTCAAGAACATCCACTTCGTGACCTCCTCGGGCAGCTTCTCGTTCGATCTGGATGCCCAGGGCGCGGTCGAGGCGGCCGGTAATGCCGGTGCGTTCGGCAGCCTCCCCGACGGGTATCCGGCCGACGTCCTTCCCGTCAGCTTCTTCTTCACTCCACGCAAGACTCCATGACATCTGCTCGTATACTGCTGCTCGCGACCGCGGCCCTGTGCGGTGGCCGGATCCTGCTCGCGCAGGACACCACGAAGACGCTCGATCAGGGCGTGCGGGTCGGGATCACGTACACGCCGGGCGTCCGGCCGGGAATGGTGGTGATTCCGGGGGCGTCTCTCGATTCACTCCGTGCGATCGTTCAGCGCGATCTTGACTACAGCGACCGGTTCGAGCTGCTGGTCCTGCCGCCGGCCACCGGCCGCTTCGGCGAGACACCGGCGCCCGGCCTCGCGCCACCACCGCTCAACTACCAGCTCTACCGGACCCTCGGCGCCAACTATGGTGTCGAACTGGCCGCTGGCCCGGGCGGGATCCTGGTGCGGCTGCACGATGTGACCGCGGGGACTGTCCGGCGCGAGGCGACGGTGCCGCTGCCCGATCCTTCGGATCCGGGATTCCGACTCGCGGCCCACCGGGTGAGCGACGAAATCGTGCGCTGGGTCATCGGAACACCTGGCATCGCGGCGAGCCGGCTGGCCTACGTGCAGGACCGGCGCGTCTGGCTGATCGACAGCGACGGAGCCAACCCGACTCCGGTCACCACTGCCACCGAAGAGGCGCTTTCGCCGGCCTGGTCGCCGGATGGGCGGCGCCTCGCGTTCACACTGCTCGGCGGAGGCCACGGCTCGATCGTGCTGGCCGATCTGGCAACCGGTGCCAGGACCACGGTGCCGACCACCGGGTCGTTCCTCAACATCACGCCGAGTTTCTCTCCCGATGGGCGCACCCTGGCGTACGCGCGGTCGAGCGAGGACGGCACCGACATTTACACCGCGGATGTGGCCGAATCCTGCTGCGTACAGCGCTTGACCGTGGGGCGCTATGCGGACAACTTATCTCCGACGTTCGCGCCGGATGGACGGCGGATTGCCTTCGTGTCGACGCGGGCCGGGCTGCCGCAGATCTACGCGATGGCCGCGGACGGCACCGATCAGGAGTTGCTGGCGCCGTTCGATTATGGTGTCAGCGGCAGTTCCAACGCCCCGGAGTGGTCTCCGGATGGCGCCCGTGTCGTCTTCCACCGGGAAGTGATGCGGGACCCGCAACTGTTCCTGCTCGATGTTGCGGGAGGGCGTGTCCGGCAGCTGACCTCGGCCGGACGCAACGAGGACGCGACCTGGGCGCCCGACGGTCGTCACCTCGCGTTCGTATCCGATCGCAGCGGGCGCCGCCAGATGTGGGTCATTGATGTCGAGACCGGCCGGATCCGCCAGATCGGTACTTCCGGTGCCGCGCGGCTTCCGTCGTGGTCGAGGCGTCTGGGCGCCGCCTCCCTCACCACCAACCCTTGAAGTCCGGAGTCATCATGAAATACACCCCAGCCACTTTCCTCGGGCTCAGTGCCTTCGTCCTGGCCGCGGCATGCGGCGGTAAGGCTGCGCCTGAACAGCCG
>DATEHG010000054.1:0-21235 GCA_035279705.1 Gemmatimonadales bacterium
CAGCTTTTCGTAGACGCGGGTGACGGCCTTGATCTTCTGGTGATCGGGCGCCACCCCGCCACGCACCAGGCCGAAGGGCGTCGGCAGCCGGTCGAACAGGTCGATCGAGATGCCGGGTCGCTGGCGCTGCAGGTGTTCAACTGCAAAGAAGCCGGACGGGCCGGAACCGATGATGGCGACCCGGAGGGGCGTCGAATTCGGGGTGGACATGGGGCGGTAAGATACCGCGGGGAAGGAGAAAGGAGAAAGGAATGGCGTGAACAGTGAACAGTGAACGGGGAACGGGGGATCGGGAACCGGAATCCCGTTGATGCGCTTCGATTCGGCCGATGACTAGTGACCAACGACCAACGACCAATGACTAACAGCTGAATTCCTTACGCATCGAGCTTCGGTCTGAGGAACAAGCGCAGGTGCGCCGTACCGGACCGCAGGTCCTCCGCCCCGAGTCCCAGCACGCCACCCTTGGGAAAATCGATGTCGAGTCCATCGCGCCGGCCGGTGAGGAGCAGGCCGGCGAGCTGGCTCATCCACGGTTCGTGGCCCACCAATGCCACGATGGCCGCTGGATCCTGCGGACCGATGGCGCGCGCGATCGGCGCGATCGCGGGCGTCATCGCGAGGGCGCCCAGCGCGATGGGCGGGATCCGGGGCGCCGCCCCTTCAGCAAGGAGCTCCGCCGACTGCCAGGCCCGCCGCCACGGTGAAGCGAGAATGAGGGTCGGCCTGAGCCCCATGGCGCGGAGCCGGCGCGCCATCCGCCGAGCCGACTCGCGTCCGCGACGGGAGAGCGGGCGCTGCGTGTCGTCAGGCCAGCGGCTGCCATCACGCTCACCGGCATGCGCGTGACGTACCAGCAGCAGCATCATTGGCTTGCCGCTTTGGGTCCGGCGAGCAGTTCGCCATACGGCTGGAAGCCGGCGCGCCGGAGGCACAGCCAACCCATCACGATGCCGGCGCCCGCCACCAGGAAATCGGTGATGCTGGGATCGCGGCCCACCAGGAAGAGTTGACCCGCCTCGAGTATCAGGGCCAGGTAGATCGCCGGGAGCGCGGTCCGGAGGGGCCCCGTCCGGCGCAGGGGCCAGACGGCGAGCACCGCGCCGGCGGGGACACCGAGGAAGAAGGGGACCGCGACATCGACCACGGAGTAGACCTCGTTCCATCTACCCGTCATGGCGAGCGGGATCCACCAGGGCAGGCGCAGCTTGGCCGCCCACGCCGCCGACGACAGCTCCGGGAGGTAGGGACGCCAGGCCCAGCACACCATCACGGCGGTGTAGGCGGCGGCCAGGATCCTGGGACGGTCGGGGCCGCGTACATGCTGGGAGAAGAGCGGCAGCCAGCGGGCCGTGATCAGCGCGCCGAGGCAGACGCCGCCGCAGTGCGCGATGATCGAGCCCAGCACGATCGGTATGCCGATCGGGGCATGAATCAGTTCGGCCACGAGGGCGAGGACGGTCCCGACCGCGACCACCCATCCCGCTGCCCGCCGGTGCGGCATACCCGACTCCACCAGCGCCATCACCGCGAAGCCGCCCGCGGGGGCGAACAGCACGAAGTCCTCCCACGGCACCTTGAGGATCGAATTCCACTGGAACTCGGAGAGAATGATCGCGATGCGCAGCGAGAAGCCGCCCTGGATCCGCCCCAGCGAATTGCGGAAGAACGGGACCGTCGCCTCGAGAAAGGCGCTGGTGCCGTAGCAGACCGCCAGCACGGCGGCCGGCAGGCCGAAATAGGACTTGCGGTCACGGGAGCGATACAGCGTGTAGACCACCGCGGCGAACGAGATTGCCCCGAGGAAGCTGCCCAGGGTGTTGGTCGCCACGTCGTTGATGCTTGGAAAGCGGTTGGTGGATCCGACCTGGCACAGCTCGACGAAGGCGCTGAGCACGGCGCCCCAGGCCGTCGCCCGCCGCGCCGAGCGCCAGGCCCCGCCGCGTGGCGCCGTCGCCATCCACACGAGGCCCCAGCCGCCGAACAGCACGATGTTGCGGGCCGCATCGACGATGTCGGAGCGCCTGAAGTTCGGGATGAAGGCGCGCATCAGCCGCTCGGCCATGTGCGCGGTGTCGAAATCGGCCCGGTAGGGCACGAGGGTGGCGAACAGCACCACGACGACGTACGCCGCCAGTGCGGGGCGGCGGATCTGCTCCAGGCGGGTGTGGAGTTGGCTCATGGATCAGTGCTGCGCCATCGCGACGACGAGGCTGTCAATCTGCCCCCGCATCGCGCGGTCACCGGCCGTGTGGTGGTTGGCCTGAATCGAGAACACGAGGGTGTCTCCCCCGGCGGTGAAGATGTAGCCCGAGAGGGTGCTGGCCAGGCTGATGGTACCGGTCTTGGCCATCACCCTTCCTTCGAGCGGCGTGCCCTGGAAGCGGTTCTTGAGGCTGCCGGGTTGGCCCGCCCGGGGAAGCCCCGCGGCAAAGGTGGCAAAGCGCGGGTTGCGCCGGATATAGCCGAGTATCCTGGTGAAGGCGAGCGGAGACACCAGGTTGTCGGCGGAAAGCCCGGACCCGTCGCTGAGCGAGATCTGCGCCGAGTCGACCTTCATCGAGTCGATCAGGAAGCGGCGCTCCACCGCCAGGCCCGCCTGCCAGGATCCGGCGCCGCCGAACTGCCGGCCCAGCTGCTTCAGCAGCATTTCGGCGAACCAGTTCTGGCTGGTGTTGAGGATCGGGAAGATCCAGTCGCTCAGCGGCCGCGACTCGACTTCGGCGAGCGGCGCCGACTCGCGGACCGCCCGGTAGAGCAGGGAATCGGTAGTGGACCGGACCGTGCCGCGCACGATGATGCCGGCCCGCGCCAGCGAGGTCCGGAATGCCCGCGCCGCGAACAGCGAGGGATCCGGCAGCGCGAAGGACTCGAGGCCTCCCCGGCTGTCGAGCGCCACGTCCCCTTCAGCCCAGAGTGCCAGCGTGCCGGGCGTGCGGAAGAAGTCGATGGTGGTGGCGCCGCCGTTGGCAATCGTGCGGGTCCGGTTTTCCAGGGTGACATCGCCCAGCGCGGGCTCCAGCACCAGCTCGGCCGGCGCGCCCTCGGACACCGCGGGCTTCCAGTGGATGTCCACGCTGTTGTCGTTGAACCCCAGCCCGGAGACGGGTGCCGCATACCACCAGTTGAGGTCATAGCCACCCCAGTTGCCGCTCACCAGCTGGGGTTCGAAGTAGCTGCCGTCTCCCACGAGGTCGCCCGCCACTTCCCGTACGCCGGCACCGCGGAGTGCCTCAGCCAGCCGGTCGAACTTCGCAAAGACATCGGTGTCGCAGGCGCCGGCCACCGTGGAGTCGAGTCCGTAGCAGCGCCTGCTCCAGGTCGGGTCGCCACGTCCGTAGAGGACCAGGTCGCCCGAGATGACTCCGCCGGCGAGAGGGCCGGCGCCGTAGACGCTCGTCTTCACGCTGAAGGCAGGCGCGAGGCGTGCCACCGCGGTGCTGGTCACGACCAGCTTCGTGTTGCTGGCCGGGATGAAGAGGCGGTCGGCGTTGCGGCCGTAGAGCAGCTTGCCGTCCTTGTCCACCAGGGCCACGCCCCAGAGCTGGTGATTGAAGCCCGGAGCATCGAGGATGGCATCGAGGCGTTTGGCGAGCGACTTGGATTGTGCCGCGCCGGAGCTGGTGATGAGGACGGACAGGACGGATAAGACGGACAGGACGGACAGGACGGTCGAGACGGACGCGTCAATTCGTCGCGTGGCCGCTTGGCGGAACACACTGCCCCACTGCCCCGCTGCCCCCCCGCCCACCCTAGTCCAGCTCCACCCTGGGATCCGCTTTGGCATAGCACAGGTCCGTCAAGAGGTTGACCAGCACGAAGACCAGACTGAGAAAGAGAATGCTGCCCTGTACGGCCGGCAGGTCCCGCTTGTCGATGGCGGTCAGCACATAGCGTCCCACGCCCGGCCAGCCGAAGATCGTCTCGGTGAGAATCGATCCCGTCAGGTAGCTGCCGAAGTCGAGCCCGACCACCGTGATCAGCGGGAGCAGGGCGTTGCGCAGGCCGCGCGAGAGTACCACCGCCCGCTCGCCGAGTCCCTGCGCCCGCGCCGTGCGGATGTAGTCGCTGCCGAGGATCTCCTGCATCGAGGCGCGGGTGGTCCGGGCAATGAACGCCACCGATCGCATGCCGAGCGTGATCGCCGGCAGCACGAGCGCGGCGAGCCCGGCCGAGCCCGACGGCGGGAGCCAGCGCAGGCTCACGGCGAAGATGAGGATCAGGACCAGCGCCACCCAGTACACCGGGAATGAAACGCCGAGGTAGGCGCTCACCGTGAGGAGCCGGTCGGCCAGTCCTGCCGGGCGCCAGGCGCCATAGACCCCGATCAGCACGCCGAGCGTGGTGGCGAACAGCATCGCGGCCACGGCCAGCCGGATCGTGGCGGGAAAGCGCTCGGTGATGTCCTGGCGGATCGGGCGGTTGGTGATGTAGGAGCGCCCGAGATCCCCCTTCACCACTCCGCTGATGTAGTGGCCGAACTGCACGGGCAGCGGATCGTCGAGGCGCAGATCGGCGCGCAGCTGCGCGATCGTGGCGCTGTCGGCCCGCTCGCCGACCATCGCCTGCACCGGATCCCCCGGCGCCACGTAGAGCAGCAGGAAGGCTACCACCAGCACGCCCAGCAGCGTGGGGACGAGCAGCGCCAGCCGGAGCAGGAGCCAGCGGATCATGGCACGCGACGCGCGTACTGCCAGCGCTGGCCGTTGAATATCGCGGGCACCCGCCAGCCGGTCACCTCCGGCCGCTCGGCCCACAGGTCGATCGGGAACCAGCAGAACACCCAGGGAGCGAGATCGAAGACCCGCTGATCGATTACCCGGTCGAGGCGGGCCTTCTCGATCGTGTCCACCGTCGAGCGGGCGCGGAGGATCAGGCTGTCGAGTCCGCTGTCGGCCAGGAAGGCGAGATTGCCTCCCGGTCCCTTGTTCCCGGAGTAGAAGAGCGGATAGTTGAAATTCTCGGCGTCGGGGTAGTCGCCGTACCAGTCGGTAAAGAAGAGGTCGGTCTCACCCTTGCGCGCCGCGGCGCGGGCGCTGGACGCATCGCGCTGGACAATCTCGGCCCGGACGCCGACGGCGGCCAGATCCTGCTGCATGGCCTGCACGATGCGGCCGTACTCGGGGCGCTGCGAGCGCCAGAGCTTGATCGCAAAGCCGTCCGGGTAGCCCGCCTCGGCCAGCAGCTTCTTCGCGAGCAGCGGGTCGTAGCTGTAGCGCGCCCGGGTCGAATCGTAGCCGACGATCCCCGGCGGGACCGATCCCGCGGCAAAGGTGCCGCGGCCGCCGGCCAGGTTGGCGAGGATCGTGGGGACATCGATGGCGTGATTCAGCGCCTGGCGCACCCGCACATCGCGCAGCGGTCCGCGGGTGGTGTTGATGGCCAGGTACACAACCCGGAGCGCGTTGCGCCGCTGCAATTCGGCGGGGCGGCGTTTTTCCCAGAGCCGGGTCTCGCCGAACGGGACTTCCGCGATGGTGAGGCGCCCCGACTCGTACTCGGCGGCCTGCGTGATGGCTTCGGGGATGATCCGGATCCGCAGCGTGTCGGACTCGGGAACGTGGCCCCAGTACTGCTCGTTTTTCGCGAGGAGCAGCGCGTCATCATGCGACCAGCGGACCAGCCGCCAGGGACCGCTGCCCACCGGGTGCTGGTCGAAATCACCGGGCGCCGGGGTCGGCACGATCGCGGTGACAGGCATCGCCAGCATCTTGGCGAAGATGTTGAGCGGCTTGTCGAGTGTGAGCACGAGAGTGGAATCGTCCGGCGCGGCGATCCCCACCGGCACCGTGGTATCGCCGGCCGCGTGGGCCCGGGCGCCGGCGATGGGATACAGCGGCCAAGCCCGGCCGCCCTTGATGCCGGGATCGAGGGCGCGAAGGTAGCTGTCCCGGATCGAATGCGCGGTGAGCGGCCGGCCATCGTGGAACCGGACTCCGCTCCGGATATGGAAAGTGTAGACCAGTCCCTTCGCGTCGTTCTCCCACCGGCTGGCGAGTCCCGGCTGCAGGTGACCCTCGGCATCGAACTGCGTCACGTTATCGAACAGCAGGGCGATGACTTCGCCGGTGGGAACGTCGGTGGAGAGGGCCGGATCGAGCGAGCGGGGGTCGTAATAGAAATAGTAGTTGAGCGTCCGCGGATTGTCGGGCGACGCGCAGGCAAGGAGCCCGGTCAGGGCAAGCCATCGGAAGCGATGCAAAGGGGGCGGCCGGCGGCGGCGGGAGAGGGGTTCCGCCTCGTTGACTCTGACTCGTAACTCTGCGAAACTACGTCACTTGGACCGCATCGTCAATCATCGCCGCCGAGGCCTGCCGAGACGGCTATTCAGCGTGGAAATCTGGCACCTGCACCTGGTCCCATGACCCTGATTCGCCGGCTCGCCAGGGAGGCGGTGCTGGCCGGACTCCTGCTTCTCGCCGGCGGAGCCCGGGTGCTGGCTGCCCAGGACGAGGATCGGATCGTCCGGGGACTGCATTTCGTGGGCAACAAGTCTCTCGACAGTGACTACCTGAGCGCCGCCATCGGCACCACCAACTCCGCCTGGTTTGCGCGCAGCGGGCTGGTGCGCTGGATCGGCCTGGGCGAGAAGCGCCAGTTCGACGAGACCGAGTTTCGCCGCGACGTGCTCCGGCTCACCCTGCTCTACCGCCAGAGCGGATTTCTCGAGGTGAAGGTCGACACCGCGGTGATCCGCAAGCCGAAGGAAGTCGACGTCACCTTCAAGATCACGGAGGGGCCGCCCATCGTGGTCACCTCGCTGGCCGTCACCGGCGTCGACTCGATCAGGGGCGCGGAGAAAATCGCGCTCGATCTGCCGCTCCGGGTCGGCCGCCCCTTCGACCGCTTCCTGTTCCAGGCCAGCGCCGACACGCTGGTGGCCCGCCTGCGCAACCTCGGTTACCCCTCGGCCGACGTACTGCGGAATTTTTCGATCGACAAGGTCGCCCGTACCGTGCAGGTCTCGCTCGACGCCCTCCCGGGGCATTCGGCGGTATACGGGGGGGTGCAGGTCAACGGCTCTCAGAAGGTGGACAGCACCTTCATCCGCCAGCTGCTCGAACTCCGGCGGGGGCAGAAGTTTGCCCAGCGGGACCTGGACGAAGGTCAGCAGCGGCTGGCCCGCACCCAGCTGTTCCGGCTTGCGGCGGTCGAGATCGACTCCACGGGGTTTCAGCCGGGGGATTCGGTGGTGCCGCTCGTGGTAAGGGTGGCCGAGGGGAAGCGGTTCCGCTATCGCGGCCAGGTGGGGTACGCCACGGAGGACTGCTTCCGCGTCGGCGCCGGCTACACCGACCGCAACCTCTTCCACAGCGGGCGGTCCTTCGACCTGAGTGGCGGCCTGTCCAAGATCGGCGTCGGCACGCCGTTCAACTTCGGGCTGGAGAATTCGATCTGCCCGGATCTCAAGGCCGACTCGATCGGTTCGAGCCACGCCAATTATTTCGTCACGGCATCGGTCCGCCAGCCCCGGTTCCTCTCTTCGCGAACCAGCGGAACCATCTCGTTCTTCGGCGAACGGCGCAGCGAGTTCCAGGTCTACCGGCGTGACGAAATCGGTGCCGCCGTCCAGGCCCTCTATGTGCCGAAGCCCCAGCTGCCGGTGTCCTTCACCTACCGTGCCTCGTTCGGCCAGACCTTCGCCACCCCAGGCACCTTCTGCGCCTTCTTCAATGCCTGCACCCCGGAGGACCGCCTGCTGCTGTCGCAGGGGCGGCTGGGCGCGACGCTCACCGGGGTGATCTCGTCGATCAAGACCAACAACCTCGTGGATCCCACCCGGGGAAGGGCGCTGACGTTCCAGGCCACCTACAGCTCCCCGATCATCGGCTCCTCGAACCTGCAGCAGTTCGTCAAGTTCCAGGGAGACGCCGCCTGGTACCACGCGGTGACCCGGGATGTCACCCTGGCGTGGCGCCTCCGGCTGGGCCTGCTCTTTTCGCCGACCGTGGACGTGAACGGCAACGCCACCGAGTTCGTGCCGCCCGAACACCGGTTTTATGCCGGCGGTCCGAACGACGTGCGCGGCTTCGACGTCAACGGACTCGGGCCGCTGGTGTACGTGGCACAGACGGACAGCGCCTTTTCGCCCAGCATCGAGGACAAGATCAACAAGGGCGAGATTCCGCTCACCTTCTCCCCCACCGGCGGCAACACGCTCGGCATCGCGAACATCGAGCTCCGCCTCCCCTCGCCGATTTTTCCCAACCGGCTCCGGTTCGCGGTCTACCTCGACGGTGGCGTGCTCTTCCAGCGCGGTGAAACCGACCTGGCGCCGGCCGAATTCCGGGTGACCCCCGGCGTCGGCCTGCGCTTCGGCACCCCGATCGGTCCCATCCGGCTCGACCTGGCGTACAACGGCTATCCCAATACGCCGGGCCCGCTCTATCTGCAGGATTCGCAGGGCAACATCGTGTTCGTGAAGTCAGGCTACTCCCGGCCGCGGGGGAGCGGCTGGAATCTGCACTTCGCGGTGGGGCAGCCGTTCTGATGAAACGGTTCTCCCGCCACTTCGTGCGCCTCTTTCTGGCCCTGCTGCTCGGCACCGTGCCGATGATCGTGGGGAGCGTGATGGTGCTGCTGTTCACCCTTCCGGGGAGGGCCGTCCTGTCGCGGGTGGCGGGGGACCGGCTGACGCGCGGGCTGCGCGGCCACTTCCACGTGGGAGCCATCTCGGGCTCGATCCTCAAGTCGATCAATCTCCGCAACGTGGTCATCCGCGACACCACGGGCGCGCTGCTCGCCAGGCTGCCCGAGGTCCGGGCGCACTACGACCTGGCCAACTTCCTGGCCGGCAGCGTCGTGCTCAGCCGGATCGAGCTGGACAGCCCGGACGTGCGGATCACCAAGCGCGCCAACGGGCGGATGAACTACGAAGAGGTGCTGAGGCTCAACGAGGGGCCGCCCGGGAAGGGGCCGGGCCAGCTGATCGAGTTCCGCGATGTGTGGATCCGCAACGGCGGCGTGGTGCTTTCGATGCCGTGGACGCCACCCGATTCGGCAAAGACACCGGCGGCCATCGACGCCGCCCTCAGGGAGGAGCGGACCCACAAGGGCCGGGAAATCAATCCGACGGCAGACGGATACAAGAAGGTGATCCGCTTCGTGCCGCTCACGGCCCACTTCCCGAAGCTCAGGCTCTCGACGCCGAAGCGGGAACCGTTCGCCTTCGAGGTGGACACGATGGCCACCCGGGTGAGCGACCCGCAGGTGACGCTCACCCATCTGATCGCGCACGGGCTCACCGGCGGGGACACGCTGCTGTTCACGGCGGCGTACGCGGCGCTGCCCAATACGCGGGCGCAGGGAGGCGGCAAGATATCCTGGCCGCGGGGCCCGGTGCTCTTCGACTTCACCTTCAACTCGTCGAAGCTGGATCTCAAGGACCTGCGCTGGATCAATCCGGGGCTGCCCGACCTGCAGGGCAGGGGCAAGGTGGTGGCCAAGGCCGAGGGTGATCATCGCACCGCCTACCAGCTCAGCGACCTGGCCCTCACGGGCCCGCCGGGCGCCATCACCGGCAAGGTGACCCTGGTCGCCGACGAGGCGAAGGGCCTCGGCTTCCGCAACATGGATCTCATGCTGCAGCGCCTCGATCTGGCCGTGATGAAGCCGTTCGTGCCGGATCTTCCGTTCGAAGGGTGGCTCACCGGCCGCACGGCAGGCGAAGGTTACCTCACCGACCTGGGCGTGGATGTCGACTGGCTGTTCGAGGATGCCAAGGTGCCGGGCCCGGCGATGTCCAAGGTGGTCATGGCCGGCCGGGTGCGGGTCGGGGGAGACGCCGGGCTCTTCTTCGACAAGATGGCCATAAGCTCGAGCGACATCGATCTCCGCACCGTGCGCCGCCTGGCGCCCTCGGTGCCGCTCGTGGGCCGGGTGGCCGCGGCGGGAGCGCTGAACGGGAGCCTGCGCGATGTGGCACTCGATGGCGAGGTGGTGCACCAGGATGGCGCCCGGCCCGCGAGCAAAGTCCGCGGACACCTGGGCCTCGATACCCGGAAAGAGGAGCCGGTCTTCGATGTCGATGCCGTCCTGGAGCCGTTCGCCTTCGACGGCATCAAGGGCAGCTACCCTGGCCTGAACCTCGGTGGCGTGCTGCGCGGGCCCGTCAAGCTGCGAGGTCCCCTGGCGCGCATGGCCGTGGACGCGGACGTCGACGGGGAGATCGGCCACTACAAGGGAAAAGGCACCGTCATCCTCCTCACCCCCAGGCTCGGCGCCGACAGCCTGGTGCTCGACTTCGAGCGGGTGGACGTGCCGAGGCTGATCGGCAAGGGACCACGGACCAATCTCGCGGGCCACCTGGTGGCCAGCGGCGTGATCGACTCGATGGTGCCGCCGGAAGGGTCGATTCGCGGGTTCCTGCTTCCCGGGACAATCGACGCGGTCGCGTTCGACAGCGCGGCGCTCGATCTCAAGGCGCACGACGGCGTCCTCAAGGTCGACACGGTTTCCGCCGACTGGGAAGACGGCCGCCTCGACGGCCGCGGCTCGCTTGGCTGGTCCATGGGCCACGACGGTCAGCTGACGCTGGCGTTCAAGGCCGACCGGCTGGCACCATTCGATACCCTGGTCACCTCGCTCGTCGGCGCGCCGTCGGATACCAGCGCTGTGCGCCGCCCGCTCGATGGCGAGGCCACGGGCAGCCTGCTGATCCGCGGCTCGCTCGATTCGCTGGACGCGCTGCTCGGCCTCGAGCTCCGCGATGTGAGCTGGCATACCTTCCGCTCGCCGTCCGATTCGCTGGTGGCCACCTGGAACGGCGGCCCCCGGCCCCGCGCCTCGGCGCGCCTCACCTTCGATTCGCTGAGCGTCGGCAACTGGTCCCTGCGCAATGCGGACCTCGCGGCGGCGGGGTACGTCGACTCGCTCGGATGGAATGCGGGGGTCGACATCGGGCGGCTGGGGCGGGCGGTTTCGACCGGCACCATGCGCCAGCTCCCGCTCGGGTACCTGGTCACCGCCGATTCGCTGCGCGCAGTGCTGCCGGAGCACAACTGGCGGCTGCTGCAGCCGGCCCGGGCCCTGGTGGGCGACTCGGTGGTGGCCATCTCGCCGCTCCGGCTCCAGGCGGAAGACGGCCTCGGCGAAATCCGGGTGGTGGGCCTGCTGCCGCGGGCGGCGGGCGGCCAGCTCATCATGGGGGCACAGAACGTCCCGGTGCGGGACCTGTACTCGCTCATGCAGTGGGACACGACGCAGGTCCGGGGTGACCTGAGCCTCGATCTCGAACTCACCGGCACCTCCGCCAATCCGATCATCCGCGGCGGCCTCGCGGTGGCCGATGTGGGCCTCGAGGACTTCTCGGCCCCGTTCATCCAGGGGTCGGTGCGCTATGAAGCGCACCAGCTCGAGGCCTCTCTCGATGTCTGGAAGACCGGCACCTCCGTCATGCAGATGGAAACCCGGTTGCCGCTTGACCTGGCCCTGACGAAGGTCCCCCGGCGCCAGCTCCCCGGACCCATCCTCTTTCGGGCGCATTCCGACAGCACCGACCTGGCCATCCTCGAGGCGCTCACCCGCGCCGTGCGGCAGGTCAACGGCTCGCTGGCGGTCGACGCGGAGCTGGGCGGCACCTGGGAGCAGCCGGCGCTCAACGGATTCATCGCGCTGCGGGACGCCGGCGCCTACCTGCCCGGCCTCGGCGTGCGGTACGACAACCTCGACGCCAAGGCCACGCTGGCCGGGGACTCGGTCCATCTCGACAATTTCCGGCTCACCGGCGGCAAGGGCTCGCTGGAAATCACCGGCGGGCTCCGCCTCGAGAAGCTGACTCATCCGATCCTGGGCCTGACGCTCAAGCCCCGCCAGTTCCAGGCGGTGGATCTCCGCGGCGTCGTGACGCTCACCGCGAGCGGGGACCTCCACGTGACCGGTTCGCCGCTGCTGCCGGTCATCAGCGGCGGGATCACCGCCAATGAAGGGTCGTACTACTTCGCGGACCTGATCAACAAGCGGGTGGTGGACCTGGAGAACCCCGGGGATACCACGCTGATCGACCTGGAGCTCATCCGGTCCAACCGGCTGGGTACCTCGTTCGTCAAGCGGTTCCTCGATTCGCTCACGATCCGCGACCTGCGGGTCACGATGGGCGAATCCTTCTGGCTGCGCTCGAGCGAGGCCAACGTGCAGCTGGACGGCTCGCTGTCGGTGGACAAGCTGCGGGACAACTACCGGGTCGACGGCACCCTCACGACCGTGCGGGGCAATTACCAGCTCCGGGTTGGCCCCGTGATCCGGGACTTCACGGTGGAGCGGGGAACGGTGCGTTACTACGGCAACCCCAGCCTCAACGCCGACCTCGACATCACCGCCAAGTACGTGGTGCACACCACCGACTCGCCCAGCTCGTCGGGGAGCGAGGACCTGCCCGTGATCGCGCACGTGACAGGCACGATGCTGGCGCCCAAACTCGAGCTCACCACCGACGCCGCCTCGAACCGGGCCAGCCTGACCACGACCGAACTGGTGAGTTACCTCATGTTCGGCCGGGGCACCCTGTCCACCAACGACCCCTCGGCCGGCGGCGCGGACCAGGCGGCGGTGAACTCGGCGATGTCCTATCTTTCCAGCGCGCTCTCCAGCGAATTGCAGCGCACGCTGGTGACCGATCTCCGGCTGCCGATCGACTACATCGAAATCCGCCCGGGCACGCTCAACCGGACCGGCTCGACCACGCAGACCGGGGCCTCGCAAGTGGCCCAGCTGGCCGCCGGGTGGCGGATCGGCCACCAGTTTTTCGTCACCGTGCATGCTGATGTCTGCACCAACCAGACCCGCTTCTACCCTGACGTGGAGTACCGTCTGAGCCAGGCCTTCCGCCTCCGGGCCACTCTCGAGCCGGTGACCACCTGCACCGATCTCCGGACCGGCCAGGGGAGCTACGACCGCGGCCGCTATCAGTTCGGCATGGACCTCATCTGGGAGCAGGAGCATTGAGCGCCCGGGTCCTGCTGATTGCCAACCCGGCCGCGGCCCGAACCGATCAGGCCGCCGAAACGGCCGTGCTCGACACGCTCAAGAGCGGCGGCTGGACCGTCGAACTGGCCCGCACGACCGGGCCTGGCGACGCCCGCCGCCTGGCCGACCTCGCGGTGCGGGACAAGCTCGAAGCCATCGCGGTTCTCGGCGGTGATGGCACCGCCATGCAGGCAGCGGGCGGCGTGGTCGGTACCGGAATCCGCCTTTGCGTCATCCCCGGCGGCACGGGCAACCTGCTGGCGGGCAATCTCCGTGTCCCCTCCGACCCGGTGAAAGCCGCCCGGGTGCTGCTCGGCGGCAAGGCGCGCCGGATCGATCTGGGCTGCGTCAATCGCGAGGACGGGGATCACTACTTCGCGGTGGCCTGCGGCGCCGGCTACGACGCCAAGGTCATGGGCGGCACCCGCCCCGAGCTCAAGCGTCGCTGGGGGATGGCGGCGTACGTGGCCACCACGTTCCGCCTGATCCCGCTGCTCCGGCGGGTGCCGCACCGGGTCGAGGTGGATGGCGTGGCCATCGAAGTGCCGGCCACGATTGCGCTGATCGCCAACTGCCGCGAGATCATCCCGCCGATGGTGCAGCTCAAGCGGGACGTCTCGTTCGACGATGGCCTGCTCGACGTCTTCCTGCTGAGCGGTCACGGCGTCTTCTCCAGCATTACCGCCATCCTGCACCTGCTCCGCGAGCGCTACACCCTCGATTCGGAGGGCGGGTTCGTGGCCCATGCCCGGGGCCGCGAAATCCGCATCGAGGCTGCCCACCCCGAGCCGGTCCAGCTCGATGGCGATCTGGCCGGCACCACGCCGTTGTCCGCCACGGTCGTGCCGCGGGCGCTCGACGTCTGCATCCCATGACGCCCGCCGCGCCGGAACTCCTCACCCGCCGGCTTGCCCAGGTGGAGGCGCTGAGCCGGCTGGCCCGCCAGCTCACCGAAGCGGATGACGCCGACCGGGCCATGCAGTCGGCGGCCGTGGAGGGGCTGCGGCTCTTCGAGGCGGAGCGGGCCGCCGTGTACATCTTCGACCGCCCGCGCGGCGCGGTCGACTGCCGCTTCGCCATCGGACTCTCGACGGCGTACGTCCAGGCGGCGGTGAGCCGGGTGCGCGAGTATCCCGCTCCCGGCTTTGCCATGGCCGACGGGGAAGCCTATTTCGCGGCCGACCTCGCGCTGACCGACGCCTATCCGCTGCGGGCCGAGGCGCTGCGCGAGGGGATTGTCGCCCTGGCGGCGCTGCCGATGCGCTTCGCCGGCGAGATCATCGGCTCGATCGTGCTGTACCATGACCAGGAGCGGGAGTATCCTGCCGAAGAGCGGGCCATCGCGGGCGCCTTTGCCGAGATCGCCGCGCTGGCCATCGGCAAGAGCCGGCTGCTTGACCAGGTGACCCGGATCAAGCGGGAGTGGCAGTCCGCGTTCGACGGCACGGGCAGCGGCCTCGCGCTGGTCGAGGCCACCGGTCACATCTCGCGCGGCAACCGCTTCCTGGCGGACCTGGCGGGGGTGCCGGTCACGGCGCTGCCGGGTCTCAATATCCGCAGCCTGTTCCCGGCCTGGCCCCGACCCTCCGAGGACCCCCTGCTCCAGGCGGTGTCCACCAACCTCCGGGTCAGTCATCCGCTCGAAGGGCCCGAGGGCCGGCACCTCGTGGTCACCGCCACGCCGCGGCCGATGGGCGGGCTCGTCGTCTCGGTCGAGGACCTGACCGATCTGGTCCGGCTCGAGGAACGCTTCACCCGCCTGGTGCAGACGGCGGAGGACGCCATCGTCATCGCCGATCTCGAGGGGCGGCTGGTCTTCGCCAACCGCACGGCGTGCGAGTTGTTCGACCGGACGAGCGCCGAGCTGCAGGGCCAGGCGCTCGATACCCTGCTGCCGCCGGACAGCGCGGAGCCGGCGGGGCAGCGGCAGGTGCGGTACACGGCCACGGTGGCGCACGTGGACGGCACCCGGTACGCGGCGGTCTCCCGTGCGCCGCTCGAGGAGCGGGGCATCCACACCGGCACCGTCGCCGTGGTCCGCGATGTGACCCGCGAGCGGATGTCGAGCGAGGCGCTGCGCCGCTCCGAAGCGCGATTCCGGGCGCTGTTTGCGGCGGCGCCGCTGGCGATCTTCACCGTCACCCGCGATTTCCGCTTCCAGTCGGTCAACCACGCGGCCGTGATCCTCGCCGAACTGGGGCGGCGGGACCGGGGCCGCCGTGTCGGCGATTTCATCCAGTCCGACGAGCTGTTCCAGGTCGAGGCCCACCTGGCGGCCAGCTTCCGTGGCGAGACCCGGAGCTTCACCTTTAACGTGTCCCGGCTGGACGGATCGACCCGGGTGGCGGACGCGGTGACCGTGGCGTACGAGGAGGATGGCGGCGAGCGGGCGGTGCTGCTCATCGCCCGGGACGTGACGGACGAGGTGCGCCTGCGGGAGCGGGTGACTCACTCCGAAAAACTGGCGGCGCTGGGCCAGCTGGTCAGCGGCGTCGCCCACGAGCTCAACAATCCGCTCGCCGGGATCGCCGCGCTGGCCCAGGCGCTCTCGCTCGATCCCGAGGCGGGGAGCGATGCCTCCGGCGTGGCCGACGCGATCCGGCGGGAAGCGGTGCGCGCGGCCCGCATCGTCACCGAACTGCTCACCTTTGCCCGGCAGCGACCGCTCAGGCGGGGCCCGACCGATCTCAACCAGGTGGTGGAGGCCGCCCTGGCCAGCACACCGAGCGCGAGCGAGGGCGGTATCGACTGGGATCTCGAGCTCGATCCCTCGCTGCCCGAGCTCATCGGGGACGGCGAGCAGTTGCAGCAGGTGATGGCCAACCTCCTGCTCAACGGCGCCCAGGCCATGGCGGCCCGGGGCGGCGGCCGCGGCACGATCCGCACCTGGGCCACCGACCGGGTGGTTGGCTGCGAAATCTGCGACCAGGGCACCGGCATTTCGGCCGACGTCCTGCCCCGGATCTTCGAGCCCTTCTTCACCACCAAGGAAGTCGGGGCGGGGACCGGGTTGGGTCTTTCCATTTCTCACGGTATCATCCGTGCACACGGTGGCGACATCCAGGTCAAGAACCTGGCGGCCGGCGGGGCGGCGTTCTGGTTCGAGCTGCCCCGGTCCGGCGCGCCGGGAGTGAAGGTGAGCAATGGCTGATTCGGTACTCCTGATCGATGATGACGCGGATGTGCTGCGCTCGCTCGGCGGGTACTTCGAGCAGCTCGGCTACGAGGTCTCGCGCGAGCTGAGCGGCGAGGACGGGTTGGCCACGTACGACCGGCTGCGGCCCGAAGTGGTGGTCCTCGACCTGCGCCTGCCCGGGATGGACGGCCTCGAGGTGCTGGAACGCCTCAAGGAACGCAACGCGTCGGTCATCCTGCTGACCGGCGAAGCGGACGTGAGCACCGCGGTCAAGGCGATGCAGCTCGGCGCCGAGAACTTCCTGTCCAAGCCCGTGGACATGGCCCATCTCGTGGCCGCGACCGCGCGGGTCGCGGACAAGGTCCGCCTCCGCCGGCTCAACGAGCGCCTGCTCCTCAATGCCCTTCCCACCGACGGCCTCGAGTCGCTCGGCACTTCTCCCGCGATGCGCGAGCTGCAGCGCCAGCTCGGCCTGCTGGCCCAGAACGAGCGGACCACCGTGCTGCTCCGCGGAGAAGCGGGATCGGGGAAGAGCTGGCTCGCCTCGCTGCTCCACCGGCTCAGCCCCCGCTCGGGGCAGCCGTTCGTGCAGCTCTCCTGCTACGGCCTGCCTGTGGGCACCCTCGACGCCGAACTCTTCGGCGCCGAGAAGGGAGCGGTCGACGGGGCGATGGAGCGGCGCCGGGGGCTGTTCGAGATCGCCGACGGCGGGACGGTCTACCTGCAGGAAGTGGGAGATCTGCCGCTCGAACTGCAGCCCAAGCTGCTCAAGGCCCTGGAGACCAGGAACTTCCGCCGGGTGGGCGGCACCCGCGAGGTCGAGGTGGATGTCCGGCTCATCGCCGCGACGACCCGGAACCTGTCAACCGATGTGGAGGGGGGCCGCTTCCGCGAGGATCTGCACTACCGGCTGAATGTCATGCCCATCGAGCTCCCGCCACTCCGCGACCGGTCTCGCGAGGACAAGCTGCTGCTGATCAACCGCCTGCTCAACGATCTGCAGCGGCACGTCTCGGGCGGGCCGGCCGCGATCGGTTCCGAGGCGCTGGAGCGGATGCTGGGGTACGGCTGGCCGGGGAACGTGCGCGAGATGCGTAACGTCATTGAACGGGCGCTGATTCTGGCCAACGGCCAGGCGGCGGTCGGGGTAGAGCATCTGCCGAGCGAGTTCCGCGCCCGGCCCGGCTTCGGCGACCGGCGGCACACGCCGATGACCATCGACGAACTCGAGCGCGGCCACATCGAGCGGACGCTCCGTTACCACAACGGCAACCGGACCCGGGCGGCCCAGGAGCTGGGCATCAGCCGCGCCACTCTGATCAACAAGATCAAGCGGTATGCGATACAGCTGTAAGTCGCGAGTCGCGAGTCGCGAGTCGGGAACGGTGCCCGGGGTTAGCGTCTCCCGCTCACCGCTCACCGCTCACCGCTCACCCAGCGTGGAGCCTTCCCGGTGACGGAGCTCAAGGAACACGACGGCATGGCCTGCCGCGCCTGCGGGCGCGAGGAGCGGGCGTCCGAGGGCTATCCCTGCCAGGGGTGCGGCACGTTTATCTGCCTGGTCTGCACCTTCCGCGGCGTGGTGCGCTGCCGCGATTGCGCCGCCTCCCACCCCGACGGCGACGGCTCCGGTGCCTCGCCGTCCGGGACATGAGCGCCTCCACCGCCATCATCGGCCGGGCGGGTACCGCGCCGGTCTCCGCCGAACCCTCGCTGCGCAGTGAACAGGTCACCCAGCTGGTGCTGGGCGAGACTGGCCGCGTTCTGGAGCGCCGGGACGACTGGCGCCGGGTGCGTCTCGACGGCGACGGCTACGAGGGGTGGATCCACAAGGGCTACCTGCTCGAGGCCGACGTCGAAGCCGTCGAACACTGGCGCCGGCGCGCTACGGGCTGGAGCGAAGGTGCCGTGGTAGACGTTGCCGCGCCCCGGCCGGCACGGATCCGCCTTCCGCTCCGCGCCCGGGTCGAACTCCGCGAGGGAGAAGCGGTGCTCCCCGACGGGCGGCGAGGTGCGATCCAGGCGGGTCGAATCGAGGAGCTTGCCCAGGTCCGCGCCCGCCTCAAGCGCGAGCCCCTCTGGCGCACGGCGGTGAGCCTGTTCAGCGGCACGCCGTATCAATGGGGCGGGGTGACACCGTGGGGTACGGACTGCTCGGGCCTGGTGCAGACCGTGGCGGCGAGCCACGGCGCCACCCTGCCGAGAGATGCGCGTGACCAGGCGACGCACGGCCATCCGGTGGCGCCGGGCCACGAGGCCGCCGACGATCTGCTGTTCTTCACCGAGGGGAGCGACCGGATCACCCACGTCGCCCTGGCGGGGCCCGACGATACGCTCGTGCACAGCACGGTGGCTTGTGGCGGATTTGTCGTCGAGCCCTGGCACGAAGGGGCCCGCGCCTTCCCGCTCCGCGCCCGCCTGGTGGCCCGCCGCCGGCTTGGCCCATGAAACGCCGCCTCGTTCTTCTCGATATCGACGGCACCATCCTGCTCTCGGCAGGGGCGGGGAAGCGGGCCATCCATGCGGCGCTGGCTCCCGAAGTGGACGATCCCGCCGCGTTCGAGGGCATCCGGTTCGACGGCAAGACCGATCCGCAGATCGTGATCGAGATGCTCACCGTCGCGGGCCAGCCGGCGCCAACCCCGGAACGCATCGACCACCTCTGCCGCCGCTACGCGGGGCTGCTCGAGGCGGAACTGGAAAGGAACGGGCATCGGACCCGGGTGCTGCCAGGCGTCCACGACCTGCTTGATCGGCTGGAGGGAGAACGGTCGGTGGTGATGGGCCTGCTCACCGGCAACATCGCGCGGGGCGCCGAGCTCAAGCTCCGGGCGGCGGGAATCGATCACGCGCGCTTTCCTGTCGGCGCCTTCGGCAGCGACTCGGCCTTCCGTCCCGAACTGCCGCCGATCGCGGCGCAGCGGGCGGCGTCCCATTTCGGCCGCCCACCCTCCGGCGAGGAAGTCGTCATCATCGGCGATACTCCGGCCGATGTGACCTGCGGCCAATCCATCGGCGCCCGCGCCATTGCCGTGGCCACCGGCTCCTATCCTGAGCAGGAACTGGCCGCGGCCGGCGCCTACGCCGTGTTCGGCGACCTCGGCGCCACGGACCTCGTCATGGACGCAATCCTCCGGTGATGACGCTTTCCCTGCCCGAGATCGGCCCGTCGCTGGGTGGACTTGCCGCTCCGCCGGATGCCTCCGGCAAGGCATGGATTCCGGTGGACGATGTGCGTCTCAACCTGGCCGGCCGGCTGCTCGCCTTGGCGGGCAACGCAAGGATCGGTGGTGACGCCGCTCCCGGCATTCTCACCGCCGAGGCCTGGAGCGCGGCGTGGCATGAATCGGTGTCGGCGGTGGCGGAGCGGGTCGCCAGGACGGTCGACCGCAAGCTCACGCAGGCAGCCGAGGCCAGCCGGTATCCTGCGCGCCGGCTGGCTCAGGCACTGGTCACACCGGCCGATCTCCGGGCTATCACGGCGCGCCTGGGTGAGGGAGGAATGGGGCTGCAATCGAGCCTCGAGGAGCTGGAGCGGGTGCGCACAGTACTTGGCCAGACGCCGCGGGCGGGTCACGATCCGACCGAGGAGTGGATCGAGCGGGTAGCGGCCACGGCGCGCCGCCAGGAGAGCGCCTGGCGCGAGCTCGAACTCGCCCTCCGCCGCGAGGAGCCGCTCTGGACCCGCGAGATCGAGCTGGTGCGCGGCTGGCGCCGGCCCCGCTGGCCGCTCTGGGCGGGCGCCGCGGCGATCTACGGCGCCGCCATCTGGCTCGGACTCGTGCTGGGAGGATACATCCCGGTGCCCGCGGGGCTCATCGCGCCCGTCGCCTGGTTCTGGGACCGGTTCTGAGATGAGCGGCGAGCTGGTCGGCATCGGGATCGATCTGGTCGACGTGGCCCGTGCCGAGGACATGATCGCCCGGTTCGGCGAACGGGCCTACGACCGGATCCTCACAGCAGACGAGAAGGCGTACGTGACGTCGATGGCCCGACCCGCGCTGCACTTCGCCGTGCGGGTCGCGGCCAAGGAAGCGGGCTTCAAGGCGCTGCAGGTGCTGCCTGAGGCGGACGGCGTCACCTGGCAGCATCTCGAGGTCACCCGATCCTACGGTGGCCGGCCCGCCATGCGGCTGCACGGCGCCGCGGCGAAGCTGGCGGTGCGGCACGGGCCGCTCACCATCCATCTTTCGCTCACCCATTCGGAGCTCTCGGCCGCCGCGGTGGCGGTACTGCTCAAGGGCTGAGAATGCTGGCGCAGGAACCAATCTTCTACGATCAGACCGGCCGACGGTGGCGTCGCCTCCGCCGTGGCGCGCTGATCACCGGGGTCGTCACCACGCTGGTGCTCGTGCTCGCGGCGATCACCATGCTGATCCCCCCGCTCCTTCCGTCACTCCCGCTCAGACAGACTGCCGGCGATTCACTGGGCCGCACCGCCCGGAGCGCCCGGCCCGCTCCACGCCGGATCGTTTCCGCCCGGGCAGAGCGGGAGCGCCTGCTCAGCCGCCAGAAGCTGTTCGCCGAGCTGCAGAAGCACCCGGCGCCTCCGTCGCGGCGCTATTCGCAGATGTCGATCTCCCGGCCGCGCATCCGGTACGACTCCGCGCTCGCGGCCCGCTCGCCGCACGATCCGATCGTGGTGGGGTTCTACGTCAACTGGGACGACAACTCGCTGGTTTCGCTGCGCCAGCGGATCGACAGCCTGGACTGGGTGGTGGCGGAATGGGTGCTGCTGGGCCGCGGGGCGGACACGGTGCCGTTCACCTACCAGGTGGACCGCCGGGTGCTGGCACTCGCGGCCCGGGGCGAACACCACCCGCAGGTCCTGGCGCTGATCACCAATTTCACCGGCGAGGATTTCGACCCGCGGGCGGTGGCCAAGCTGGTGGACCATCCCCGCATCAGGAAGAAGGCCATCGCGGACCTGGTGGCCATGCTGGAGCAGTACAACCTCGCCGGCGTCACCATCGACTTCGAGCAGATCCCCCCGGCCATGCACCCGAGGATCCTCGCGTTCCTGCGGGAGCTGAAGGCGGCGCTGGCGCCGTCGGGGAGGCTGCTCACCCAGGCGCTGCCGGTGGACGATCCCACCTGGCCGCTGGCGGACTACGCCAGGATCAACGATCGCGTCTT
>DATEHG010000055.1:0-12727 GCA_035279705.1 Gemmatimonadales bacterium
TCGAGGGGATGGGCGCGACGCTCACTGCGGACGAACTGGCCGCCTTCGATACTCGCGACTGGATCCGGGGCCGACTGCTGGCCGAACCGCTGGCCGGCATTGCCCGCGGCATCGCCCCCGATGGAGGGCTCAGAGTCGAGCAGCGCGACGGCACGATCGATTCGATCCGCTCGGGGCATGTGGTGCTTGCCGGAACGGCGGCCCCGCCCATCACCCCTTAGATTCTGCCCATGCTCCTCACTCTCGATATCGGTAACACCGAAATCACCCTGGGTCTCTTCCAGGGGGAAACGCTGGCCGGCCGCTGGCGGGTCACCACCAATCCGGATCGCACGCCGGACGAATGGTCGGTGGCCATCGGCGCCTTCTTCAATCACTCCGGCCTCTCGCCCAGCCAGGTGCGGGCCTCGTGTCTCGCCTCGGTCGCGCCGGCCGTGACCCAGAGTGTGCTCGAGGGCGTGCAGCTGGTCACCCGGCGGCATTCGCTGGCCATCGACGCGTCATCTCCACTCCCCGTCAAGCTCGATGTCGAGGAGCCGATGTCAGTCGGCGCCGACCGTATCGTGAACACCCTGGCCGCGGTGTCACTCTACCGGCGCGACACGCTGGTAGTGGACTTCGGGACGGCCACCACCTTCGACTGCATCACCGCGGACTCCCGGTTCATCGGCGGCGTCATCATGCCTGGCCTGCGGACGTCGGCGGACCAGCTGAGCCGCCGCGCGGCCAAGCTGCCGGCCACCGAGCTCAAGGCGCCCGAGCGGGTCATCGGCCGCCGGACCGAGGAATGCATCCGGGCCGGGGTGCTGTATGGAACCGCGGACGCCGTCGACGGCATCGTGCGGCGGATCCAGGCGGAATGGCCCGGCGGCGGCCGCCCCAAGGTCATCGCCACCGGAGGGCTCGCTGCCCAGGTGGCATCGCTGACCCGCACCATCGAAGGCGTCGAGCCGGATCTTACCCTCCACGGACTCAGGATCGCGGCGGGGCACCTGGGCCTGGCGTGGTGAAGCGACCGGCCTCGACCACTCCCGCGCGCCGAGTCGGCTACCGGCTGCTGGGGCGGGGGTTCGATTTCGTGCTGCATCTCCGCCCGGCCGAATGGCCGATCATGGCGGGGCATACCGCGGTCGGCTACGTCCTCGCGGTCGGCTGGTCCGGCGTCTGGCGCGGCGAAGCACTTGGCGCGCTCCTGCTCGGCCTGGTGACCTGGGTCGTGCTGCTCAATGGAGGCACGCTGGCGGTCAACAGCGCCTTCGACCGCGACGAAGGGGACATCGGGTATCTCGCCTCGCCGCCACCGGTGCCACGCGGGCTCGGCCTTTTTGCCCTCGGCCTGATGGCGGCGGGGCAGGGGCTGGCCTTCCTGCTGCCGCGACCATTCCCGTGGGTGTACGCGACCTGCTTCGTGATGTCGCTCGTCTACTCGGTGCCGCCCATCCGTCTCAAGGCGGTGGCGGGGCTCGACTGGGTCATCAACATGTGGGGGTTCGGGACCCTCACCGCGCTGGCCGGGTATTCTCTCACTGGTCGCGCGATCGGCCCGGTACAGTGGCTGGTACTGCTCGCCTTCTGCCCGCTGTTTGCCGGCCTCTACCCGCTCACCCAGCTGTACCAGTTTGACGCCGACCGCCAGCGGGGAGACCGCACGCTGGCGCTGGTGCTTGGCATGCGGCTCAGCCTGCAGGTTGCGCTGGTTTCTGTGCTCGTCGCCTTCGGACTCTTCGCCTGGGCCGGCGTGATTTCGGGGTGGGGACTCGGGGTATCGGGCGTGGGTCGCTGGCTGGGACTGGCCGCGGCGCTCGCCGCCTGGCTCAGGGTGCTACTGGCCTGGTTCCGCGACTACCGGATCCGGACCCCCGCAGAACATCAGCAGGCGATGTACGACGCCCTGGCGGCGTGGGCCCTGACCGATATCGTGATCCTGGCCATCTGGGCTACCTGAGGCCCGCTCTTGGCGGGCTCGGCGGCGCCGGGCTAGATTTGGCCGTCCACACGACATCCTCAAACCCGAGGGAGCAGGCATGAGTTCGGTCGTCGCCGCCGGAATGGATGCTGACCAGACCAACGCCAGTTTCGTCTTCCGGAACTCGCTCAAGCTGGGGGTCATCGAGTCGGTGATCGTCCTCCTGTTCGCCCTGGTTTCCCGCGGACTCGAGGGTACGGCCGAGCTGGCCCTCGAAGCGATTCTGCTGCTCGTGGGGCTCGCCGCAGTGACCTGCCTTCCCGGCCTCTGGACCAGGGCCCGCACCATCGAAGGCATTTCGGGCGCTGCCGGCATCGGCCTCGGGGCGACGGTGGTGTTCCTGCTCATCGATTCCTTCATCTATCAGCAGCTCCACCTGTACGGGCACCGCTGGCTGGACATCGGAGGCGGCAGCAACTGGTGGTATCACCCGGTCTGGTGGATGACCGGGACCTACCTGCCGTGGTTCGGCGCCTGGACCCTGGCTAATCAGGCGGCCAAGGGCGGTGCGCCATCGGCAGCCATGCTCATGCTCACCACCCTCGGGCTCACTGTCGTGGTCGTTGTGGCCGCGGTGCTGGTCGGCTTTCCCGGCGCGGCCTGGGGGCTGGGCACCTTCGGCGTGGCATTCCTGCCCGCGCTGGCGCTTACCACACTGATCTCCGGCCTGGGAGCGCGGCGTAGCTGACGGTGCGGTGGCTCCGCATACTCCTGCTGGTCATCGGCTGGCTGCTCACGCCTCTCGTGGTGTGGGCAGCTTCGCTTTTGGGGGCCTGGGTCGGAGCCAGCATCGCCTACATCCTGCCCACGGCGGACAGCGCCCTGCTCGCCACCTTTGGGGGCGGCATTGCCACCGGCCTGGTCGCCGCCTTTCTCTGGATGCGCCTGCTCCGGCGCTCGCCCCGGCTCCGCCGCTCGCTCGCCATTACCCGGGAAGGCATCCCGCTCACCGGCGAGCTCCTGCAGGCCATTCACGAAGCCGAAGCCGCGAGCCAGCAGGCGCACGAGGAGAAGAAGTGAGCCGGGCTTCGCTTCTGTTCGGCGCGCTGCTCCTGGCCTGCCGCGCGGCACCTCCGTCGCCACCGGCGGAGCAACCCAAACCGCCCGCGGCGGCTGCCGACTCGCTGGCGCTGGCCATCGGCCCAGCGCTCTCCGTCTGGTTTACCGATCAGCGCCAGGACAAGGACTCCGCGGGAACGGTCTGCGTCGAGCGGGTACTGCAGATCCGTCGCGATTCGACGCGAACACCGGTACCGCTCCTCTACACCGGCCGGGTGCCGGTGGTGGTCAATGACAGCACCATCGAGGCGGAACTCTGGCTCCATTGCCGGGTGATGGATCGCTACCGGGTCGACCTGCGCACCGGCCGCCCCACCCGGGTGGCCCGGTGAAGCGGCTGGCACTCGGACTCGTGCTCGCCTGCGCTTCACCACTCGAGGCGCAGTCGGTCGTCACCGGCCTCGGCTTCTACTTTCCCGACAGCACCCGCACCACTTTCCGGCTCGGCATCAATCAGCCGCTGTTCGGGCCCCTGGGATTCGGCATCTACGGCACGATGATCCAGGGACGCAACGGGTCAGCCAATGCGTGGGGCGCCGAAAGCGACTTGAGCCTGTTCCGCGGCGGCGACCGGGGTCTCTACCTGATTGGCAGCCTGGGTGGCGGGGTGATGCCGTCGGACGACATGCGCGGCTGGTGGACATGGTCGGCCGGGGCGGGGTGGGACCTCTATCCCACAAGCTGGCTCACCCTGAGTCTCGAGGGACGCTGGCGGATCTTTCATCCCGGCGAGAAGAAGGGGGCCGAACTGGGTTTGAAGCTGGCCTTCGGTCACGGCTACCAGCGCGGTTCGGCCAAGCTGCCCTCTGAGGCGGGAGATGTATCGATGGGCGCCTCCACTGCGCCACCGCCCAGGGTTCCGCTCGCCATCAAGACGGGCACGGCCACCGCGCGGGACCAGCTGATCAGCAACGTGCTCCAGACCGCCCAGGACGAGATGGGCACGCCCTACAAGTGGGGCGGCGAGGACGGCAACGGCTTCGACTGTTCCGGTCTGATCCAGTACTCGTACGGTCACGAGGGGGTGAGTCTCCCCCGGCGCAGCCTGGACCAGGCGCGGGAAGGTACGGCGGTCGAGCGCAGCCTCGACGCCCTCCTGCCGGGTGACATCCTGACGTTCCGTAGTTCGCCCAAAGGATCCATTTCCCACGTCGGTCTCTACCTGGGCGACGGCCGCTTCATCCACAGCGCGCGGGGCGGCGTGCAGATCAGCGCGCTCTCGCCCGATGATCCGTACGGCAAGTGGTGGTGGCAGCGGTGGGCCGGCGCCCGCCGGGTCGTGGCGCTGCCCGGTTCGGAATGAGGACATGAAATCACGTTCGCTCGCACTCGCCGCAGTCCTGCTCGTCCTCGGCGCCATCCCCGGCCGAGCCCAGTCGCGCTGGCTGCCGGACGTGGCGCCCTTCGCCTATCCGCTCGCCTCGCCGCGGGTCACCGGCCTCGTGGGCCGCTACATCCGGACCACGGTGAGCGACAACGAATTCGGCCCGGGCACCGAAGGCGAGGCTGCGATCGGGGCCAATCTGCCGATCGTGCTGCTGCGCGGCGGCGAGATGCCGATCTCGCTCGGCCTGGGCACAGAGGTCTACGGCCGGTTCAACCTGACGAACCCCAAGTCGGCGCTGGTGAGCAACGACTGGACGGTGGGCTTCAACGTGAAGGCCGACCTGGGCCGGTGGCGGCCGGCGTTCGAGCTGTATCATGAGAGCAGCCATCTGGGCGACGAGTACCGTGATGACTTCAACGCCACCCGGATCGACTGGACGCGTGAGCTCGCCACCGGCTGGCTCGGCTTCGAGGCTGGACCGTTCACCTTTACCGGCGGGATCACCCGGGTGCTGCGCGATCAGCTCGGACTGACCGGCTGGGCCGGGGTGCTGGCCGCCGATTTCCGGGGCGGGTATCACCGGCCGCTCGGCATCCGCCTCGCGCCCGTGGCCGGGGTCTACGCCGATGCCTGGGAGGACAGCGACTGGAAGGTGAGTACCTCGACACGACTCGGCATCGTCATACCGTCCGGCAGCAGCCGGCGCGAGCTGGGCCTCGGCTTCATTGCCCACTGGGGGCTCTCCACGCAGCGTCAGTTCTACCAGGAGAAGAGCGAGTACTACGGGATGGAGATCCGCTTTTCGCTCTAGTGCCCGCGTTACCCGATCGTGATGGTCACGGCGCGCCCCCGTTACGGGGGCGCGTTGTTTTTCGGCCTCACCCTCCCGAGGTGGATCGTGGCGCCGAGAGAGTTGATGGCCCGTGGGGTCGCCGCTGCAGTGGTGCTTACCCTGGTCGCCTGCGATAGCGCTCCACCCGTTCAGGTCCAGCGCCTCACCCTTCCCGATGGCACTGCGCTCGCGTACACCTCGATCGGTCGTGGCCCCGACACCGTCGTGGTGCTTCATGGCGGACCAGGACTCCAGATGCGCTACCTGGTCGGAGAGTGGAGCGGCCTGCAGGAGGGGCGTACCCTCATCTTCTACGACCAGCGGGGACGGGGAAGGAGCGATGCGGCGCCGGACTCGCTGCTCAGCGCCTCTGCCGATGCCGAGGACCTGGAGTGGCTGCGGCGTGGACTTGCGATCGGGCGTTTTTCGCTCGCGGCGCATCACAGTGGGGCGCCGATCGCCACGCTGTACGCTCGGCGGCATCCTGAGCGCGTGAACCGGATTCTCCTCGTTTCACCAAGCTTCGCGCGGCGCAGCTACTCATTCTGGGCCGCCGCCAGTTCACCCAACGATTCGGCGGCCACGGCCCGAGTGATTGCCGCCGTGAAGTCGGGTGACAATCGCCGGGATCCCGTGGCCTTCTGCCGACGGTTCTGGGGCTTCTGGTTCAGTCCGGTGGAAGTCACGAATTCCGCCGTGGTCACGCGACTGGCCCCCGGTGTGTGCGACCTGACTCCCGCACAGATCGCGGCAGTCGACCGCATCAACGACCGCTACTACCGCTCCGCCTACCGGCTCGATCTCCAGGACAGCCTTGCCACGGTTCACGTTCCCGTCCTGGTGATCCAGGGCGAGGGCGATGAGGCCCTGGCCCACTCCGCCGCGACCTGGGCGGCCTGGCTGCCGGAAGGCCGCCAGTACCTGATCCCCGCTCCGGCGAGCCCGCTCTTTCCCTGGATTGGCCAGGAGCGGGAATTCTTCGCGGCCGCCAACCGGTTCCTCGATGGGAGCTGGCCCGCCGCCGCGATCCGTCCTTCCGAACCCACGGAGAGTGTCACCACCACGTCACTGGTCAGGTAGCCGGACAGTGACACTGCCGTGACGTGGCCGTTGGTTGGGCGCCGTATGCCGCGGCCACATTCCGCCCCTGCGTGTTCGCCATTTCACCACCGAGGTCAGCCATTATCTCCGCTCCGTTGCGCGGGACCAGCCTGCTGCTGCTCGGTGCGCTGAGCATCACCGTGCCGGCTGCCGCGCAGACGCCGGCCCCGTCGGTTCCGGTAGCGGCGCCAGTCGAGGCTCCACCGGTCGCGACCGGCAGAATCGGTGGCCGAGTGGTCGACAAGGAAACCGGGCGACCGATCGCCTCGGCCAGGGTCCAGATCAGCGGCCAGCAGCCGCCGCTCGAATCCGATCTCGACGGCAAGTATCGCTCGCCGTCGCTTGCCGCCGGGCGCTATCAGGTCCGCGCCACCATGATCGGCTACAAGGCCGTGCTGGTGGACAGCGTGCTGGTGAAGCCGGGACCGACGACCATCGTCGACTTCACGCTGGTGCCGGCGCCCGTGGAGCTGCAGGAACTCGTGACCACCGCGCCGGTGGCGACGAAGACGGGCAATGACGCCGGCCTGCTGGCCATCCAGCAGAATGCCCCGGCGGTGACCGACGGCATCAGCGCCCAGGCCATCGCAAGATCTCCCGACAAGGACGCCGGCGAAGCCGTACGCCGAGTGACCGGGGTGACCGTGGTGGGCGGGAAATTCCTGGTGGTGCGCGGACTCGGCGAGCGTTACAGCAACGCGCTGCTCAACGGCGCCGAGATGCCGAATCCGGTGCTGGAGAAGAAGATCGCCCCGCTGGACATCTTCCCGGCGGGGCTGCTCGAAAGCGTCGTGGCGAGCAAGACGGCGACGCCGGACAAGCCGGGGGACTTTGCCGGCGGTTCGGTCGAGCTCACCACCAAGGATTTTCCCGAGACCCGCGTGTTCACCCTGAGCATCGGGCAGCGGTACACCGACCGGTCGAGCTTCAAGCAACTCCAGATGGCGCCGCGAGGCGGCACCGACTGGCTTGGTATTGATGACGGCCGGCGCCAGGGGCCTTATGTCCCGTACGCGGTGAACGGGTCGGGCCAGATCCAGTCGATCCTGCAGTCATTCAACTATCAGATCTGGGACCCGGCGGCCCGGACGATTCCCCCGGGTACCACCGCCGCCTTCACGTATGGCGACCAGAATGCGCTGGGCGGAAACTCGGCACTGGGCTACGTCGCCTCGCTCACCTACGAGAACAAGAGCGACTACACCCCGAACCGCTACTACAACATCTACTACCTCGGGCAGGAGGGAGTGGCCACCGTCAACTGGGGCGCGGTAGGCAATATCACGGCCAAGCTGGGGCACGGCGCCAAGCTGGGTTTGCGGAATCTCTACACCCGATCGGCCGACGAGGTGACCCGCTCGGCGAGTGGCGCCACTGGCTCCACCCTGACCCGGTTCTACGAGGTCCGGTACGTCGAGCGGGCGCTCTGGCAGAGTCAGCTGTTCAGCTCGATCGACCTGGTTCCGCTCTTTCGGTCGAATCTCGAACTCAAGGCCACGATCGGCAACGCCACGGTCGACAATCCCGACAATCATTCGATCAGCTACAACACTTCGCTCGACATTCCCGGCCCGCCTTCGATCACCGGAACCCACTCCATCCGCAGCCTCGAAGACAAGACCTGGAGTGGACAGGGGGACTGGACCGTGCCCCTCCACTTCCGCCGCCAGGATGACGCCCAGATCAAGCTGGGCGGGTCCTATCGCGACAAGACTCGGTCCTTCGACGCCCGCGATCTGTTCATCCGCCCCGGGGGACCGGAGACCTCACCCTATCTGGAGGACAACATCGGGCAGATGGCACCGGACCAGGCCTTCGCCCCGGAAAACATGGGGACGTACTTCACCTTCGCGGGACCGGGACCGGGCCAGCACGACGACGCGTACGAAGCAGTGGACAAGCTGGGCGCCGCCTACGCCATGGTGGACGCGCCGATTCTCTCCAATTTGCGGCTGGTGGGTGGCCTGCGGATGGAGCAGTGGAAGCTGACGCTCAAGCCTGGCGGCCAGGACCCCCAGGGGTCCTACCTGACCAAGGGAACGGTGATCACCCGCGATGAACTCGATCCGCTCTGGTCGGGCAATCTGACCCTGGCCTTGAGTGAGCGGATGAACCTTCGCGCTGCGGCCTCCCGGACCCTGGCCCGTCCCGACAGCCGGGAGATTTCCCCCGGGCGGAACAGTGCGGCGGCCGGCATCGGGGATTGCGAGGAGGTGGGCAATCCGGATCTCAAGGAAACCCACATCATCAACACCGACCTCCGGTGGGAACTCTATCCGCGCCCGGGAGAATTGCTCGCCGTGAGCGGCTTCTACAAGAAGTTCACCGACCCGATCATCGAGATCCGAACGGTCGGCGGGGGCGGCACCGGCGAAAACAAGTGCAGCGTCGCCAACGCGGACAATGCGGAACTGGGCGGGGGGGAGTTCGAACTGCGGCGCGCTCTCGACTTTCTCCCGGGAGGGATGAAAAACCTTTCCCTGGGCCTGAATCTCACTGTCGTCACTTCCACCATCCGGTTCGATCCCGCGACCGGCTTGCAGGCCCGCGACTTCATCGGCCAGTCGCCGTACGTCGTCAACGCCTCGATGGCCTATGAGCCGCCCGGTTCTCCGTTCTCCGCCTCGGTCCTCTACAACTTCTTCGCCGAGCGGATCCAGAAGTACGCCAACCAGGACCGCAGCAACGGCGACCCGAACGTTCCTCCGACGCCGAATCCGAACTGGGTGGAGCAGAGCCGCGGGGTGCTGGACGCGAAGATCGGCATCGGTCTCACCAGTCAGCTGCGACTGACGTTCTCGGGCAAGAACCTGACCCGGGCGCCCGTCCGGGTCAAAGAGGATGCCGGGCTCAAGCGGACCGTCGAGTACTACAATCCCGGACTCACGATTTCATTCTCGGCGACCTATGCGTTCTAGCCGCAGGGCCCGGGCGCTCACGCTGGTGGTGACCGCGGCGCTGATCGCCGCCTGCGGGACGGAGCCGCCCGGGATCGGAGTTCCCGGCGGCAGCGGGGCACCCGATTCTCTCCTGGCTGAGGCGGCAGGGCTCCACCTGGTGACGCTGCACTGGTCGCTCGTGCCGTCGGCCACCGGGTACCGGATCGAGCGCCGGATCGGGAACACGGGGGAGTTCACCCCGATCGCTGACGTATACCCGCCCAGCGTCACCACCTACCCCGATACCAGCGTCGAGGCGGAGACGTTTTACGGTTACCGCGTGCGCGGCCTCTCCATGCATGGCGATCCCGGTGGGGCCAGCGTCGTGGCCGGCGTCCTGACTCCTCCTGTTCCCGGCATCTCCGTTTCGGTCCAGGTCGGCACCCCGGGGATCGTGGATGCGGACGGCTACATGCTGACGATTACGGGTGGCGCGCCGGACACCACCATCCGGACGCCGTTGCTGACCACCGATGCCCGCCGGTTCAGTCCGCTCAATCCCGGCTCCTATGAGGTCGCGATGAGCGGCCTTGCCGCCAACTGCTCCGTGGTCGGCGGACCAACCCGGACGCTCGAGGTGACCGACCAGGGCACCCAGACGCTGACCTCCGTGCCGATGGACGTAGCCTGCCGCGATCCCTCGGTTGGACGCCTCGAGGTCCAGGTGGCCAGCACCGGTGACAGCCTCGACCTCAACGGGTACGTCCTGACGCTTACCGGTGTGGCCAGCGATACCTCGTTGCCGGACAACGAGCGGGCGTACTTCCGCCGGGACACCATCGGAGTCCAGGCCAATCTCACCTACGAGTCGCTCCGGCCGGGGGACTATACCCTCAAGCTCACCGGGGTCGCCGGCAACTGCACGGTGGCCGGGAGTGCCACCCTGAATTTCCCGGTGGCGAAACTGGCCGATCTGAGCAGGAGCTTCAGCATCGCCTGCCAGGCGGCGGTCGATCCCACGAAGCCGGTTGTGGTGGTCAACCACTGGTCACCGGCATCGGCGGGACCCGGGCAGGGAACCGCCCTCGACGTCGGCCTCGATATGTCGGCTGCGCCGACCCAGGCCGTCGCCGGCATTCAGGCCAGGCTCAACTACGACGCCACCGTGGTGCGGCTGGACAGCGCCCGGGTCCAGGGGCCGTGGCAGGCGACCTTCAATTCCTCCACCTCCGGGCTCGTCATCTGGGTCGCGTTCGTGACCGGCAGCGGCGTCACGGGGAACACCACGTTCGCCCGCTTCTACTTCACCGCGATCGGCGCGAGCGGTACGACCACCACGACGCAGACCACCATCACGGCCCTGGCGGACGGAGGTGGTTCCAGCATCAGCAGTCTGGCCCGCAAGCAGGAAGCGACGTTCACGGTCGGGACCGGTGGCGGGGGAGGGAACCAGTCGCCGGTGGCGAGGTCGGGCGGCCCCTACAGTGGACTGGCGGGCACACCGGTCTCGTTCAATGGCAGTACCTCGAGTGATCCCGATGGCACCATCGCGAGTTACGCGTGGACGTTCGGCGATGGCGGCTCGGCCTCGGGGGCGACGCCGACCCACACGTACGCCGCGGCCGGGAGCTACACCGTCACGCTCGCCGTGACGGACAACCAGGGCACAACCAACCAGGCGAGTACCACGGCCACCATTACCGGTGGCAGCGGCGGCAATCAGTCGCCGGTGGCACGCCCAGGGGGTCCCTACAGCGGACTCATGGGAACGCCGATGCAGTTCGACGGCTCCGCTTCCTCCGACCCTGACGGCTCCATCGCGAGCTACGCCTGGAAATTCGGCGACGGCGGCGGCGGCACCGGCACGGCCCCCACGCACAGCTACGCCACGGCTGGGAGCTACACGGTCACCCTGACCGTGACCGACAACCTGGGCGCCACCAACCAGGCAACTACCTCGGCGACGGTTTCCGGCGGCACGGGGCATCCCTTTACGTGGGCCAATGCTTTCGGGCCGGTGAATCCCGCGGACAGCATGGTGACGCTGACCATCACCCTCGACCTGTCCGCCGACATTGTCGAGACGGCGGGGCCGGAGGCGTTGCAGAGCTGGGTAGTGGACTCCCTCAAGTGGAATCCGGCGATCCTCCGGTACAGCAGCTTCAACTTCGGCGCGGGCGGGGGTTCGGTGAACCCGACGGACGCGATGATCCGCGGGGTGTTGACGTTCAACGGGACCCAGTCGCCCGGTGCGAACAGTGGCCTCGTGCCGATCGCGACCATCCGCTTCAAGGTGATCGGGGCCTCAGGGACCAGCACGCAGACCACGACGGCGCTGGGCCCGATCCTGGGGACGCCCGCGACGGGCTTCTTCAGCTACGGCTCGCGCACGGCGGTGGTCGAGAGCGGAGTGCAGGCACCGTGAAGCATGGCACGGCAATCGTGTCACGGGTTGGGGGTGTGCCGCGTGGCGTGGTTGTTACCCGGCGGCGATGGCGCGGTGTGGCGCCGACCTGAAGTTCGGTCCGCGTTTCCCGACAGGGCACAAGCCGACGCTCACCCACCCACCAATTGCTGGAGGTCCAATGCAGTTTGCCCGCCGACCGGGTCGAACCGGCCTCAACCGGTTCACCACCATGGTCTTCGCCTCGGCCGCCGCGCTCGGTCTCGCGGCCTGCCAGAGCGGAGACAACGCCGGAGCCGGCCCCGTGCTCCCGCCGGACCAGCCGCAGAACCCGCAGTACCGCAATGCCGCCTTCATCTTCGACGTGAACACCGTTGCCAAGACCGTGAAAATCACCGAGCCCACCAAGAACCTGAACCTGGCGCCCGGTGCCATCGGTGGACCCAACGCGATCGGCTTCTCGATCATCGCCGGCGACGTCATCCAGCTGACCACCTCCAACTACGCCGCATCGACCGTCGGTCAATTCCAGCCCAACAAGATCCGTGTCACTTTCGACGTCAGCCTCACCAACAAGCTGGGCAGCGTTCAGCTGATCACGCCCACCTTCCCGACGCCTCCGGCCGGCGTGACCGGCGTGCTGCTGTTCCCCTACTCGACGACCGTCACGACCACCAGTGGCGGGACCTCCGTGGGCGGCGACGGCACCGATGTGATCATCGAGCAGCCGAACCGCGGCCAGACGGCGCCGAGCACCGATTGGAACGGTGACGGCACGGCCGGCAGCGGTGCTCCGTTCAACTTCTTCAACGACGCCGACTGCTCCGCCGCCGGGGCCAACGACTGCTACCGCTGGGAAGCCTTTGCTTCGCCGCTGGCCGCAGCCGCCACCTCCGAGTCCCGGACCGTCGGCTTCGACATCGATCCGACCGTGGCCAACTTCCGCGCCCGGCTGATCGTGGCGGCGGACCTGCAGAACTCCGGCCCGGCGCCGACCGGCACCGTGGCTGGCACCGTTACCTCGCCGTCCCTCGGCGCCATCGTCGGTGCGGCCATCGCCGTTACCCCCGGCACCGGATTGACTGGTACCTCCGGCGCCGGTGGCGCCTACTCGATCGGCAGCGTGCCGACCGGCCCGAAGACCGTCGCGATCACCGGC
>DATEHG010000056.1:0-16004 GCA_035279705.1 Gemmatimonadales bacterium
CGAGGTGAGCTTGCCGATCGGCGCCGGAATGCCGAGTTCCTTGCCCGGGGGCAGGTACTTCTGGCGGATCATCTGGCGCCGCGCCTCGGAGACCTGGTCCGCCCGGTTGATCCACTTCTGGATTTCGATATCGTACCGCCCCAGCACGTTCTCGATCCAGTACGGCCGGTTCTCGGCGCGCCAGGCCTTCTCGTACAGCTCGCGGGTGAGCATGTAGCCATCGCGGATGTCCTGCATCCGCCCGTTCACCTGGCTGATCTCGAGCAGCTTGTCCGCCGCGTAGCTCGTTCCGACGGAATCTCCGGCCTCGGCGTAGAGCCGGGCAATCTCCTCGGCGAACTGGTACTTCATCCCCATCACATCAATGCGGCGGGCGCCGAGTTCGAGGGCGTCGAGCGCGTCGGCCTGCTCGAGGGGACCCTCCGCCCGTGCCCTGGCCACATCCACCAGCGCCTGCTCGGCGTGGAGCCGGAGCTCGCGCACGATCGGCATGATGGCTTCCGTCACGCCGCGGCCGCGATCGCTCCAGGCATCGATCCAGAAGAGGCCGTTGCTGGCGCTGCCGAGGTCGGCCTTCTGCAGCAGGGCGTGGGCGGCGATCAATTCTTCCTGTGCGCTCTCGATCCCGCCGGTTGTGTCGCCGTGGAAGACAGGCCCGAAGTCGTGCTGGAACCGGGCGATGTCGCTCTCGCCGGGCTGCCAGCTGGCTGCGGCGCCGAAGATGACACCGTACCAGGTCTCGTTGAAGATCGCCTCGCCGTCGTCATCCCACGAGGTGTTGAGCACGCCGGTGGCCCCGCCGGCCTGTCCGTCGCGGATGAAGCCCTGGATGTTGGCCAGCGCGGGCCCGAACTCGGGCCAGACCTGGTTCCAGTTGCGCACGCCGGGGGCCACCCAGGTTTCCATTCCGGCATCGCGGAATGGCTTGAGGTAGCGGTCGAACTTGTCCTTCGACCAGTAGTCCCACCCCACCGCGATCATGTCGTGAGGCAGCTGGCTCACCAGGTCTGGGCGGTTCATCGCCACATCGCCCCAGAAGAGGAAGCGGCGGCCGGTGAAGCTCAACGTGTCGGCAATACGCCGGAGGAAGTCGAGGTAGACGGGTCCGATGCCGCGCTCCACCACTTCCTGCCGGGTTCGTCCCTTCCCCAGCTCGAACGTCTCGTCGGCGCCGAGGTGGATGAACTTGCCGGGGAAGAGGGAGTCGATCTCGAGGAACCAGCGGCGGATGAGCGGCAGGGTCGCCGAGTCGCCGGGAGCGAGGACGTGCCCGTGCTCTGTCTCACCCAGCGGCGCGTAGGTCTCGTGCTTGAGCACGTGGTGCAGATGGCCGAACGCCTCCTGCTCCGGAATGACCTCGATGTGGAGCTGGCGGGCATAGGCCACGAGCGCCTTGACGTCTTCCCGGCTCATCGCCCCTCCCGGTGGCGCGATCAGCGGATCGGAGGCGTAGGCCAGGGTATGCTCGAAGTACGGCGAATAGACGTTGAGCTTGTAGGCGGCAAAGGTGCGCAGCTGCTGCTTCTGGAACTCGAGGGTCGGGACGGGGCCGCGGGACAGGTCGTCATGGAAGCCGCGCCAGCGCATCGCGGGCCAGTCCGCGATGACCGCGCCGCGCAATGTGGCGGCACGCCCCCGCCCGACGATGAGCTGCTTGAGCGTCTGGACGCCATAGAAGACGCCGGCCGCCGTCGCCCCGATGATGGTGATCCGGCCCTTCTCCGCCGCGAGCCAGTAGCCCTCGGCGTGGTGGGTCGAGTCGCGGAAGAATTCCACCGCCGCCTTGAACGGGGCGGCCGAGGTGGTGCCCGCGCGCAGCAGGGTGAGCACCGGGCCCTTTCCGGTGCCGGTTCGGATCCCGCGTTCCTTGAGCAGGGCCGCCAGGTCGCCGGCGGCAAAGCGGTCCTCGGTGTTGGCTGAAGGCGCGATCGTGAGTCCCCCGGCGAGCGGTATCGCCGCCCGGGCTTCGAATTGCCGCGGGGCGGGGAGAAGGCCGGTCTGGCCGGCGGCCGGCCGCGACATCGCCGGCAGCAGCGCCAGGGCAAGGAGCAGGCGGAGATTCACGACTGACCTCAGCGGGAGGTGACGGCGAGGAGATCGCTGGTGAAGGTGCCGGGGTCGAAGGGGAGGCGGACGACATGATCCGCGCCCGCCTTGAGTGCGGCGGTGCCGTCCCCCGCCACGAACGCCACCAGGCAGGGCCGCGGCCCGGTGAGGGGCCCGAGCGTGTACCCGCCAAGCGGATGGGTGCCGGCATTTCCGTCGGTGCCGGCCACGAGCAGCAGCGACACGTCGGGCGTGGCGGCGGCGGCCTTGAGCGCGGGCACATCCGCCATCCGCTCCGGCCGGTAGCCGGCGTGACGCAGCAGGGAGGTCACCACGCGCGCGATGTCCTCATCCGGCAGGTGGAGCAGGGCGCGGCCCCGGTACGCCGGCGTGGGATTGGTGCGCCGCGAGAGGTCGATCATCTTGACCCCGTCGAGATAGTCCTCGGTCTTGTCGTGCCGGAGGGTGCGGGCCCGCTCCACGATCTCGGAAATGCGCTGCAGGGCCGTCTTCATGGTTTCCGCCGACTCCAGCTGCGCCGGGCTGAGCGGCCCGGCCGCCCGGAGCATTTCCAGCTCGGCAAAGGCGACCATCAGCGGATTGTTGAGCGCGTGGTGCAGCGACACGTTCATCTCGCCGATCGCCGCCAGCCGCTCGGCGTGCACCAGGTCCCGCTCGGCGGCGGCCAGCGCCTCACGCAGGGCGCGATGGCGGCGGACCCGCTCGATGACCTGTGGGAGCAGTTCACCCAGCGAGGCGTCCTTGATCAGGTAGTCCTCCGCCCCGGCCCGGAGCGCCCCGGCGGCCAGCGTCTCGCTGCCATGGGCGGTCACGATGATGATGGCCGGCCGGGCGGACCGGGCCCGGATGGCGGGGATGAGCTCCAGGCCGTTGGTGTCGGGGAGGTGATAGTCGAGCAGGATCAGGTCGTGATGCGGAGCCGCCGTCAGCGCGGCCGCCCCGGTGGCCGCCGTGCGCGGCACCGGCCATCCCGCCTCCGTGACCAGCGCGGCCAGGAGCCGCGAGGTGGCGGGATCGTCGTCGACGACGAGAACCTGCAGGTGACCGTGATCAGGCACGGATGGCCTCCGGCGCCTTGGTGAATCCGACCCGGGCAAATTTCTCCCAGGTTTTCTTGCCACGCCACGCGTCCCACAACCCGCGGAGCCGCCACCAGAGTGTGAGCTGGCGGTAGCCGAAGTTTTCGATCACGCCGTAGAGCAGCAGCACCAGCACGTCCCGCTTGCGGGCGAATGGCAGCAGCCCCTCCTGCCGCCGGTCAGTCAGGCCGGTGCGGAAGCGCCAGGCGCCCACCAGCACGGCAAAGATGTTCACCAGCGTGCCCCAGCCGACTGCCACGAGGAGAAAGCCACCTGCAAAGCCCCACTCGATGACCTTGCCCTCGAGGCCGATTTCGAGGCCCAGGAATACGACGACCGAAACGTAGCCCATCAACTCAATGATGGGGCCAAGGTATTCGAACGCCCAGAACATCGGCAAGGCAAACCACCCGATCCGGCCGTACTTGCGGCGGAACAGCATTTCCCGGTGATAGTAGAGCGATTCGCGGAGGCCGCGGTACCAGCGGCCGCGCTGCTTGCGCAGGGAATCGAGGTTCTCGGGCACCTCCGTCCAGGCCACCGGCAGCGGCATGAACGCCACCCGCCGCTCCCGGAGCTTGTCGCGCACGAAGCGGTGCAGCCGGATGATGATCTCCATGTCCTCGCAGACTGTGCCCACGCGGGCGCCCACGTACTCGAGCGCGATCTTCGATTCGACGAACGGCGTGAGGTAGCCGCCGCAGCGGATGACGGCCTCCTTCTCGAAGACCGCGAAGACACCCGAGAGAATCAGCACCGTGCCGATCCGGTCCAGGCCGGTGCGTCCGGTGGTGAACGAGCGCAGGTATTCCACCATCTGGAACCGGGCCAGCGGGTGCGAGGGGAGTCCGACGCTGACGATCCGGCCGTGCCGGATCACGCACCCGTTGGCGATGGCCACCTGGCCTCCGGCCGCCACCACCCGGGGATCCTCCTGGAGGATCCGCATCATTTCCTTGAGGGCCCGCGGTTCCAGGATGCTGTCCGCGTCGAGTGAAATGAAGTAGGGGCACGTGGACGCGTTAATCCCGGCATTCAGGGCGTCGGCCTTGCCGGCGTTTTCCTTGTCGATGACGGTGAGCCGGGCCACGTGCCCGGGCAGGGCAATGGCGGACTCGTACATCCCTCGCACCCGGGCGGTGCCGATCGCCTCGCGATACGGGACATCGCTCCGGCGGAGGCGGAAGGCCTGCTTGAGCACTTCGAGTGTCCGGTCCTTCGACCCGTCGTTCACCACCACCACCTCGAACCTCGGGTAATCGCAGCCGAGCAGGTTGGTGATGCTGTCGACGATGGTGACTTCCTCGTTGTACGCCGGGACGATCATGGTGATCGGCTTGGTCGAGTCGCTCCCGTCGATCAGATCGAGGTCGTCGACGAAATGCGTCGCGACACTCCGGCGCACCTGCCGCGCCGAGAGGGCGACCAGGATCATCGTATAGAGGTTGTAGGCCGCGACGTACCCGATCAGCAGCGCCTGGACGACGCCACCGAGCATCAGGGTCCACCCGGTGACCTTGTCGAGCATCAGGCGGCGGCGCCCCAGGCCAGCAGCCGGGTGATCGCCTGGCGGATGGAGGGTTCCGGGTCCCGGGTGGCGAGCTCGCGGGCCAGCGGATCGTTGATCACGGCCAGCGCCAGCACGGCCACCTGGCGGCGACCGAGATCGGGTTCGCTCTCCGCAATGCGCCGGAGCGCCATTGAATCGGTCTCCCGGCGGATTGCCGCTTCGGCGTCGCTCCGGTTTACCGTGCCCGCCGGCGGCGCCTCCGTGGTGTCTCCGCGCAGCAGGCGGGCCACCCAGGCGGCGGCGCGCACCTGTTCATCGGGATCCTGTTCCAGCTCCCGGAGCCGCGGACCCGCCGGCCCCGCGGCCATGCCGAGCGCCAGATCCGCGCGGATTTCCGGAGCGGGATCGGCGTGCATCGCGATCGCTGTGGGCCAGCGGGCACCGACGAGGCAGACCCGGAGTGCCGCCCCGCGAACCGCGACCGCAGGATCGCGCGTCAGCGCTGTCAGCGTATCGTCCGCGATCAGTTCGGGCCGGGCAATCCAGAGCTGGAGCAGCGCCTGGCGCACCGCCGGCGCGCGGTCCCGGGCAAAGGCCAGCAGCACCCCGCGGCCGAGGTCCGGATGGTGGATGTAGCGCGCGACGCGGGTGATCAGCACCACCTCCTCGCCATCGAGTGCCAGCCCCATGAGCAGGTCCACGAACACCGGAAATGCCGCCTCGGCCTGGGCCGCCACGGCCTGCAGCGTGGGCACGTCGTCGTCCGACCGGAGGGCACGGATCAGGAGGGGAAGTGAGCGGTCGGGCGCCACGCGAGTCAGGAGCGTCACCGCCGTGCGGCGGACACTCGCATGCGGATCTCCCAGGGCCCGTGCGGTGACGAGCAGCAATTCATCGGTGTCGAGCATGCTGCCGACGGCGGCGAGCGCCGCGGCTCGCACCTCGGGCGAGGGGTCGCTGCGCACCACCCGGAGCAGCGCGGCCTGGCCCTGCTCGCCCTGGAATGCGCGCAGGCCGGCGACCAATCGCACCCGGGCCTCCGGCGCCAGCGCTCCGCGCATGCCCTCGGCCAGCACCTGTTCCATCGCGTTCCGGGTCGCGGAGCCGAGCGCCCGGAGCTCGACGTGGCGAGTCTCGCGCAGTCGTTCCGCCAGCCGCTGGTATTCCGGGTCGAGGCTCATCCGGGCGGTCAGCAGCTCGCGGAGCGCCGAGTCGTCGGCCATCTCGACCACCTGGGCTACCATGCTCTCCTGTTCGTAGGCCCCGAGCGCCAGCACTGCGGCGGCGCGGACCGCCAGCGCCTCCGCGGTCCGGCAGGCGCGGAGCAGCGAGACCTCACCGCCGGCCAGCCTGAACCATCCGACCGCCAGCGCGGCCCGCTCGCGCACCAGCTCGGAGGGATCCTCGGTCAGCATGGCCAGGAGGCGGGGTCCCGGGGCGCTGCGCCCCATCCGTACCAGCGCGTTGATCGCGGCCGACCGGACCGTTTCATCCGGATCGTCGAGGCCCGAGTCCACCAGGGCCGCCGCGCTCTCACCACCGTGCTCGGAGAGCGCGACGGCCGCGGCCCCGCGCACTTCGGGAGCGGGATCGCGGTAGAGGCGACCGAGACATTCGGCGGCAACGGGGCTGGTGATGGTGGAGAGGGTCTTGACGACGCTCAGGCGGCTCGGCACATCCCCGCGCTCGAGCAGGATGTCGATCAACCCGGGCACCTCGGTAACGCGGATGCGTGCCACGGCCTCGGCAATGGCCTGGTGGAGCGCCGGTCCTGCGTCGCGGAAGGTGCGGAGCAGCACCGGCAGCGATTCCGGCGTGCCGACGACGCGGAGCGCCCGGGCGCCCGCCAGCTGGACGTCCGGCACGCTGTCGGAAAGGAGCTGCACCAGCGCGGCCTCGGTGCCGGGCCACCGTCCCGCGGCGACACCCTCCGCCGCCGCCTGGCGCACCCCGGGATCGGGGTCGCGGAGCAGCTCCTGCATCTCGGCGGTGACCCCCTCCGCCCGGATGTAGCCCAGCGCCCGCGCGGTCGCGGCGCGCACCGCCGGATCGAAGTCGGTCGTGCGGGGCCTGAGTGTGGCGCCGAGTGCGGCGTCGCCGAGGTCGCCGAGCAAAGCGGTGGCGGCGGTGCGGACCGCATCAACGGGATCGGCCAGGTGCTCGAGCGCCACCGGCACCGCCCGGGTCTCGCCGCAGAGGCGCAGCACGTCGAGCGACGCAGCCCGCACCGCGCCATCGTCGTCCTGACGGGCCAGTTCGATCAGCTCATCGGGAAGATCGCGGCGGCCGGTGGTGCGGATCGCGTCCACCACGGCACGGCGCACCTCGGCGCTCGGGTGGTGGAGCTGTTCGGCCAGGAACTCGCGGGCACTGGCAGCCGCGAACCGGGCGAGCAGCTCGTGCATTTCATTCGTCGCCGTGCCATCCGCAATCGCGTCCATCAGCCGCTTCGCCACGCCCAGCCGCTCGACGGCGACCGCCGCGCGGACGCGGATCTCGGGGTCGGGGTCCGCCAGCGCCAGCGTGAGCGGCTGCTCGGCGTCGGGGCCGATGCGCTCCAGCGCCTCGACGCTGCGCATCCGGACCCACCAGGCGGGATCGCCCAGGGCGCGGACCAGGTGATCGACAACTTCGCTGTCGGCGAACTGACCGAGGGCGCCGGCGATGCGGGCGCGGACAAAGGGCGCGGGGTCGGTGAGCAGGTGGTCGAGCAGGTACGCGATGGCCCGGCGATCCCCCAGACGGCCCAGGGCTCCGGCCGCCTTGGCGCGCACTTCGACGTCCAGATCGCCCAGCGCGCGCGCCAGCGCGGGGAAGGCGCGGGCGGCCTTCAGCTCGCCGAGGATGTTCGCCGCCCACGCGCGGGCCGGATGCCGGATGTTCTCCTCGAGAAAGGCGATCATCGGATCCACCACGAGCGCGCCGTGCCGGACCAGGATGTCGGAGATCCGGGGTGCCAGCCACGCCTCCGTGTCGCGCAGGGCGTCCACCAGCGGCGGCACGGCGCGCGGGTCGCCGATCCGCGCCAGGGCCCGCAGCGCAATTTCCCGGACGTCGGCATCCTCGATACGGGTGGCCTGGACGGTCTCCAGCAGCACCGGCACCGCCTTGGCATTGCCCACCCGGCCCAGCAGCTCCGCCGCCAGGGCGCGGTCCCGCCACTTCCGCGCGCCGCGCAGCTTGCCGATGTACTTGTCGACGAGACCGAGGCGGTCGTAGGTATCGAGCAGCCATTCGGGCCGGTCGGACATGCCGCGGGCCTGCTCCTCGAGCACCGCTTCGAGGGCCTCGAAGTCCTTGAGGGTGCCCGCCTGGTGCATCGCGGGTGCGAGCAGGGCATGCTCGCGGCTGGCCAATCCGTCCACCAGGCCGCGGTAGACACCTTTGCGCGCCTCGAGGCGGCGTTCCAGCCGGGTCAGCCACGCCGAGTAGCCCAGCCACGCCAGGACGCCCAGGACGCCGGCGCCGAAAATCGCCCCGGAGCCGTCGAGGATGATCTGGAGCCCGTTCACTGGTGGCCCGTGAAGCGGGCGATCTGCTCCAGCAGGCGGGGCAGATCCACCGGCTTGTGCATGAATAGGTCGGCGCCGACCTCCCCGGCCCAGAACGCATCCGCGGGCTGGTCCTTGGTGGTCAGCATGATGACGGGAATGGCCGAGGTGGCGGGATCGGACTTGAGGGCCCGGACCGTCTGGTAGCCGTTGAGCTTCGGCATCATCACATCGCAGACGATCAGGTCGGGACGCCGGCCGATGGCGGTCGCCACGCCGCTCTCGCCGTCGGGGGCCGTCAGCACCCGGTACCCCGAGGCGTCCAGCATCTTCTCGAGCAGCCGGCGCTGCGCGGGATCGTCTTCGATGATGAGTACCAGCGAGCCCATGAGGCGGGGCGGTCGGTCAGGACCGCGGGTCATCCAGGAAGGTGAGCGTCTGCCGCTTGCGCACCGCCGTCTCGAGCGCGCGGTAGACCTGCTCGTCGAGCACGTTGCCGGCCAGGTCCCGCATCCGCTCGACGGCGACTTCCGGAGGCATCTTCTCCTGGTAGGGTCGGGAGGTGGTGAGCGCGTCGAAGATTTCCGCGGCGCCGAGGATCCGGGCGCCGAGGGGAATCTGTTCACCCTGAAGCCGGTCGGGGTACCCCTGGCCGTCCCAGCGCTCGTGATGGCTGCGGACATAGCTGATGATGTCGCCGAGGTGCGCCAGCGGCGCCAGGATCTGGGAGCCGACCACGACGTGCTGCTTGACCTGCTCGTACTCCTCGGTGGTGAGCGGGCCCTGCTTGGTGAGGATGCCCTCGCGGATGCCGATCTTGCCGATATCGTGCAGCCGGCCCGCCATGCGGATGTGCTCGATCACCTCGTCGCCCAGCGACAGCTCGGAGGCGATCATGGCCGCGAGGTCGGCCACCCGGGCGGAGTGGCCGCGGATGTAGGCGTCCTTGGCCTCGAGCGCGTTGACCAGCGCCTCGAGGGTGGCCACCGACAGGCGCTCGAGCTTGGCGCGCTCCCGGCGCAATTCCGCGGTGCGGAGCGCCACCTCTTCCTTGAGCCACTGATTGATGTTCTGCTGCTCGAGCAGGCTGTCCCGCCGCCGGATCGCGCGCAGGATGGCGCGGGCCAGGTCGCTCAGGTCGATGGGCTTGGTGAGGTAGTCCATGGCGCCGCGCTGCATGCAGAGCGCGGCGGTGGTGGCGTCGTTGACGGCGGTGAGCATCAGGATCGCGATGCTGGGCTCGAGCTCCATGACCTGGGGCACGAGATCGATGCCGCTCCGCCCCGGCATGCGCACGTCGAGCAGCATGCAGGCGATCTTCTGCCGCTGCAGGACCTTGATGGCCTCGTCACCCGAGGCGGCGGTGGCCACTTCATAGCCCTGTTGCGTGAGGAACTTCTTCAGGGCGTTGCGGATCGGCTCCTCGTCGTCGACGACGAGCACACTGACTGATCCGTCGGAAAGCGGCACGAGGACTCCTGCGAGTGGCCCGGGGGGACGCCCGCTCGGGGGCGACGATCGGGGGGCGCCCTTCTACTAGTAATGCTACTGACGGAAGCTATGACCCCCCTCGGAGAGCGTCAAGAAATCAGGGGGCCACGAACTCCGCCTGCACCCGCTCGGGAATCAGCCCCGCCGCGTGGGCCCGGTCGAGCAGCGTCTGGACTGCCTGGCGGCCCCGCGCGCCGTAATCCACGGTCCAGTGATTGACGTACATCCCGACGAAGGCGTCGGTCTTTTCGTCGGGCAATCCTCGGCTGTATTGCTTGGCATGCGCCAGCCCGGCCGCCCGGTGCGCCAGGCTGTATTCGATGCTCGCCTTGAGATCCCGCGCCACCTGCTTCACGACTGCCTCGCCCAGATCGCGCCGCACCACGTTGCCGCCCAGCGGCAGCGGGAGGCCGGTTTCCTTCAACCACCACTCGCCCATGTCGGCCCAGAGGTGGAGTCCCTGGTCCTTGTAGGTGAGCTGACCCTCGTGAATGAGGAGACCGAGCTCCACGTCGCCGCGGAGCACCGCCTCATCGATCTGGTCGAATGGCATCAAGACCGGGACGAAATCGGGCTGAAACAGCCGCAGGGCGAGAAAGGCCGTGGTCAGCTTGCCGGGGACGGCGATCCGCTTGCCCTTCGCGGCGGCGCGGGGATCCGCCGGCGCCGCGGAGCGGGATACCAGCCGAGGACCGTAGCCGTCGCCCATCGAGCTGCCGCTCGACAGCAGGGCGTAAGTGCGGTGGAGGTGGGCATAGGCGTGGATCGACACCGCCGTCACCTCGAGCTCGCCCTTCATGGCCCGCTGGTTGAGGGATTCGATGTCCGACAGTTCATGCACGTAGCGCAGCTCGCCGGTATCGATCTTCCCCTCGGCGAGCGGATAGAACATGAACGCGTCGTCCGAGTCGGGGGAGTGCGAGACGTGGATTGTACGGATTGCCATTCGGGCCTCGAAAAGGTGCTAAAGTGCTGGAGTGCTGATGAACAGGTTCCGGGTGGAGCTGCGGCCGCTTCGCGGCCTCGCTCGCCTCCGCGGCTCCGGCTCCGCGTTCCCGACTCTTGTCCCTCGTCTCTTGTCTCTCGACTACTTCCTTCCCAGCGCGCGGTCATGGAAGTCGTCCACCAGCGGCTGGTGAATCCGGTACTCCGGCTTGCCACTCTTCAGTTCGGCGTCGTAGCTGGCCAGGAAGTTCCGGTAGCTCTGCTCCAGCGCCGCCTTGTTGTTCTGGAAGTCCGCCACGGTACCCTGCAGCATGTAGCCGAACAGGTGGTGCGGGCTGCGGACCAGGATGGTATCGGCCAGCGCGCTGGCGCCGGCCTCATCGCCCAGCGTGGCGCGGAGGGTGCCGACGTCGAAACGGGCCAGCGCATCCACGCTGTCGAGCTGCGCGTAGGCGGAAAAGGCCATCGGGGCGAAGCGGAGCACCGTGGTGCTGTCGTTCTGTTCCAGGGCCCGCACGATCCGGTCGTACAGCCGGTCGAACCGCTCCCGCGGTGTCATCTGGCTGATGTCGGGGGGCGCGCCGCCTGGTGTGCGGTCTTCCGCCGCAGGGAGGGCACCGTTGTTGGCCATCTGCGGTGCTTCGGCCGCGGGCTTGACCCGTACCACGTACCAGACAATCGTCGCCACCAGGATCACGATGGCCATCGAGGCCACGATCCACGGCGTGCGGCCGCCGGCATCGACGGGTCGCCCGCAGCGGTGACAGAACCGCGACTCCCGGCGCAATTCGGCCTGGCAGTGGCGGCAGACGGGAGGACCGAGCGGCGTGCCGCACTTGCTGCAGAAGCGGCCCCCTCCCTCGGTACCACAGGAGGGGCAGCGGGTCGGGGCGGCGGCGGCCGGGTGGGCCGGAGGCGAGTTCGTCATGGGGGCGGTGAATCTAACCGGAGAAATTGCGGTTTGGCACATTCAACGCCGTCCACACGATGTGGAAGGAAAGGATGTTGAAATGCGTGGGCACTGTGGAAATCCGACCGAATCCCGATTCCCGGCACTTTTCTCCCGTCTGCTGTCTCCTCTCTCCTGTCTCCCTCTTTCAATCCCCGACCGACTTCATTAGCGTCATAGACGGATCTTGGCCTTGGAGGACGTGTGGGTCAGCAGCAATCGCCGCTCGTTCCGACCAGCCCTTCGCCGGTTCCCGATGCACCGGCCGCCCGCCACCTGGGCGACCTGGCGCGCAACGATGTCCGCTGGAGCGTCTACCTCGAAACCCGCAGCGAGGGCGAGCTGGCCCAGGGCCGGGTGCACTTCGTGGAGGGCTCGCGGCATCGGTCCTCCGGGTGGATCTTCCGGGAGTGGACCGAGCGGGACATCATCGCCCGGTTCAACGATTTCAGCCCGCTCGAGCTCTGGAAGCTGCTGGAAAGCCTGGGCTGACCGGTGAGGCGGGGCCATCCCCGCCTCCGCTTTTTTCCCCGCCGCCTCTCCCTCTCGTCTGAGCGCCATGGCTTCGACTCTGCCCCCCATCGGTGATTTTCCCCGCACCCTGGCCGGGGTCGGCAAGGCGGAAGTGCTCCGCCTGGCCCGTGAATTCGGGGTCGAGTTCCTCCGCCTCCAGTTCACCGACATCCTCGGCGTCAACAAGGGCGTGGAGGTGCCGCGGAGCCAGATCGAGAAGGCGGTGGACGGCGAGATCATGTTCGACGGCTCCTCGATCGAAGGATTCGTGCGGATCGAGGAGAGCGACATGCTGCTGGTGCCGGACCTGGCCACCTTCCGGGTCCTGCCCGAGGCCGAAGGCCCGGGGCGCGTGGGCCGGCTGCTCTGCGACATCTACACCCCCGACCACCAGCCCTTCGACGGCTGCCCCCGCCTCTGCCTCAAGCGGATGATCGCCCGGGCCGGCAAGGCCGGCTTCACCATGATGGCCGGCTGCGAAGTCGAGTTCTTCCTCTTCGAGAAGGAGCAGGGCGGGGCACTCACCACGATCACCCACGACGAGGCCAGCTACTTCGATCTCACGCCCGTCGACCGCGGCGAGGAAATCCGCCGCCTCATCGTCAATGACCTCGAGCTCATGGGATTCGAGGTGGAGGCGGCCCACCACGAGGTGGCGCCGGGGCAGCACGAGGTCGATTTCAAGTACGCCGATGCGCTGACCACCGCCGACCACATCGTCACCTTCCGCTCGATCGTCCGCAACATCGCGAACCGGAACGGGTTCGTCGCCTCGTTCATGCCCAAGCCGATCCAGGGGCAGAACGGCAGCGGGATGCACACCCACCAGTCCCTCTTCAAGGGCAGCCAGAACGCCTTCCACGATCCCAAGGCCGAACACCAGCTCTCCGCGGTGGCGCTGTCCTACGTCGAGGGGCTGCTGCAGCACGCCCGCGGGTTCTGCGCGATCACCAACCCGCTGATCAACAGCTACAAGCGCCTGGTGCCCGGTTACGAGGCGCCGGTCAACGTGGCGTGGTCGATGCGGAACCGCTCGCCGCTGGTGCGGATCCCCGAACGGCGCGGGGTGGGCACCCGCTGCGAGCTGCGCATGCCGGACCCCTCCGCCAACCCCTACCTCTCGCTCACGGTGCAGCTGGCGGCGGGGCTCGACGGGGTGGAGCAGAAGCTCGAATGCCGCGAGCCGGTCAACCGCAACATCTTCCGCATGAGCTTCCGCGACCGGCGGAAGTACCAGATCGACGACCTGCCGCGGGACCTGCACGAGGCGCTGGACCGCTTCGAGAAGGACGACGTGATCAAGGCCGCCCTGGGGGAGCATCTGGTGGAGCGCTTCCTCGAGGCCAAGCGCGAAGAGGTCTCCCAGTTCAATCGGGAAGTGACGGCCTGGGAAGTGAAGAACTACCTGGGCCGGTACTGAGTCTCACCGCCACGGATCGCGCCGCCGCGCGATTGTCTCCCGTCTCCCGGCGGGACATGATTCCTTCCCCATGCCGGATGCGTTTCTTCTCGATCTCGACGGCACCCTCTACGCCAGTGGTGCCGCGGTGCCCGGAGCCGCCGCGGCGGTGGCGGCCCTCCGCGCGCGTGGCGTTCCGGTTCGCTTCCTGACCAATACCACGACCGTGCCGCGCTCGGCGCTGGCGGCACGACTCATGGGGTACGGCTTCCCGGTTTCCGTAGACGAAATCGTGACACCGCTCCGCTCGGCCGCGGCGATATTACGCCGCGCCGGCATCCGCACCGTGGTACCGTTCCTGCCGAAGGCCGCGCTCGAAGACCTCGCCGGATTCGAGCTGGTGGCCGCTGCCACGTTCACCTCGCCCGTGTCGCCTGCCTCCGCAGCCGTGCTCGTCGGCGACCTCGGCCAGGACTGGAACTTTGCCCTGATGCAGTCCGCGTTCGAATGGCTCAGTGCCGGCGCCCGCTTTCTTGCCCCCTCGCGCGACCGCTACTTCCAGGGGAAGCAGGGACTCACCCTCGACGCGGGTCCGTTCGTGGCGGCGCTCGAATACGCCACCGGCCGCGAGGCGGAGGTGACCGGCAAGCCGAGTGAGGGATACTTCCGCCAGGCGCTGGAGACGCTGGGACAGGGCGTGGCGCCGGAGCGCGTGGCCATGGTGGGAGACGATCTCTGGTCCGATGTCCAGGGCGCCCAGCGTGCTGGCATGCAGGGATGGCTGGTGCGCACCGGCAAGTTCCGACTCCCGGCGCTCGAGGAGAGCGGCATCAGGCCCGACCGGATACTCGACAGCGTCGCCGCGCTGGGTACGCTCGCCTCGTGAGCCGACACGGCGCTCGAATCGCGCTTGGCGTCGCGCTGCTCGCCCCCGGAGCGGGGCTCTTCGTCACGGCCGTGGCGCAGCAGCCGGCGCCGGCCGATACCGGGCACGCGGCGCCGGTCATCCGCGGCATCGAGATCAATCGCGAAAACCTCTTCGACTCGGTGGAAACCCGGCACTGGTGGGCCCGCTGGGGGAACAGTCTTCACCGGGTGACGCGCCCCTGGGTCATCCGGCGCGAATTTCTCTTCAAGCCGGGTGATACCTACGACAGCGCGCTGGTAGCGGAAACCGAGCGCAATCTCCGCCACCTGGGCCATTTCCGTGACGTGCAGTTCGACACGGTGACCACCGACAGCGGCCTCGTGGTCAGGCTGCGCACCCGGGACGGGTGGACGACACGGCTCAACCTCACCTTCGGAGCCACCGGCAATCAGTTCGCCTACTCGATCTCGCTGTTCGAGACCAACCTGCTCGGCACGGGCACGGAAGCACTGGTCGGCTATCGCCACAATCCGGACCGTGACGTCTTCGCGCTCGGCGTCGGGTTGCCGCGGATCATCGCGCACAAGATCGGGGTCACGGCACGCTACGAGAACAAGTCGGACGGCGAGGCCGGGCTCCTGGCCGTCGGGCAGCCGTGGTATTCGCTCGCCTCGCGCAACGCATTCCTCGTGTCGGGCCAGTTCAACAACACCCGGGTGCTGCGCTACTTCGACGGCGATCCGGATCCGCTCGACACGCTCACCCGCAACCATGCCCTCGTCCTGGGGGAACTGGGTCACGCCATTTCGGGGGGGTCGAAGGGGTATGTCAGGCTCGGGGCCACGGGATTCGTGCAGCAGGACGGTTTCCGTCCCGGCGAGCCCGGTCCCCCCGTCCCTCAGGCGACCTCAGGGGCGCTCGGCGCGTTCAGCGAAGTCAGCCGCTCCCGGTTCGTGGTCTACCGCGGCTACGAGAGCTTCGACCGCAATGAAGACATCGACGTGAGTTCAACCGCGCGTCTCACGCTGTATGCCGCACCGGCAGCGTTCGGCTACGAGGACGACGGCGTCGGCACTGCGCTTTTTCTCAGCACCGGCAGCTCGTTTCTCCGCCGGGCGGGGTTCGCCACGCTAAGCCTCACCAGCGCAGGACGGTTTGCCTCGGGCGGTCTCGATTCCGGCACGGCCATTCTGCAGGGCGTAGCGGCGCTGCACGCGGGAGCCCGCCATCTCTTCGTGCTGGCCAGCAGCGGCGGCATGCAGGACGACGTGCCGCCCGGCGACGAGTTCGACCTGGGATTCGGCTACGGCCCGCGCGCCTTCCGCACCCACGCCTTCACCGGCGACCGGTTCTTCTTTGCCACCGCCGAGTACCGGGCGCTGCTCAACCCGAAGATGTTCGGGCTGCTGGGCGTCGGCGCCGCCGCGTTTGCGGATGTCGGAGGGGCCTGGTATCACACCGAGGCTTCCCGGACCGGCAGCGACGCTGGCATCGGACTCAGACTGGGACTCTCCCCCCAGGCGGAGCCGGAGCTGCTCCGGATCGACCTGGCCTACCGATTTCCGGGAACACCCCAGGGCGCCGGCTGGGTGGTCTCGATCGGGAAGGGATTCCAGTTCGGCTTCCGGGGGCCTCCGCAGTAGTCCCGTCTTCCGCCGTACCGGGCGGACGTTAGCTTGAGAGTCATGAGCG
>DATEHG010000057.1:0-19837 GCA_035279705.1 Gemmatimonadales bacterium
GGTGACGTTCTTGCCGTAGGTCGGCTTGAGCGTGACACCCCACGCCTTTTCGAACTTGGCCTTGACCTCGGGATCGGTGGTCCAGTCCTGGAAGCCGACGAGGCGATTCGGGATGGCGCCCATGTCTCCGCCACCCTGCACGTTGTTCTGGCCGCGGAGCGGATTGACGCCGGAGCCGTACTTGCCGATATGACCGGTGAGCAGCGCCAGGTTGATCAGCGAGAGCACATTGTCGACGCCGTTGTGATGCTCGGTGATTCCCAGCGTCCAGCAGATGATGGCCCGGTCGGCCCGGGCATAGGTGTGCGCCGCATGCCGGATCACATCGGCGGGAACACCCGTCACCTTCTCGGCGTAGCTCAGCGTGTAGGGTTCGACCGACGCCCGGTACGCCTCGAACTGGACGGTGGCGCGGCGGATGAAGGTATCGTTGGCCAGACCGGCGTGAATGATCTCGCGGGCCATGGCGTTGGACAGGGCCACGTCGGTGCCGACGTTCAGTCCCAGCCACTCGTCCGCCCACTGCGCGGAACTGGTGCGGCGGGGGTCGACGGCAAACAGCTTCGCGCCGCGGTGGATCCCCTTCAGGACATGATGGAAGAAGATCGGGTGATTTTCACGGGCGTTCGCGCCCCAGAGGAAGATGACGTCCGTCTCTTCCACCTCTCGGTAGGAGTTGGTTCCCCCACCGGCACCGAAAACCGTCGCCAGACCGACGACGCTAGGAGCGTGTCACGTTCGGTTGCAGCTGTCGACGTTGTGCGTCCCGAAGGCGACCCGGGCGAGCTTGCCGGCCAGATAGTTCATCTCGTTGCTGGCCTTGCTGCAGCTGAAGGTGCCGATCGCGTCGCCGCCGCGGCTGTCCCGCACGCGGCGGAACCCCTCGGCGGCCCGGGTCAGCGCCTCTTCCCAGGAGGCCTGGCGCAGCACGCCGTTGTCGCGCACCAGCGGCTCGGTCAGGCGGGTGTACTTCATGGCCATGGGAGACTTCTCCTCGGATGTTGCCCAGCGCCGGGCGGGAGCCCGCCCGGTATCCTTTAATATCGGATGGTAAACTGGCGGCCGGGAGTCCGTTGCGCCATCGGGCTCGGCAATCGAGCCATAGGGCGCCTCAATGAAGTTTCAGGCGGGAAGGGGCTGATTTTCCACGGCCGTGGCGATATCGAGGGTGCCGGCCACCCGGAGCAGTTCGCGACCGGAGGGGGTGAGTGGCTCGCGATCGGGCACCACGAGGCCGACGGAGTGGGTCGGGGTCGGCTGCGACAGCGGAATGGCGCGAATGTGCTCGATCTCGTTCAGCAGATAGAGGAACGCTTGCGGGAGCACCGTCGACCATCGCCCCGAGCGGAGGTGGCCGCAGAGGGTCAGGATCGAATTGGTCTCGAGCATCGGGGCCACGGAGGCGCCCGCCTCCTGAAAGTGGCCGTCCACGATGCGCCGGTTCTGCATGTCGGGGGTGAGCAGGCAGAGATGGGTCTCGGCCGCCTCCTTCCAGGAAATGCTTTCCTGCCCCGCCAGAGTGCCTTCGGCGGGGGTAAACAGGTAGTAGCGCTCCCGGTAGAACTCGAGGGCCCGCACCCGCTGCAGCGGCTCGTTGTCGAGGTAGGTGAGGCCGGCGTCCAGGCTGAAATCGTCCAGCCCGCGCTGGATCTCGATCGACGTCATGGAATGGACGGTGATGGCCACCTGCGGAAATTGCAGGGCAAACGGCCCAGTCACCAGCGATACGATGGGAAGCGCCACGGGAATGGCACCGATCCGGAGCCGCCCGGTGAGGCCGGCCTTCATCAGGCTCACTTCCTGGTTGAGGCTCTCGATGTCCGCCAGGATGCGGTGCGCCCAATCCAGGACCCGGGCGCCCTCCGGGGTGAATCCCTGGAAGCGCTGGCCCCGCTGCACGACCAGCACGCCGAGTTCTTCCTCCAGCTGCTTGATGCCGGCCGAGAGCGTGGGCTGGGTGACTCCGCACCTGGCGGCCGCGCGGGCAAAGTGCTGCTCGTGCGCCAGCGCCTCGAGATACTGGAGATTCTTGAAAATCATGGCGGCCCCTCCCCGGGTCTCCCGTAACCTTAATCGAAGAATGCGGGGGAGGCGAGGAGGAGCCTAAAGCCATAAGCCTAAAGCCATAAGCCATAAGCATCCTCCTGCTGCCAGCTCAGGGCTTACGGCTTAAGGCTTACGGCTGAATTCACCTACAGCTTCGCCAGGATGTCCGTCACGCGCTTCTTGTTGACCTCATCGGTGTAGAGCGAGAGCGCCTTCTGGTAGTACGACTTCCCCTTGGCCTTGTCCCCCTTGAGCAGGTACGCCTCGCCCAGGCTGTCCCAGACGTTGGCGCTGGCCGGATGGTCCTTGGTGTTCTTGGTGAGGACCGCGATGGCCTCGTCGAAATTCTTCTGCCCCAGCAGCTGGTAGCCGTAGGCGTTGACCTCGGCCTCGGTTGCCATGCCAAGCGCCCGCGTCTTGAGCTGGTCGGCCGTCGCCGCATCGCCGCGGGCGCGGACCAGCATCGATTTGAGCATCACATTGGTGAACGACGGCTGGATGTTGATCGAGCTGTCCGCCCACGCCTCGGCGATGGCCATGTCCTTGGTGTTGTTCATGGCCCAGGCCGATGCCTGGCTCCACGCCTGCGGGAAGAAGCGGTTGAGGTTGCGGAACTGCTGGCGCAGGCTGTCGAGCACCACTCGGTCCCGGTCGACGGTGATCGGGATCGGCACCGCCAGTTTTTCCCAGCGGAGCGTCAGGGTGACGGCGCGATCCGTCGGATCATCCATGGTGTACTCGAGGCGCTCGATCATGCCGGAGGGCACCGCCGAGGTGGTGATGCGCAGCGCGTCCTCCGAGGAGGTGTAGCTGAAGTGACCCCAGGCGTCGGCCTCCTTGCTGAAGATGACCGTCCACTTGTCGTGCCCCGGGATCATGAACAGGCCGTAGCGGCCGGCAGCGAGCGGTTTCCCCGCAACCGAGATCGCCGATGTGGTGCTGAAGACCGTGTTGATGTTGGCCCCCGCTCTCCAGACGGTGTCGAACGGAACCAGCGCCCCCCAGATCGGCCGGTTATTGACGCCCGGCCGCCCGTAGTTGACCGCAATGTTCGTGAGTCCGATGGTCTGGGTCACCTCGCCGCGGGGGCTGGCTTCGGGAAGGACGAGGCGAAAATTCTGGGCGGCGGCTGGAGCGGCGGCGAGTGCGAGGAGCGCGGCCGCCTGGGCGACCGGAAGACGCACGAGGCGTGTCATCGGGTTCGACTCCGGAGAGTGAGGGGATGGAGGCCGTACGAGGCCATCCGCGCCGGGTTGCAAGCAGTCTCGCACGGTACGGATGCGGACGGACCTGTGCGCCCCCACCCCGCCCGCTCGTCCTGATCCTTTCGCGCTCGATGCCGGGAGCAGGGTATACTTTCCCTCCGCATGGCCTCGCTCGTCCCGTCCCCCTCCCCTGCCCGCCCGCTCCCGGCGCCGCCGCCCCGCAAGGACGAAGCGGAGCGCCGGGCCGAACTCATCGCCATGAAGCGGGTCGCCAACGGGCTGCTCGCGTCGGCGCTGCTGGTGTTCGTGGTCGCGCGGATCCTGGAGCACAGTTACCCCTGGATGGGATTTGTCCGTGCCACGGCGGAAGCGTCTGTCGTGGGCGGACTGGCCGATTGGTTCGCGGTGACCGCGCTGTTCCGCAAGCCGCTGGGGCTCCCGATCCCGCACACCGCGATCATTCCGACCCAGAAGGACCGGATCGGCAAGATCCTGGGCGGTTTCGTTCAGAATCATTTCCTCTCGCGCGACGTACTCACCGCCCGGCTCAAGTCGATGCGGCTGGCCGAGCGGGGGGCGGAATGGCTGAGCCATCCTGACAACGGGGCGGCCCTGGCCCGCCATGCCGCGGTCGGCCTTGCCCGGGCCGTGCAGTCGCTGCCCGAAGGAGACATCAGCGATCTCATCCGGCAGAACGCCGTCGCCCGCCTCCAGTCGGTGCAGCTTGCCCCGCTGCTGGGCCGGCTCCTCTCGGTGGTGGCCACGGACGACCGGCACCAGGTGCTGCTCGATGAGGCGCTGGCCCTGGTGGCGAGCGGTCTCGAGAAGAACCAGGAGGGGCTGCGACAGAAGATCCGCGAGGAGAGCCCGTGGTGGGTGCCGGCGCCGATGGACGCCGCGTTCCACCGCCGCCTGCTGGCGGCCATCACCCGCCTGGTCGACGAGGTCCGGGCCGATCCGCATCATCCGCTCCGCCTCAAGTTTGACACCGCGTTCCGCGGCTTCGTCGATCGCCTGGAGACCTCGCCCGAGGTCATCCGGCGGGCGGAAGCGCTGAAGGTCGATCTGCTGGAGAGCCCGGCCGTCGAGGAGTTCGCGGCCTCGCTCTGGGGCAAGGCGCGGCAGGCCGCCGCCCGCTATTCCCCCGAAGCCGACAGCGCCACGCTCGAGCCGCTGGCGCGGGGTATCAGCGCGGCCGGCGATTCGCTGCTGGCCGACCGGGAGCGGCTGGATGAGCTCGATGGGCAGATCATCGGGTTCGTCGCCGCGCAGCTCGAGCATCACCGGCACGAGGTGGCCGAGCTGATTGCAGAAACGGTGCGGGCGTGGGATCCGAGGGTTGCCGCTGACCGGATCGAACTCGCCGTCGGGCGGGACCTGCAATTCATCCGGCTCAACGGAACGCTGGTGGGTGGACTGGCTGGGCTGGTGATCTATACCGTCGTCTATCTCCTGAGGTAACTGGTCCCCGGTCCCCTGGGGCTCACGACTTGCTCCCTTGCCCGTTCGCCGTTCGCCTTTCGCCTTTTCTCCATTCCCCGTTCACTGCTCACTGCTCCCCGTTGCCTGCTCCCCGCGAAACCACCCCACCGCCACCCCCGTAGCACCCCCTAGGTCCCTCCCATTCCTGACAGTTGAATTCCCGAGGTGGCATGACGTCGGTTGGATCTCTCCGACTGCTCTGCGTCGGCCTGCTGACCCTGGTCGCCCTCGCCGAGAGTGTCCAGGCGCAGGAGCAGTCTCCTGCGGCGATGTTCCGCGGCGGACCGACGCATGCAGGCGTGTACTCCACCAAAGCAGGACGGACCCTGGCGGGTCTCGAATGGCGCTTTGCCACCGGTGGATCGGTGATCTCGTCGCCCGCCATTGCGCACGGAGTGGTGTACGTCGGCAGCGGTGACGGGTGGCTGTACGCCCTCCGCCAGGCGGACGGAAACAAGCTCTGGGCCTACCAGGCTGATGCGGCGATCGCCTCTTCGCCGGCAGTCGCAGAGGGCAGCGTGTACTTCACCAGCCGCTCGGGAAGGATCTATGCGGTTGACGCGAAGAGCGGCCAGCTGCGCTGGTTCCGGGCGACGGAGGCACCGCTTCCGCTGCCGTGGGGTCACGAAAGTGGAGACCACTTCATCTCCTCTCCGGTGCTCGCGGGCAAGCTGGTCATCGTCGGCGCGGGGGACGGGGGCGTCTACGCCGTGGCCACGGCGACCGGACGGGTCATCTGGCGGGGCCGCACCGGCGGGCGGGTACGGTCGTCACCGGCCGTCTGGAAGGACCGGGTCTTCGTCGGCTCGGCCGACGGGGTGCTCTACTGCTTCGACCTGGCCAGCGGTCAATCCATCTGGCAGTTCCGCACTGAGGGCGCGGCTCTCAGCTCGGCCGAGTTCGGATTCGATCGCCGGACCATCCAGAGCTCGCCGGCGGTCAGCGACGGCACCGTGTTCGTGGGCGCACGGGACGGCTTCCTCTATGCCGTGAGCGCGGACTCGGGACACCAGCTCTGGCGCTTCGATCACCAGCAGTCATGGGTCATCACCTCTCCCGCCGTCCAGGACAGCACGGTCTACGCCGCGAGCTCGGACGCCGGCTTCGTGCAGGCGCTGGATGCCCGCAGTGGCCGGGAGCGCTGGCACAACGCGACCGGCTACCCGGTCTGGTCTTCCCCCGCGGTGACCGGATCGGCGCTTCTCGTCGGAGATCGCACCGGCCGCCTGATGGCGCTGTCGCCGGGAGACGGCGCTCCACTCTGGCATTTTCAGACTGGAGGAACGGTCTACTCCTCTCCCGCCGTGAGCGGTACCATGGCCGTCTTCGGCAGCACCGATGGTTCGGTCTATGCCCTGCGCCTCGGCGACAGCATTCCCGTCCGCCGAGCGGTGTTCTTCGATTCCACCTACCTCAAGTCGGCGAGTTTCGACGCCAGGGCCGTGGCACGCTACCTGACCGACGCCGGGTACCAGCTGCTCGATGCCGGAGCGCTGGCCCGCTGGCTCACCGAGCGCATCGCCGACCAGGCGCCGAGCACGCTGGTCTTTGCCATCGACTACCTGCCCGAAACCGTGGCGCAGGCGCCGTTGGATCAGTCGCTGCTCCGCCGCTATCTCGACGGCGGCGGCAAGGTGGTCTGGCCGGGGTCGCCGCCGCTGCTCTGGCCGATCAATCCCGCCACCGGATCGCGCGGCGGCTATGACACCATGCAGTGGGATGCGCCCTGCCGCCTGCTCGGCGTTGCGCACCAGGCGGCCTCGTTCGATCTCCGCGGTGCCCGGGCTACCGCCCTCGGCGCTCACTGGGGTCTCAACGGATACTGGCGCGACAGCTGGGGAGTGCCCTGGAAATCGGTGACCGCCGTGCTGGCCAAAGATGAGTGGGGCCTGGCCACGAGCTGGATCCGCCAGTATGGTGGCGCGCCCGGCACTGGATTCATCAGGGTACCGGGGAATGACCCGGCCAGCATCTACCTGGTGGCGGAAATCCGGCCGAGCGAGCCGTTAGTTCGCTGATGACGTGGGCGACAAGAGTGTGCAGGGAGGCAACTTGGCCCACTGCGATCTGGATCACACCGGAATCGGGGTTGCGGTGACCGGCAGGATTCCATAGACTGGCGGACACACACGAGGGCCGTGCGAACCGGGCGGCCCTGCCTTGTCGGGAAGACCAGTGGGTCTCTCAAGATGAAGGCGCGCCTCGGATGCCCACCGGCATCCGGACGCGCCTTTGCGCGTTGATACCGGACGCCGCGGCATTCGCGGCCCAGGCGAACGAGGAGGCAGCTCATGTCCCAGACGGCGACCCAGACGATCGACGTGATGGTCGGCGATATGATCGCACTCGAGCAGCATTTCGTGGAACTGCTGGAAACCCAGATCGGCGAAATCACCGTTGACCATGGCGAGACGGCGATGGAGCTGAGCCGCTGCCAGGACCTGCTCCGCGATCATGTGCAAGCGCTGCTCAAGGTGCGGCGGGCCGGAAACCCGTGGGTCGGCGGGCGGATTGCCGGGGCCATCAAGAGTGCGGCGGTCATCGCCGCGGCGCTCGAGGCCAGCGGCGTCGACCTGGTCCGCTCCCAGGGGCTGCCGAAGGATTTGCGGGAGAGCTATTCAGTGGCGAGCCAGGCCGTCATCGGGTACGTGATGCTTTATGTCACCGCCGTAGCCCTGGACGATGAACTCGTCAGCCTGATGGCTATCCGGCACCTGCGGGACCAGGCCCGGCTGACCGCCGCGCTGGTCCGCCTCATGCCGGGTGCGATCATCGACTCGATGAAGGGCGACCACTACCCGGTGCGCGGGGATCTGCTGCCCGACATCCAGTGCGCGCTCGGGGGAGTCTGGCAGTCCGGCGACGTGCGGATGCCGCAACTGGCCTGAGCGGGCGGCGGGGGTTCTCGCCCGCCGCCCCCCCGGGGCTACCGGCTGAAGGCCTGCTTGATGAGCCGGCTCCGGCGCCGGGCGTCCGCCACGAGCCGGTCTCTCGTCGCCACGAATTTCCGGGTTTCGCTGATGGCCCGCTCCACCCGCTTCGAGTGCAGCACGGCCTCCCGTGCCGCCCGCAGGTCCTTCTTCAGGCGGTAGCCGCGGATACTCTTCGCGATCGCCTTGCGGTCCTTCTCGAAATCCCTGAGCTGGGCGGACGCCAGGCGCCGCATGATGGCCCAGCGCCGCTCGAACGCCTTCATGCTCTGCAATGCCATGGAAGTGCACTCCTTTCGGTGGAAGTCCCGCCGGCCAGTCGGGGCCCGGCGGAGAGGCAGCGATCGCGTACCGGCTCACCCTCAGTGCTCCTTCCGCGTGCCGCCGTACAGCAGCAGGCCCACGCCGCCGATGACCAGGACCGGAGCCACCCAGTTGGGGAAGGTGTGTTCCTCCGGCGCCGTGACCTTCACGTCACCGAGTTCGAGAATTTCCTTGCGGGTGCTGAAGCCGTTGCCCCGCAGGTACAGCGCACCGCCGAGAATCAAGAGCATCACGCCTGCCAGGATGGACTGTCGCACGCCCCCTCCGGGTTGAGCCGGCCACGAGTGCCGGAAACGCAAAAAGGCGCGATCGATCGCCGGGTTGGCGATGGATCCCGCCTTCATCTCGCGGCGCCGACTGCCGCCGCGCGACAAGGCGAAGCGGCGCACCGGCCGCTTCGATGTGTTGGGGAGCATATCCCCGCGTTCCCGTCAGAGCAAGGCCGAGGCCCTCACCCGCCGCGCCCGTTGCCCTATATTTGGTCCCCGTGACCACCGAAACACCGAGCGAACTCGAATCGGCACTGGCCGATCGCTACGCCGTCCGCCAGGTGCTGGGCAAAGGCGGCATGGCCACGGTGTATCTGGCCCACGACCGCAAGCACCAGCGCGAAGTCGCGGTCAAGGTGCTCCGCCCCGATCTGGCCGCGACCCTCGGCACCGATCGTTTCCTCAAGGAAATCCAGATCGTGGCCCGGTTGACGCACCCGCATATCCTCGCGCTGCACGACAGCGGGGAGGCGGGCGGCTTTCTCTACTACGTCATGCCGTACATCACGGGAGGCTCGCTCCGCAACCGCCTCGAGGCGATGCGCCGCCTCGACCGGGAGGAGGCGATGGCGATCGCCCTGCCGGTGGCGGACGCGCTCGCCTACGCCCACCGCATGGGCATCTTCCACCGCGACATCAAGCCCGAGAACATCCTCTTCTCCGAGGGCCATCCCGTGGTGGCCGATTTCGGCATCGCCAAGGCGGTGAGCACCGCCGGCGTCGGCAACCTGACCCGGACGGGGTTCCCGCTGGGCACGCCGGGCTACATGAGCCCGGAACAGGCCGCGGGGATGACCGACCTCGACGAGCGTACCGATGTGTACAGCCTGGCCGTCGTGATCTACGAAATGCTGGTCGGCGAGACTCCCGGCCGCTGGCCGACCGAAGACGCCTACCGGGCCGGCCGCTTCCTCGAAGCGCCGCCCGCGCATCGCTCGCGCCTCACCGGCGCGGGGGCCGCAACCGAAGCGGCGCTGGTGCGCGCCCTCGCCATCCGTCACGATCAGCGCACCCCGACGCCGTCCCAGCTGATGGATGAACTGACCGGGACGGTTTCGGGGCCGCGGCGCCGGTATGGCGAGGACGAGGTGCGCCAGATCGTCCAGCGCGCCACGGAACTCGAGGCCACGAACCCCACCAGTGGCTCGATGACCATCGGTGGAGTCGAGGCGCTCGCCGCCGAAGTGGGCGTCGCTCCGGAGCTGGTGCGCCAGGCGGCCAAGTCTCTCAGTACTCCTTCCGATCTCCCCTCTACCCACGTCGCCAGCGGGTGGACGCCGGTAATCGGCGGGCCCACCACCCTGGTCTTCGAACGGGTCGTCACCGGAGAAGTGCCGGATTTCGAATTCCCGGTGCTGGTCGACGAAATCCGGCGCAACCTCCAGCACGTCGGCCAGGTCAGCCAGCTGGGACGATCGTTCTCCTGGACGATGAGTCACCGTGCGGGCATGAAGCGCGACGTCGAGGTGGGCGTCTCAGTGCGGGCCGGGCAGACCCGGATCGTGGTGCGGGAAAACCTGGGACCGACGATCGGAGCGATCTTCGGCGGAATCTGCGGCGGTGTCGGCGGCGGCGGCATGGGACCGATACTCGGCATCACCGTGGGCGCCTTCGGCCTGCCGGCGGTGGCCATCGCCGGCATCATCCCGCTCTGGCTTGCCACGGTGTTCACCATTGCCCGGACCACCTATCGCCGGGCCATTGGCAGGCGGGAGAAGGAGTTCCAGGCACTGGCCGACCGGCTGGCCTCGCTGGCGGAGGAACTGGTGTCCCTGCCCCCCGCCATCGCCAGCCCGCAACAGCCCCGCCTGAAAAGCTGAGGTCCGGATCGACGAAGGTCACCAGGGAGATCCCACCGTGACTGATCACCTGTCGCTGGACGCACGCCTCTGGAGTCTCGACCGTTTCAGGGCCCTCGAAGCCTCGCACCCCTCGCTCTACCTCGGCCTCAAGTCCTGCATCAGCGCCTTCGGGCGCGTCGACATCGCTGCCCTTGAGCGGCTGATGGCAGCGCGCGGAGCGGAGGCGGTGGAGCCGGCCCGGCGCGCGGGCGAACCGGCGCTGCACACCGCTACCATCGTGGGCGGCATGTTGTCGCAACTCATCGGCAGGGTGGAGAAAGCAGTGGCGGACGCCGGCGGGACCGGGGATCCCGAACTCGCCGTCTTGCTGGAAGCGGCACGGCGGAACCGGACAGCGCTGCTCGACGAGGCGCCGAGCCGGATCGCCGAGGCACTCGCTTCCTCGCCGGAGTACGCCCGGCATCGCGCGGCGGCGGTGGCCGCCGTCGATGCCGCCGCGCTCCACCTCGAATTGCTGCGGACGCGGAGCGCCCGCGCCGACGCGAAGTATGCCGAACTCGCCCCGATGGTCGGGGACCTCAAGGAAGTCTGGGCTGGACTCGACCGGGCCCTCGCGCCGCTCTCCCGCCAGGAGCAGGACAGCATCCGGGGGCCGAAGCTGGAGGCCATGGGCGCAGCAGCACGGGAAATCGCCGGCAATCTGTTCGGACGGAAAATGCGAGACCGCGCGGCGGGTGACTGGCCTGCGCCCGAGATTCCACCCGGCGAGTCGGCAGCGGAGCGCTTCGCCTGGGCACTGGCGTCGAGGGATTTCGGGACGGCCGGGCGATTGCTCGCGCCCTGGCTCGCGGCCGATTGGCCCGCCGGCCGGATCGAGGAGGAGTTTACTCGTGAAGTGGAAGCGAGTGTGGCAGGATTCGATCTTCCGGCGGCCCCGCCGCCGGGCGCCTGGGAGGTGGGCTCCAATCCGCTCGACCTCGCCGGACTCCGCGAGGATCTGAGCGAACCGGTGCCCGCAGCGATCAACGAAGACAACTACCGCGGCTGGTGGCCGATCCAGATCCTTACGGAAGAGGAGGACGGCTGGCTCACCGACCTGGCCCAGCTCGTGTCGGTCTACGTCATCGTCGTCGAGCTGGGCGGACGGGAGTTGATCGGCTACCTCAGGTTCGGAGAGTAGCGGAGCTGCCAATACCTACTGCAGATCGCGATTGCCGGTCAGGTTCTGTACGGCTGCTGCATCCTCAGAATGAGTTTCCCGATGTAACGCCGCCGAGCGATTCGGCACGTCACGATTGTACCTCCTCGAACGTCATCAAGCTGGCCAACACATCCCAATCCTGCGGTCCGCCGCTGTGTAATCAAGGTGAGGCTTCACCAGACCGCCCTTGCTCCTATCTCGATGGGGTTCCGATGCGACTGACGACAAGCTCGAGCTCGATCGCCGCAATTCTTGCCGTCGTCCTGACGGGGGGACTCCAGGGGCAGGCGTCCCAGGTTCGCTATCCACAGATGGCGCCGCTGAGCGAGTACCTCATGGCCGATCGCTCTGCGGAGATCGCGCTGGCGCGCACCGCCGCCCCACCAGCGATATCTGACCACGCGAGCATCCTCGTGCTGGGGCCGCGCGGGTATGAGACCGCCGTCCAGGGCACCAACGGATTTGTGTGCGTGGTCGAGCGGTCGTGGATGGCGCCGTTCGAGCATCCCGCCTTCTGGAATCCGAAGATCCGGGGGCCGATCTGCTACAATCCTCCCGCAGCGCAAACCATCCTGCCGATCACCCGGCGGCGCACGACACTGGCGCTCGCTGGAATCCCCAGGGCGGCGATGCTCGACAGCATGCGGGCAGGTGCTCGCCACACCCCGGCGCCCGGGGCGATGGCGTACATGCTTTCGAAGCACGGCTTCCTCGATGATTCAGCGGGAGCCTGGAGGCCCCATCTGATGATCTTCGCGCCGGCGGCCGACAGCGCCCACTGGGGGGCGGACGTCGCGGGCTCGCCGGTCATGAGTTTGCCTCAGTATGTCGCGGAGGGTGATCCGATCGCGCTGTTTCTCATTCCGGTTGCGAACTGGTCGGACGGAAGTCAGGCGCCTCCTCATTAGAGCCTGAGACGGGAGATTATCGGCAACCTGAGGTTCGGAGAGTAGCGAAGCCGCCCTGCTTCAAACCGGCTGTCCCTTCACCGCGGCCAGCACCTTCTGCAGGTCCAGGGTCCCCGCCCGCGTCTGGATCTGCTGCTGCACCCTGGGATAAAGGGTCCCCGCCTCGGCCTGGAAGCGGGCGAACAGCGCCTTGAGATCCGCGGTGCTGATCTTCCTCCCTTGGGCATAGTACTGCTCCGCCACGTGGCCGAGCGCGTAGGTCGCCGCAAAGGTGACCGCGGCGCCGCTCGCCACCCGGGCTGCGCCCCCGACCAGCCCGCCCAGCAGCCCTCCGGCAATGCCACCCAGCACCTTCATCACCACCCCTTCCATGGCCTGGGCCGCGGCGCCGAGGCCGAGCGTAGCGGCAAGATCCTTGACCTGGTTGATGTCGAGCTGCTGGCCATGCCGCTGCCCGATGGTGTAGACCAGCCGGAGTTGCAGGGGGAGAATGGCGATGTTCGCCAGCTTGTCGGGGAGGATTTCGAGCGCACCCGTGAGGATCGCCTGCTGCAGGATGAACTCGTCGGACCTGTTGCCGGCACCGGAGGCGTCCTGCACCGGTCCCTGCAGGGTGGTGACGCCGGAGAGCGCCGTCGCCGTATCTCCCAGCCGGTCCACCACGGGTGCTGCAATCCCGAGCGCGGCGCGCAGCTCCTCGAGAAACTTGAGTTCGGCGGCATTCGCCCCGCCGTCGGCGTGGCAGACGGCCACGGCGGTTTCGTACGCCATTTTCCGGGCGTCATCATTCGAAAGCCGCCTGGCGAGGTCGGCGGCGCGAAGGCCTCCGGCCGCGACCTGCTCGGCCAGCCGGCTCACGTCGGGGTTGCCGATCTTTTCCAGCATGGCATCGATCGCCACCTGCTCGGAGGCTTCCACGTGGCCATCAGCCCGGGAGGCAAGCATGGCAATGGCGACAAGGGCGGGGTAGTCGGAGGGGGACATGGGAGTCGAGTCGAGGGTCGAGGGTCGAGGGTCGAAAGCCAACGGGAATAGGATACATCAATATCAATGGGGCTGCTGCTCGTGGCCCGGATTCGACACCGAACACCTTGAGCCCTTAGCTTACGGCTTCCGGCTTATGGCTTAAGGCTCGTCCGATGTCCCAGACGTCCAACAACCGTCTCGCCGCCTCCCTGGCTGGCCGCTACCGCGTCGAGCAGGAGCTCGGCCGCGGGGGCATGGCCACCGTCTATCGCGCCTGGGACCTGCAGCACGACCGCCCCGTGGCGCTCAAGGTATTGCACGAGGAAATCGCCCACACCATCGGGACCGAGCGGTTCCTGCGCGAGATCAAGGTCTCGGCCCGCCTCCAGCATCCACACATCCTGACGGTTCTCGATTCCGGGGAGACGGGCGGCCAGTTCTGGTTCACCATGCCCTACATCGACGGCGAAACCCTGGCCACCCGGCTCAAGCGGGAGCGCCAGCTGCCGCTCGAGGACGCGCTCCAGATCACCCGCGAAGTGGCCGATGCCCTCGAGTATGCGCACGGCCACGGCATCCTCCATCGCGACATCAAGCCTGGCAACATCCTGCTATCGGGACGGCATGCGCTGGTCAGCGATTTCGGCATCGCGCGGGCGACCCAGGAACCCGACCCCAAGGGCGGCCGGCTGACCGAAACCGGCTTCGCCATCGGCACACCCGAGTACATGAGCCCGGAGCAGGCGGCCGGCGAGCGGGAGATCGACGCGCGGAGCGATCTCTACGCGCTGGCCTGCGTCGTGTACGAGATGTTGTCCGGCGAGCCTCCCTACCTCGGCAATACGCCCCGCGCGATCCTCGCCAAGCAGCTCACCGAACCGCTGCCGCGGCTGTCGACACTGCGCCAGGTTCCGGCGCCGGTCGAGGCCGCCGTCGGTCGTGCGCTGGCGCGATCGCCGGCCGACCGGTTCGAGAGCGTCGCCGCGTTCAGCAGGTCCCTCGCCGCACCGGCACCCGTGCCCAGCCCGAGGCGCAGGAATTCACTGGTCATTCTGGCCGCTGCGGCCTTGCTCGTCGTGAGCGCACTCCTGGCCCGTTCATGGCTCAGTCGCAAGTCCGACCCCGAAGGCCTCTCCTCCGCGGCCGTGCTGCCCTTCACCGATCTCAGCCCGGGAAATGACCAGACCTGGTTCAGCGACGGCCTTACAGAGGAGCTGACCAGCGCCCTGAGCCGCATTCCCGGTTTCAAGGTCGCCGCCCGCAGTTCGGCCTTCCAGTTCCGCGGGCCGACGGTCGATGTGAAGGATGTGGGCCGGAAGCTCGGCGTGGCTACGGTGCTCGAGGGGAGTGTGCGCCGGATCGGAACCCAGCTCCACGTGAGTGCCCAGCTGGTGAACGCCAGGGACGGGTTCGAGCTCTGGTCGGACAGCTATAACCGGAGCGCGGCCGACCTCTTTGCGGTGCAGGAGGAAATCGCCCGGGCAATCGCCACTTCCCTCAAGCTGCTCAAAGGCGCGCGCGCCGACTCCGCCCTCGTGGCGCGTCCGACGACGGACCTGGGCGCTTACGACCTCTACCTGCAGGGTCAGTTTGCCTTGAGCCAGCGAACCGGTCAGTCGCTTGCGCAAGCCGTGGACCTGTATGGCCAAGCGTTGGCCCGGGACTCAGGCCTGGCCAAGGCGTGGGCGGGGCTGGCCGACGCCTACGTGCTGCTTCCGGCCTATGGCGGCACCCGACCGGAAATTGCCTGGCCGCGCGGCAAGGCAGCGGCACTTCGCGCCATCGCCCTGCAGCCCGGCCTCGCTCAGGCCCATACCTCGCTGGCGTACGGGACGATGCTCTACGACTGGGATTGGAAGGCGGCCGAGGCGGAATTCAAGAAGGCCATTGCCGCGGACCCCGATTACCCGACGGCCCATCACTGGTACGCCGATTTCCTGACGGGACGAAACCGGATCGACGAGGCCCTGATCCAGATGCAGCAGGCTCATGACCTCGATCCGCTGTCACGGATCATCTTCGGCGAACTCGCGTGGATCCAGGTTTGCCTGCATCGTCCGGCGGTCGCCGATTCGCTTGTCACGGCACTCCTGCACCTCGATCCTGACTTCGCGCAGTCCCGATTCATCCAGGGCTACGTTCGCCTGGAACAGAAACGACCGGCCGAGGCGGCTGCAATCTTGAAGGATCTCCGCGCCCGCGGCGAAGTGGCGCCGAACGTCTCCGCCGCGCTGGTGTATGCCTACGCCGTGTCGGGTGATCGCCCGGCCGCGGTTGCGCTGCTCGACTCGGTCAAGGCCCAGTCGAAGCGGGAGTACGTGCCGCCGTTTTCCATTGGAGTGTCCTACATCGGCCTCGGTGACCTGGACCAGGCGTTCAGCTGGCTCAACAAGGCGGTCGCTGAGAAGGACGTGCTGATGCCGGAGAATTTCTTCATGCCGCTGCTGGACCCGCTCAAAGCGGATGCTCGCTACGCCGCCATCGCGGCCAGGATGCAATAGCGCGTTGAAGCGCCCGTCATCGCCACCACACGATCACGGCCGCTTCAACACGTCACCTGCTGGAGCCGAAGAAACCCCCGCCACAACCACCGGTGGGTGCAACCACGATACAGCAGGGCTTGCGATCGTGTCCGGCAGTGTGACGAGGGCAGCGGGGGTGACGTACGACCCCGCACGCCTCACACGCAGTTGGTCCCAGCCTGCAGCGAATGGGCCGCACCCCCTCCTCGTGGGGCTCGGAGCGCGACTAACCAATGCCTGACCGGATCACCAAGCGCCCCTTTCTGGCCGCGATCGGATGCCCGACCGCAGGGTGGCGCCTGCTCAGGGCCGAGCAGGAGTCGGTGACGCCGGCGCTGGAATGGCGGTTCTGGGTCGGTGCCGAGGTCCACAGGCAGGCGCAGCGCCAGCTGGGAGAGGGGCGGGAGCTGATCCGGACTCCGGTGGACCGGGCCGTCGCGGAAACTGCCGCGGCACTCAACCTCTCTGACTCGCTCCTGTTCGAGGCCACCTTCCAGTCCGGCCCCTTCGTGGCCCGGGCGGACGCTCTGCGTCGCGACGGAACGGATTGGGAGCTGATCGAGGTGAAGTCCGGCAAGGTCCCCGAACAACTCGACAAGCTCAACGCCGAGTACGTCGACGACTTGTCCTATACGGCATTTGTCGCGGGAGCGGCGGGCCTCGGGATCTCCCGCTGCGTCCTGATGCTGATCAACCGGGACTACCGCCTCGACGGTGCCGAGCCGCTCCTGACCGAAATCGACCTCAGCGAAGTAGTGCGGAGCCGGGCGCAGGAATTCGCCGATGTCGCGCCGGAAATCGCCATGATCCTGCTCGGCGAGGTGGAGCCGCCGGGAGCGCTCAAGTTCGTCTGCCGGAGCTGCGAGTTCTTCACCACCTGTGTCGGCGCCGGAATTGCCGACCCGCTGTTCGATATTCCGCGGCTGCTGGAGAAGAAGTTCGAGACGCTCAAGCCGTATGGCCGGATCAGCGCGCTGCCATCCGGCGTCGGTCTCACCCCGATCCAGGAGCGGGTGGTCCGGGTAAGTCAGTCAAGGAGCCCCGAGCTGGACCAGCAGGTACTCGGCCAGCTGAGCCTGGTCGCCTGGCCTGCGTACTATCTGGATTTCGAGGGCATCGGCCCCGCACTGCCCTGGTTCGCCGAAGCGGAGCCCTACGAGCAGATGCCCTTTCAATTCTCGATTCATCGGGTGGATGGGCCGGGATCAGTACCGGTCCATAGTGCCTATCTCGCTCTCAACGCCGGCGACTGGCGCCAGGAGCTCTGTCAGCAGCTGCTCGACGACCTCGGCGACCGCGGGTCGATCGTGGTCTATTCGGGCTACGAAAAAGGCGTGCTCAACTACCTGATGCGCACCGTGCCGGGCGAAAAGGGCCGCCTCGAAGCGGTTGCCTCGCGGCTCTTCGATCTCGAGCCGGTGGTCCGCAATGGATACTGCCACCCCGGGTTCCACGGGAAGTCGAGCATCAAGGCCGTCCTCCCGGCCATGGCTTTGGGACACAGCTACGACGACCTGGCCGTCCGGGGTGGCGACGACGCCTCGGCGATCTTTGCCCTGATGCGAATCGGAAAATACGACGGCACGGCCGATTCCAGGCACCGTGCCGACCTGCTCCGCTACTGCGCCATGGACACGATGGCCATGATCAAGGTGCACGAGGCGCTGGTCGGACTGATGAGGTAGCTCATGTGGCCATACCTGTTCGCCCTCACCCTGCTGTCTCCCCGCCCCGCTGCCCCCCTGCCCCGCGGATTCTGGTTCGACTTCGGCCACCGCCTCGTGGCGGACATCGCGGCCAGGCGGCTGACCCCGGCAGCCACAGGGGCGGTACGTGATCTGCTCGGTGGCCAGTCAATGGCTGACGTGGCCTCCTGGGCCGACGAAGTCCGCGGTGCTCGACGGGAAACGGCCCCGCTCCATTACGTCAACATCCCGCTGGCGGCGGCCCAGTACGATTCGGCGAACTACTGCCCCGGCGGTGAGTGCATCATCGCCGCCATTGCCCGGTACCGCGCCGAGCTGGCGGATGCCCAGGCCTCGCCGGTCGAACGCACGGAGGCGCTCAAGTTCCTCATCCACCTGGTGGGCGACCTGCACCAGCCGCTCCACGTTTCGAACCACGGCGATCGCGGTGGCAATACCGTGGACGTCACGTTCTATGACGAGGCGGCCAACCTGCACAAGGTGTGGGACGGGATGCTGCTGGAGCACACCCGCCTCGACGAGGCCGAGTACCTGGCCCGCCTCGAGCGGCAGATGAGCGGATTCAAGCTCGACCAGGTGGAGCGCGGGACGGTCATCGACTGGGCCATGGAAGGCCACGCGCGGGCCGCCAGGATCGCGTACCGGATCCCCGCCAATCGCGTGCTCGGCGACGCGTATGAGCAGGCCGATCTGCCTGTCGCCGACAGCGCCCTGATCGAAGCCGGTGTCCGGCTGGCCCGGGTGCTCAACGAAGCCCTGGTGAACTACCGCCCGCCCCCGTCTCAAGCCCCGCTCGGCACGGGGATCTATCGCGACCGCGAAGCGGCGGCGCACGTGGGTGAAGAAGCGACCGTCGTGGGTACCGTGGTGTCGGTCCACCAGGCTGCGTCGGGCAACATCCACATCAACTTCGGGGCGGAATACCCGCACCAGACCTTCAGCGTCTATATCGCCGAGCCGGTGGATCCGTCGCTCCGGGGACTCGAGAGCCTGGTCGGCAAACGCATCGCGGTCAAAGGCGAGATCCGCCTCTTCAGGGGTTCCGCCGAAATGACCGTGACCAGTCGGAACCAGATCAGCGATCAGCCCTGATCCTTGCTCTTGAGATGGCCATTGTGGGCGGCGAGAAACGCCTTGATCTCGTCAGTGCGGGCCAGGAGCTTGGCCCACTGCTCCTTGTAGAGGGTTACGGGAAAGCGACCCAGGCCATAGACCGACAGGCCCCCCTTCTCGCTCACCTTGAGGTAGATGCCTTTCGGCTTCCCGGTCCCGGCTGCGGCGCTTTCCTTCGGCGGTGACTGCACTTTGGCCCCCTGCGCTTCGTTTGACATGGCTGTCGCGGCTCCCCGGCGGTGGAAGGGTGAGGGTTGGCGCCTTGACGGTGGCCCAGCGGCGTCAAACCGGGCGCAAACCGGTGGAGTACCCGGATCTCACTCCTCCTCCAGCGACACGGGGGAACGGCCAAGGGGTAGCTCCGGGCCACGACCCGCTGCATCTTTGCGGTGCTCCCAATCCAGACAGGCTGAGCCATGCCTACGCCGCGCGAACAGATCCTGGCCGGGCCGACGCCCATTGCCCAGCTCAAGAAGGACGGCGCGACCAATCAGCAGTTGGCCGACCATCTGTTCATCAACTACCTGGCCTATGCCAAGAAGCACTGGCAATACATCGCCAGCTCGCAGGCAGGGGGCGACGACCTGCTCTCCGGCAAGTCCACGTCCGCGCCCTGCGGCGGCCTGGCTAAGGGGCTCAAGTCGATGCTCGAGAACGACGCCGGCATTCCCACCACCGATATCGAGTACATCACCATCTCGGGCTACGTCTGGACCAAGCCGAACTATCTCTGCTTCGATCCGCTGGTAGTGGGCAACGTGCGCGGTACCAACGACCGCAACTATGCCAACGGCTGTGTCTTCAACGAGCACTACTACCTGCGTTGCGGCGCCAAGTTCTACGATCCCTGCCTGTCCAGCAACTACGCCGTCCGCGACGAGTGCGTACTCATGAAGCCGGTGGTGCTGTTCAAGGGGGAGTTCATGCAGTCCCCGGACAAGCAGACGGTCCTGATGTTCAACAAGGCCGAGAAGGTGAACGGCTGGCAGCAGGGTGCCTGGATGAAGATGCCCACCAAGGATTTCAAGAAGCACGTCCCGCAGACTGAGATCGACAAGTTGTCGAGGATCAGCCCGACCTTTGCCGCGTTCGCCAAGACGATCTGAAGCGCTCACCTCCATCGACCCCTTCGGCCTGTGACTGACCAGCTGCAGCGCATCATGGCCGCCCTGTCCGACCGCTACGCGATCCAGCGGGAGATCGGCCACGGCGGCATGGCCACGGTCTATCTCGCCGAAGATCTGAAGCACCGCCGCCAGGTGGCGCTCAAGGTGCTCCGGCCGGAGCTGGCCGCGTCGCTCGGACCGGAGCGGTTCTTCCGTGAGATCGAAGTGGCCGCGCGGTTGCAGCATCCGCACATACT
>DATEHG010000058.1:0-15174 GCA_035279705.1 Gemmatimonadales bacterium
ATATTCCTTACGCATGGACCACCTCCTCACCCGTCACCTCCGGCCTTGCGATGGCGATCACCGGAGTGCGCCGGGCGACGAGGGTCTGGATGACCACGTAGAAGACGGGCGTCAGAGCGAGCCCGAACAGGGTGACGCCGAGCATCCCGGAGAAGACCGCCACGCCCATCGCGTGCCGCATCTCGGCACCGGCACCCGACGAGAACACCAGCGGCACCACGCCCATGATGAACGCCATGGACGTCATCAGAATCGGGCGCAGCCGGATCCGGCTGGCCTCGAGCGCGGCATGGACCGGGTCGGCGCCGGCCAGCTGCATTTCGCGGGCGAATTCCACGATCAGGATGGCGTTCTTGCAGGCCAGCCCGATGAGCACCAGGAAGCCGATCTGGGTGAAGATGTTGTTGTCGCCATGCGTGAGCCACACGCCACCGATGGCGCTGAGCAGGCTCATCGGCACGATCAGAATGACCGCCAGCGGCAGCGTCCAGCTCTCGTACTGCGCGGCCAGCACCAGGAAGGCGAGCACCACGCAGAGGGGGAAGATCAGCAACGCCGCGTTGCCGGCCAGCTTCTGCTGGTAGGTGAGATCGGTCCACTCGAGCTCGATCCCGTTGGGCAGCGTCGCCGCGGCCAGGCGTTCGATAGCCGCCTCGGCCTGGCCCGAGCTGAATCCGGGGGCAGCCGCGCCGTTGATGTCGGCCGCGGGATAGGCGTTGTAGCGCAGCCCGCGATCCGGACCGTGAGCCTCCTGGATGGTGAGCACCGAACCGAGCGGCACCATCTCGCCGTCGCCATTGCGGACCTTGAGCTGGGCCACGTTGTCGGCCGTCGCCCGGAAGGGGGCGTCCGCCTGCACGATGACCTGGTAGGTCCGGCCGAACTTGTTGAAATCGTTGACGTAGACCGAGCCCAGGTAGACCTGCATGGTCTGGAACAGGTCAGTCAGCGAAATCCGCTGGCGCTTCACCTTGTCCCGGTCGACCCTGGCATCGAGCTGCGGCACGTTGATCTGGAAGGAGCTGAACAACCCGGCCAGTTCCGGCGTCTGATAGCCCTGGCCGATCAGCGCCTGGGTGGCCTGAAAGAGTTCCTGCTCGCCCAGACCGCCCCGGTCCTCCAGCTGCAGCTTGAAGCCACCCACGGTGCCGAGGCCGGCCACTGGTGGGGGCGGAAAGACGGCGATGAAAGCACCCTGGATGCTGCTGAACTTCTGATTCAGCGCCGCGGCAATGTTGAGGCCGTACTCCGCCTTGTCCTGCCGCTCATCGAACGGCTTGAGCGGGAAGAAGACGATGCCGGCGTTGGGCGCATTGACGAATCCGTTGATCGACAGGCCGGGGAATTGCACGGCATTGGCCACGCCGGGCTGCGCCAGGCCGATCTCGCTCATCTGCCGCATGATCGAATCGGTGCGGTCGAGCGTGGCGGCATCGGGCAGCTGGGCAAAGGCGACCAGGTACTGCTTGTCCTGCGTCGGCACGAAGCCGGAGGGCACCCGGGTAAAGCCGAACACCGTGAGCGCGAGCAGGCCGGCGTAGACCGCCAGGGCAACGCCGCCGCGCCGGACCACGCGCTCGACAAAGTGGCCGTACCGGCTCGACCCGCTCCTGAAGGCCCGGTTGAAGGGGCCGAACAGCCAGCCCAGCGCGCCATTGATGATCCGGGTCAGACGGTCAGGAGCCGCGCCATGGGGCTGGAGCAGAATCGCGCTCAGCGCCGGGGACAGGGTGAGCGAGTTCACCGCGGAAATCACGGTGGAAAAGGCGATGGTCAGCGCGAACTGGCGGTAGAACTGGCCCGTCAGCCCGCTCATGAACGCCACCGGCACGAACACGGCGCACAGCACCAAGGCGATGGCCAGGATCGGCCCGCTCACTTCATCCATCGCCTTGTGGGAGGCGTCCCGCGGCGACAGCCCCGCCTCGATGTTGCGCTCCACGTTCTCGACCACCACGATGGCATCGTCCACCACGATGCCGATGGCGAGCACCAGCCCGAAGAGCGACAGGGTGTTGATCGAGAAGCCGAAGATCAGCAGCACCGCGAAAGTCCCGACGATCGACACCGGCACCGCCACCAGCGGGATGATCGAGGCCCGCCAGGTCTGCAGGAACAGCACCACCACCAGCACCACCAGCAGAATGGCCTCGAAGAGGGTCTTCACCACTTCGTGGATACCGTCCCGCACGTTGGTGGTCGGGTCGTAGACGATCCGGTACTCGACTCCCTGGGGAAAATTGGCCTTGAGCTTCTCCATGGCCGCGCGCACGTCGGACGAGAGCTGCAGCGCATTGGACCCGGGCGACTGGAAGATGGCCATGGCCACCGCGTCCCGGTTGTTGAGCATGGACCGCAGCGCGTAATCCCCGGAGCCCAGCTCGATGCGGGCCACGTCCCGCAGGCGCACCAGTTCCCCACCCGTGCCGGCTTTGATGATGATGGCGCCGAACTCCTCCTCGTTGGCCAGGCGGCCGTGGGTGTTGACGCTGAGCTGGTAGGCGACGGCCGCGGGCATCGGCGGCCCGCCGACGACGCCGGCGGCGACCTGCACGTTCTGCTCCCGGATCGCGGCGATGATGTCCGGCGCGCTCAGGCCCCGGGCCGCCACCTTCTGCGGATCGAGCCAGACCCGCATGGCGTAGTCGCCGCCACCGAACAGGTTGACCTGCCCGACCCCGTTGATCCGGGCCAGCACGTCCTTCACCTGCAGTACGGCGTAGTTCCGCAGGTACGTCACGTCATACCGGCTGTCGGGCGACACCAGGTGCACCACCATGGTGAGGTCGGGCGAGCTCTTCACCGTGGTGACGCCGGACTGGCGCACTTCTTCGGGCAGCCGCGGCAGCGCCTGGCTGACCCGGTTCTGCACCTGGACCTGCGCCAGATCGACGTTGGTGCCGATCTTGAAGGTCACGGTCAGGGTCAGCACGCCGTCGGCGGTGCCCTGGGAGCTCATGTAGAGCATGTTCTCGACGCCGTTGATCGACTCTTCGAGCGGCGTGGCCACGGCTTCCGAGAGCACCCGGGGATTGGCGCCGGGATAGACGGCCCGGACCACGATCGACGGGGGCACGACCTCGGGATACTCGCTGATGGGCAGGCCCACCATCGCGATGAGGCCGCCAAGGAAAATCACGATCGACAGGACCGCGGCGAAGATCGGCCGGTCGATGAAGAAGCGGGAGAAGCGCATGGGCGGCTCCGGATCTCTGGGCTGAAGGTCAGTTGGTGCCGCGGACGGGAAGCGGCTTCACCGCGGCCACCGCGGCCATCGGCTCGAGCTGGGGCGTGACCCTGGCACCGGTCCGGATCCGCTGCAGGCCGTTGATCACGATTTCTTCGCCGGGCCGGAGCCCGGCCTGCACCACGCGGAGGCCGTCCACCACCCGGCCCAGCGTCACCGGCCGGTACTCGACCGTGCTGTCCGCCTTGAGCACCATCACGAACTTCTTGTCCTGGTCCGTGCCGACGGCGCGGTCCTGGATCAGGGTCGCCTTGTAGCGGCCGCTCCCCACGATCTTGACCCGGGCGTACAGCCCCGGCGTAAACCGGCGATCGGCGTTGCTGAACACCGCACGCACCCGGATGGTCCCGGTCGCGGGATTGAGCTGGTTGTCGACGAAATTGACGAAGCCCTTGTACGGGTACTGGTCCGACTCGTCGGCCAGTCCCATTTCGACGGGCGTCTTCGCCGTCGACCGGCTGCCGTCTCGCGCCAGGGCGGCATACTTGAGGAATGACTGCTCGTCGCTCTCGAAGGACACGTAGATCGGATCCATCGATACGACGGTGGTGAGGGGCGGCGCGCCGGCCCCGCCGGCCTGGACCAGATTTCCCTCCGTCACCTCGGCCTTGCCCACCCGCCCGCTGATGGGCGAGCGCACGGCCGTCCACTCGAGATTGAGCCTGGCGGTGGTCACCGCCGCCTCGGCGATCTCGACCGCAGCCTTGGCCCGGGCAGCCGCTGATGTCCTTGCATCGAACTCCTCGCGCGACAGCGCCTGTGCCGCGACCAGGTTCCGGCCCCGCTCGACATCACGGTCCGCCTGGGCCGAAGTGGTCCTGGCCTGCTCCAGTTCGGCGGTGGCCCGCTGGAGATCGGCCTGGTACGGACGGGGATCGATCTCGAAGAGCACCTCTCCCTTCCGCACCTCGCGCCCTTCAGCAAACGCCACCCGCTGGATGTAGCCGGTGACCCTCGGCCTGATCTCGACGGCATCGACCGCCTCGAATCGACCGGTGAACTCGTCCCACTCGGTGATGTCCTGCTGGGCAACCGGCGCTACCGTCACCGTGGGAGGCGGCGGAGCGGCGGGGCGCTTGGGGCTGCAGGCGGCCAGCGCAGTAGCAAAGGCGATGAGGTAGACGCGAGACGACATGGGATTCTCCAGTGAGCTGATCCAGCCGGGTTCAACAGCTTTGCACTGCACTAGTCGATCGGGAGTGGCGCTTTCGACGTCCCGTCGCGTCGCCGTGCCATGCCGCAAATGCTTACTCGTACAACAGTTCCATAACCATCAAACTCTATATCGAAAAAAAAAGCGGCCAGCCGTCAGGCATCGGAATCGAGCTTCATCCGGCGGGTCAACTCGAGGGTGTAGGCCCGCAGCACGCTGTGGCGCACCTGGTATTTCATGAACTGCCCTTCGCGCATCGAGCTGATGAGCCCGGCCCGGTCCAGCTCCTTCATATGATGTGACACGGTGCCCTTGGTGACCGGAAAGAGGCTGAGCAGCCGCTGGCAGGCGCACTCCCCGCCCTTGGCCTCGCTGATCGACTCGAGCAGCGCCATGCGCCGAGGATCCGCCAGCGCCTTGGCGATCAGCTCAAACTGACCCTTGGCCAGAGTCCCTGGGTCGGATTGGACAGTCTTCATAGTTCAATAGTTATCAAACTGTTAGAAATTGTCAACCCTTTCCCTCCCCGCCCCTATCGCCGGACCGCAGCCTGGAGCCGCGCCACCGCTGAATCCCCTTCGGCCCCCTTCATTAGATCCCGCAGCGCGGCCACGCTCTGTCCGATGTCACGGTAGTGCTGGTCGTACCAGGCCTCGAACAAGTCGAGATGATCACGGTAGATCCGCGCGGCGATGATGCGGGCATTGTTGACCGGCCGCTCGGGGAGCCGACCCACCTGGTAAGTCTTGAGCCTGGGAGCAACACTGTCCTGCAGGGTGCTTCGAGCCCACGCCGCGATGGTTGCGCGGCCCTGATCGAGGGCCACGCTGTCCCCCTTTGCCGACCGGTAGAGGGTGTCCAGCCTGGCGGCCAGAATCGCGTAGTACCCTCCAAGGATGATCTCGTCTTCCCAGCGTTCGGCGGCGTGGCGCGCGGCCGCGGTGTCCCCCCGCGAGCGGAAAAACGATTCGGCGGCGCGGTACCCCACCAGCTGGGCGAAGCTCTCGTTGAACGGTGTCGCGCTCTTCACGTACAGGGTGTTGTGAGAGATTTCGTGGAACACCGTGGCCACCAGCTCCACCGTGTCTCCCCCGACCGCGGTCGAGAGCAGCGGGTCATCGAACCAGCCGAGGGTCGAAAACGCGCCGGAGGGGCGGACCCAGGTGTCGTAGCCCTTTCCGTCCAGCTTGGCCGCCTCCTTCCGGGCGGCATTCAGATCGAAGAATCCTTTGTACGGCATCCGCCCCACGATCGGATACTTCCAGGTATAGGGACACAGGCAGTCCTTCGGCGATGCCGAGATGACCAGCAGCAGGGTATCGCGCTTGACGTCGGCGTAGGTCGTGTACGTCTTGCCGGCCGAGAATCCGAGGGAGTCGGCGTAGTTGCGGACGTCGATCACCAGCTTGAGCCGAGCGCGCAGGTCAGGATCGGTCGCCGGATCGTTCACCATCCGGTCGATCGGCCGGCGCGAGGCCAGGATTTCCGTTTCCTCGGCACCAGCCCGGGTCAGGAACCGCACGTCGGGGCTGACCACGTAGGCCGTGCTGAGGCCGGCCACGAGCAGGCCGACGATGGCGATGAACACCATGAGAATGCGTCTCGGCTTCACAGGTTGAGGCGGACCCCGAACTGGTGCAGCTGGCCGCCGAGCGGGGCGCGGGGCTGATAGCCGTAGTCCACCGAAACGACTCGGCTCAGGATCAGGGTTGCCCCGGCCGAGCCCTCACCGATGCGGACATTGGGTGGCGCCTTGCCGTAGCCGCCGCGAATGACGATGCCGATGCCCTTGATGACGAATCCGGCTTCGCCGCCCACGGTCGCGCGCCCCGATTCACCGGCGGTGAACACCCCTTCGATCGTCATCAGCAGCCGGGCGCTCGACTGCGGATCCACGAAATTGAGCATGTAGCCGACCTTGGTGGTGGTCGGCAGGGTCAGCCCGATGCCGCTGATGGCGTGATCGCCGAAGTCCTGGACGCTCACCCCCAGCGCCATCAGGTCGAAGACGGCGATCTGCAGCCCGATGGCGCCGCTCAGGGAACGGTTGATGGTGCCGGCCGAATCCTCCACCGACGTGTAGTTCATCCCGCCGCCCAGGGCGATCATCCCGCGGCGATAGACCGCGGCGGCGCTCCAGCGCAGCGTGCCGTTGAGGGGATTCTGGGCGGCGTACTTGAGGTACTGGTAGCCCGCCCCGACATCGAACTGGTAGAGGCGGATGGCGCCCGCGCCGCGGTTGAGCACCGAGCCGTCGGAAAAGCTCTGCAGGGAGCCTTCGAGCCCGACGTGCCGGATGGTGGCGAGGCCGGCGGGATTGACGAAGATCGCGCCGGCATCACCGTTCAGCGCGACCGCCGAGCCGGCCAGGCCAACGGAGCGGGTCGAGGCCGGGAGGAGGAGGAGATCAGAGGTTGGCGGCACCGCAGCCTGGGCCGCGAGCCGCGAGGCCGCGAGCAGCCCGGGCAGTGCGACAGCCACCACCCGGGCCGCAGGCCGTCGTCGGGTCACTTGATCCGGACGATGCCGATCCGTGGAGCCACCGTCGCGCTGCTGACGGAAATCTTGTAGTTGAACGCGGTATCCGACGCCAGCCGCTGCACCAGCATGTGGTAGCCCGAGCCGCCCCTGAGCGTGCCGTTGTGGACGATGGAGGTACCCACCAGCGGCGGCGTCAGAGGATACGGCTTGGGAAAAGGATTGATGGTGAAGATTCGGCGCAGGTCCCAGGTCTTGTAGCGGAAGCGCGCCGTGGCGGCATTCTGGACGAAGGTCGTGTCGCCCTCAAGATAGTTGGCCAGCTGCCACTGGGTCACCAGCGTCGGGAAGTCCACCCCGGAGCGGTTGGCCACGTTCACGAAGCCCACGTCGGTGGTCGTCTCGAGCGCCCGGGTCACATCGGTGCCGAGCACCGTGTCCACCGCGAACTGGTCGAGGAACCAGCGCACGAAGAGCCAGTTGGCCCCCCGCTCGGCCAGAGTGCCGCCGGAGCTGTTCGGTTCGATCAGGAAGGTGGCTTCCGGGTTGTTGAGATAGGTGAAGGCATCGTTGAAATTGTCGCCGGTGTACTGGCCGAAGCAGTTGTTGTTGACGCACTCGCTGTTGTCGATCAGCCGGCCACCCAGCTCCTCCGCGAAATGGGACAGCCCCTCGTTCAGCCAGGTTTCCTCGCTGAACCCGCCCCGGATCAGCGCGTGCTGGTTGAAGCTGATCATGTGCTGGAATTCGTGGATGAACGTGACCGGGAGCAGGTCACTCGCGAATTGCTTGGAAATGGCGCAGTTCGGATTCTGCGGATCCGGCACCATGCTGTAGAACACTTCGCCGTTGTTCGAATGCGGATCGCTCACCAGGTCGAGGCTGAGAAAGAACCCGGCAATGACGGACGTCGAGCAGTCGGTGCTCAGCCGGTTGACCCGCGGCGTGAGCAGCACGATCACGACTCCGTTGCTGTCCTCGTCCGACTCGCTGCCGAAGGCGGTGGTGTCGATGAGGTGCAGGCCATAGGTCGGGTGCTCGAACAGGGCACCCACGTTGTCGATATCGCTCTGGGTAAAGCCGCCGGCCGGCGAGTTGTTGTCCGAGTAGATGGCCACCTTGGGCCCCACGTAGGCGGCCGTAGCAGTGACGTTGACGAATCCGCTGCACGAGGCGCTGGAACAGACCCAGAAATTCCGCTGGCTGCCCACGGTCGGCGGGGTAATGACCCGGTTCACCGGCGGTGCGGCGGCCAGGAGCCGGGTGCCCAATCCGGCGGAGAGGTCGTGGTCCATCTGGCGCAGCCGGGCGTGGAACTGGTCGGCGCTGGTGTGCGGTCCGAATCCGCCGACGTAGGGCTCGGCGATCGGGGCGGCGGCGGCAGCGGCCGCGGGGACCTCACCCGCTGTGACGCTCCAAGTCGAACTCACCCCGTTCTGGGTCACCGAGCCGTTCGAGGCCACCGTCACGACCAGGTGCTTGGTGGTCCCGCCGCCGGAGGCCGGGATCTGGATGCAGTTGCCGGTGGCGGAGGGGTCGACCACCACCCCCTGACCGACGGCCAGCGTGGCGATCCCCGGGTTGGAGCAGGCCACGTTGGTGGGGGGAAGGACCGGCCCTTCCGTCGGGCCTCCGTTGCAGGCCGTGAGGGCGGCAAAGCCCAGGACCAGAGTGATCGCTGCCGAGGTCGATTTCACACGCCATCTCCCGCTGGAGGCTGATCGATTGAGACTGCGCAAAATACGGTATTGCAACGACTTTTGACAACGTCGCGAGGCGCCAGTAGCTTCCCACCGTGACTCCCCCGAGTTGGCTCGACCAGGTCCGCTTTTCTCCCGATGGGCTGGTGGTGGTGGTGGCCCAGGCTGCTCGGACGGGGGAGGTCCTCATGGTGGCGTGGGCCGACCGCGAGGCGCTGGAACGGACGGCCGGGACCGGCCAGGGGTGGTACTGGAGCCGCTCCCGCCGGAAGCTGTGGCGCAAAGGCGAGGGGTCGGGACACACCCAGCTGGTGCGCGAGATCCGGCTGGATTGTGATGGCGACACGGTCCTCTACCAGGTGGACCAGACAGGACCCGCCTGCCACGAGGGGACGGCCACCTGTTTCAGTCGGGTGGTGACGCCGGACGGGAGCCTGGCCGCACGTCCGGACAATAGTGGCCACCTCCTGGCCCGCCTCGCGGTAACGGTCGCGCAACGGGCGGCCGAGCGGCCGGAGGGTTCGTACACGGCGGGGCTGCTGGCCGAGGGACTGCCCCGGGTCTCGCAGAAGGTCGGGGAAGAAGCGCTGGAAGTGGTGATTGCGGCTCATACGGAGGACGGCTCCCGTCTCGCGTCCGAGGCGGCGGATCTCCTCTATCATCTGCTGGTGTTGCTGCAGGCCCGCGGTGTCCCGCTGGACGCCGTGTGGGCGGAACTGGATGGTCGCAGCAGGTAGTCTGGTGCCGGGTCGAGGGTCGAGAGTCGAGAGCTTGCTCCCGCTTCTGCCTCCCCACGACTCTCGACCCTAGACTCTCGACCCTCGACAGTCCGTTTCCGACTGCAGGTCAGGAATCCATGTCGTTCGTCCATCTCCACACGCATTCCGAGTACTCCCTCCTCGACGGGGCCAACCGGCTCCCCGATCTCGTCGCGCACATCCAGAAACTCGGGATGGACAGCCTGGCCGTGACCGACCACGGCAACATGCATGCGGCGTGGGAGTTCTACGAGGAGGCCAAAAAGGCCAAAATCCGTCCTATCCTGGGCTTCGAGGCCTACATGGCCTTCGGGCCGCGCCAGGCCAGGGAAAAACATCCGGGCGCGCCGGCGGCCTACAGTCATCTCGTGCTGCTGGCGAAGAACCGCGCCGGTTACAAAAACCTCGTACGCCTCACCTCGATCGGCTTCACCGAAGGGTTCTACCGCCGGCCCCGCATCGACCGCGAGGTGCTGGCAGCTCACTCCGAGGGGGTCATCGGCCTCGCCGCCTGCCTCTCGGGCGAAGTGGCGCTCTACCTCCGCCAGGGCAACTACGACGAGGCCAAGCGCTCCGCGCAGTGGTTTGCCTCGACCTTCGGGCCGGACGGGTTCTGGCTGGAAATCCAGAAGCACGGCATTCCCGAGGAGGACCTGGTCACCGAGGGGATGCTTCGCCTCGGCAAGGAGCTGGGGCTGGGTGTGGTGGCCACCAACGACGCGCACTACCTGCGCCGGGAGGACGCCGAGGCGCACGATGTGCTGCTCGCCATCGGCACCGGCGCCGACCTCGATGATCCCAAGCGGTTCCGCTTCACCGGGCAGGAATCGTACGTCAAGTCGGAAGCGGAAATGCGGCAGCTCTTCCCTTCCTTCCCGGACACGCTGGCCAACACCCAGCGGGTGGCCAATCTCTGCGAATTCGATTTCGAGAAACGTTACTTCCTCCCCGCCTTCCCCAACCGGCCGGCCGAGTTCGCCAATGAGGAGAGCTATCTCGAGTTCGAGGCGAGACGGGGGGCAGTCCAGCGGTATGCCGGCACGCCGCCAGCCGGTGAGGTCAGCGAGGGCGATTACGCCGCGCTCCCCCAGAATATCCGCGATCGCCTCGAGTTCGAGCTCAAGGTCATCCGGGAGTCCGGCTACAGCGGCTATTTCCTGATCGTCCAGGATTTCATCCGGCACGCCCGCGAGAAGGGCATTCCCGTCGGCCCGGGGCGCGGCTCGGCCGCGGGCTCCATGGTGTCCTACGCGCTCCGGATCACCGACGTGGATCCGCTCATGTTCGACCTGCTGTTCGAGCGGTTCCTCAATCCCGAGCGGGTGTCCATGCCCGATATCGACGTGGACTTCTGCTTCGAGCGCCGGGGCGAGGTGATCGAGTACGTGCGGGAGCGGTACGGGCGGGACAGCGTGGGCCAGATCGTCGCCTTCGGCACCATGAAGGCGCGGGCCGCGATCAAGGACGTGGCCAGGGTGCTCAAGGTCCCCCCGGGCGAGGCGGACAAGCTTTCCAAGCTCATTCCGTCGGGGCCGGCATTCAGCCTGACCATCCCCGAGGCGCTGGAAAAGGTGGACGAGTTCCGCGACCTGGTGCACAGCGCCCCGGTCTACGAGCGGACCGCCGACCTGGCCAGCCGGATCGAGGGCATCTCGCGGCACAATTCGGTGCATGCCGCCGGCGTGGTCATCGCGCCGGGCCCGCTCAGCGAATACGTGCCGGTGTTCGTGGCCACCGGCAAAGGCGCCGGCGCGTCGGCCAGCGGCGAGAGCTCGCTGGTAACGCAGTACGAGATGGGCGCGCTGGAAAAGGTCGGCATGCTCAAGATGGACATGCTCGGCCTCAAGACGCTGACCGTGATCCACGACGCGGTGGCGATGATCCACGAGCGGACCGGCTCGGCCCCTGACATGGCGGCGCTCACCTTCGACGACCCCGCGGTCTACGAACTGCTCCGCAAAGGCCGCACGGCGGGCGTCTTCCAGTTCGAATCGCCGCTGGCCACCGATACGCTGCGGGCGATGAAGTGCGACCGGTTCGACGACCTCGTGGCCAGCAATGCCCTGCTCCGCCCCGGTCCGCTCGATGCCGGGATGCACACGGTGTTTATCCGCCGCAAGCTGGGCCAGGAAAAGGTCAGCTACCTGCTGCCGCAGCTGGAGCCGGTGCTGGCGCCGACCTACGGCGTCATCACCTACCAGGAGCAGGTCATGCGGATCGCCAACGTGCTGGCCGGTTTTTCGCTGGCCGAAGCCGACGTGCTCCGCAAGGCCGTGGGCAAGAAGGACCAGGAGCTGGCCAACAAGGAAGTGGCCAAGTTCATGGAGCGCGCCATTGCGCTGGGGCACCAGAAGAGCGCCATCGAGGAACTGGGGCGGCAGATCGTCACTTTCGGCCGCTACGGCTTCAACAAGTCCCACTCGGTCGCCTATTCCGTCCTGGGCTACCAGACGGCGTGGCTCAAAGCCCATCACCCAGCCGAATTCATGGCGGCGCTGCTCAGCTCCGAAATCGGCAACACGGACAAGGTGGTGCAGTACATCGCCGAGGCGCGGGAGCTGGGCTGCGAGGTGCTGCCGCCGGACGTGAACGAGTCGGGCTACAAGTTCACCGTGGTGGGCGGCCGGCGGATCCGCTTCGGCCTGGGCGCGATCAGGAATGTCGGCCAGGGAGCCATCGAGTCGATCATCGCCGGGCGGCAGGAGAAGCCGTACGCGTCGCTCTCCGACCTGGTGGAGCGGATCGACCTCCGGCTCTGCAACAAGCGGGTGCTCGAATCCATGGTGGCCGCGGGTGCCTGCGATGCGCTCGGCGGGCACCGGGCGCAGATCGTCGCGGCGCTCGATTCCGCCCTCGGTGAAGCGCAGGTGCTGCAGCAGGAGCGCGAGGCCGGGCAGGCGAGCCTCTTCGGCGAGGCGGCGCCGGTGCCGCGTCCGCGGGGCGGCGCGCTGCCCGACCTCATTCCCTGGCCCGAAGCCGAGCGGCTGGCCCGGGAAAAGGAGGTGCTGGGCTTCTTCATTTCGGGGCACCCGCTCGAGCGTTTCCGCACCGAGGTCGAGCTGTTCGGCACCCGGAGCACCGTGACCCTCGGCGAGTGGAGCGAACACCCGGTGGCCATCGCGGCGGTGCTCACCGCGGTCAAGCGCCAGATTTCGAAGAAGACGGGAAAGGAATACGCCCGCCTGGTGCTGGAGGACTTCACCGGCACGGCGGAGGCGATTGTCTTTCCCGACGCCTGGTCCAAGCTCAGCCTGGTGCTGCGCGAGGACGAGGCGATGCTGCTCAGCGGCGGCTACAGCGCGCGGGACCGGGGCGAAGAGCGCGCGCCGTTCGTCATCGAGAGTGCCCGCCCCCTGGCCGACCTCAAGGCCGCGGGGGCAGTGGCGGTCTGCGTACGGTGGCAGGCCCCCGGGGCACCGGATGCGGAGCGCGTCCGGGCGGTGGCGGCGCTCTGCGCCACTCACCCCGGGCCCGCGCCGCTCTATATTGATTGGTCCGACGGAAACGGCGAGCGGCTCCGCGCCCGGGCCCGGCGGCTCCGCGTGTCCCCCGATTCCGAGCTCCTCAGCGCCCTCCGGGGTGTGCTGGGGTCCGAAGCCGTCTCCTTTGTGAAGGCGGGTTGACGATGGCCACGGCCTATACGCTGGAATTCGAAAAGCCGCTGCAGGAACTCGAGCGCAAGATCGAGGAGCTGCGCCAGCTGGGCACGGACCAGAAGATGGACGTGGAAGAGGAGGCGGCCAGCCTGCAGCGCCGGCTCGAGGCCACCCGGAAGGAGATTTACCAGAACCTCACCCCGATGCAGCGGGTGCTGGTGGCCCGGCACCCCCGCCGGCCGTACACCCTCGATTACCTCAGCACCATCTTCACCGACTTCGTGGAGCTCCACGGCGACCGGTTGTTCCGGGACGACCCCTCGATCGTGGGAGGCTGGGCGCGGCTCGGCGGGATTTCCGTGATGGTCATCGGTCACCAGAAGGGCCGGGACACCAAGGAAAACCTCAAGCGCAACTTCGGCATGGCCCACCCGGAAGGTTACCGCAAAGCCCTGCGCCTGATGCAGCTCGCCGCCCGGTTCGGCGCGCCGGTCATCACCCTCATCGACACCCCAGGGGCCTATCCCGGCCTGGGTGCGGAAGAGCGTGGCCAGTCCGAGGCGCTGGCCCGGAACATCCTCGAGATGGCGGCGCTCCCCACCCCGATCATCACGGCCGTGATCGGCGAAGGCGGCTCCGGCGGCGCCCTGGCCCTGGGCGTGGCGGACCGGGTGCTGATGTTCGACAACTCGGTCTACTCCGTGATCTCACCCGAAGGGTGCGCGGCCATCCTCTGGAAGGACTCGAGCCAGCGCGAGCGCGCGGCCGATGCCCTCAAGCTCACGGCCGAGGACCTCCTCCGGCTCAAGGTGATCGACGAGATCATTCCGGAGCCGGTCGGCGGCGCCCACACCGATCCCGACCTGACCGGCGAGCGGCTCCGTACCACGCTGATCCGCCATCTCACCGAACTGCGCAAGATCCGGCCGGAGAAGCTGGTCCGGCGGCGGGCCGAGAAATATGCGGCCATGGGAGCGTATGCCGAAAACTGAACTGCTGGAACTGCAACGGCGTAGAGAGAAGAGAGGAGAGAGGAAAAGCCGTCTCACATCGGAGTTCCCCTTCCCTGTCTCCTCTCTCCGCCATTCGTGGCGGATTCAATGACCGCCGAGCTCGAGACACCCGAGGCTGAGCCGGCCGCTGAAGTGCAGACGGTCGAAGTCCACTTCAAGGGAAACCGGCGCGCCTTCTTTACCTGGGACACTCCCGGTGAGGAACCGCTGCACCTGCGCGAGGCGGTCGTCGTCGAGGCGGCGCGCGGCCTCGACTTCGGCCGGGTAAGCAAGACGGGCAGCCACGCCTCCAAGGCCGCGGCCGGCGCCTGCAACGGGTGTGCGGTCGGCGCCAAGCACAGCGGCGAGCCGGTGCGCAAGGTGATGCGGCGCGCCTCTCCCGCCGAAATCGCCACGGCCAACGAGCTCAGACGGGACGAGGAATCGATCCGCCAGCAGACCATCGAAAAGGTGCGCGGCCACCAGCTCGAAATGCGGGTGAGCGACACCGAGTGGCAGTGGGACCGCTCCAAGCTCACGCTGTATTTCACGGCAGAAAGCCGGGTCGATTTCCGCGGCCTGGTCCGCGACCTGGCCGGGCTGTTCAAGACCCGGATCGAGCTGCGCCAGATCGGCGTCCGGGACGAGGCCGCCCGCCTGACCGGCGTCGGTCGCTGCGGCCGCGAGTACTGCTGCTCGACCTGGCTCAAGGAACTCTCGCCGGTGAGCCTGTCGCTGGCCAAGGACCAGAACCTCTCGCTCAATCCGTCCCAGATTTCCGGCGGTTGCGGCCGGCTCCTCTGCTGCCTCAAGTACGAGCACGAATTCTACGCGGCCCAGCGCAAGCGCTTCCCGAAAGAGGGGAAGACGATCCGGACGGCGCGGGGGGCGGAAAAGGTCGTCGCGGTGGACATCTTCCGCGAACGCATCTTCCTCCGCGGCGAAGAGGGCTCCCGGATTATTCCGCTCGTCGAGCTGCAGGCGGAGCAGGCGGGCCTCGGCGATGCTCCCCCGCCGACCGCGCCTGCCGCGGCTCCACCGAAGGCCCAGAGACCTCCGCGATCGCCGGAGCGCCGGAGCGAGGCGCAGGCACGCCCCCCCCGCCAGGAGGAGCGCCACGGCGAGCCGAATCAGCGGCCCCCTCGGCAGGACGAGCGCCGCGCCCCCCGGCCACCGCGCCAGGAAGAGCACCCGGCCGCAGCATCTCCGCCGAGTCCACCGCCGGCTGCCGAAGGGTCGCCGCCAGCGGG
>DATEHG010000059.1:0-21715 GCA_035279705.1 Gemmatimonadales bacterium
CCCTCATCGGTTGTACTGATCTCGCCGTCAGCGTCCGCCAAGGCCTGGAACCAATCCCTGGTGGATTTCTCACACTCTGTAGCCAGCTGTAGTTCGCTGGCGCTCAGTAACAGGCGGTGGAAGCCTGGCCAGTCAGGGAGCAGAATTCTCGCCTCCTGCCATAGAGGCAAGAGATCCGGGGGTACATCCCCTGAAATCCAGTACGCCGAGCGCGCCGCGATAAGTCGAAGTAGGGATGCATGTGAGGTATCGTCACAATCAGCAAAATTGGGCTTCCCGTCTGGATGTTCGTCAGGCCAGTAGATGGTTCCGAGGGGGATTTGGCAACAGCGGGGGCGGGCCTCAGGATTGTAGCTGAGGCTACCATATTTCGCGGCGACGGCTGTCGTTAGTGAAAATGAGAGCGTCAAGGTACCGCCTCACTAGGTTTCGCAACGATTAATCCACCAACCTGCCAACCAACCGACCAACCACCGATCCGCCGATCCGCCGATCCGCCGACCTACAGGATGTACCGCCGCAAATCGACGTCATCCACGATCTTCGCCAGCTTGGTCCGGACCCTGGCCGAGTCGAACCGGATCAGCTTCTCCGGCCAGGCGGGCAGCTCGAACAGCACCTCGTCCATCAGCGTCGACATGACCGTGTGCAGCCGGCGCGCGCCGATGTTCTCCATCCGTTCGTTGGCCTGAGCCGCGATCCGGGCAATTTCCGCGATGCCGTCCACGGTGAATTCGAGGCCCACTCCCTCGGCACCGACCAGCCCCTGGTACTGCTTCGTCAGCGAGTTTTCCGGTTCAGTCATGATCCGCACGAAGTCCGCTTCCGTGAGGGGCGCCAGTTCAACGCGGATCGGGAACCGGCCCTGCAGTTCGGGGATGAGGTCGGATGGCTTGGAGACGTGGAACGCCCCCGCGGCAATGAAGAGAATGTGGTCGGTCCTGACATAGCCGTATCGCGTGGGCACGGTGCATCCCTCCACGATCGGCAGCAGGTCCCGCTGGACGCCCTCGCGAGACACATCCGGCCCCGTCTGGGACCGCTCCCCGGCGATCTTGTCGATCTCGTCGATGAACAGGATGCCGTGGTTCTCGACGCGGTCCAGCGCCTCGTTCACCACGTCGTCCATGTCCACCAGCTTGCGCAGCTCCTCATCCAGGAGAATGCGCCGGGCTTCGGGCACCCGCACGGTCCGCCGTTTCTTGCGCTTGGGCAAGAGCTCCTGCAGCATCTCGGTGAGATTGATCTCGGGACCCTCCATCCCCAGCGGCGGGCCCATCCCCTCGATCATCGGATAGCCCTGCGGAGTGACCTCGATCTCCACCTCGCGATCGTCCAGTTTCCCGTCCGCCAGGAGCTGGCGGAGCTTTTCCCGCGATCGCTTTCGCCGCTCCGCCTCGGAGTCCGCGGGCTCGCCTTCGCCGGGCGCACCTGAGGACACCAGGAATACCGGTGCCCCCTGCTGCGGCGGTTCGAGCGGCGGCAGCGGCAGCAGCAGGTCCAGCAACCGCTCCTCGGCCCGCGACTCCGCCGTCGGATAGACCTCGTCCTCCCGCTCGGTCCGCACCATGCTGATCGCGGCATCCACCAGCTCCCGCACCATCGATTCCGCGTCCCGCCCGACGTAGCCGACCTCGGTGAATTTGGAGGCCTCGACTTTCACGAACGGCGCCCCCGCCAGCCGCGCGAGGCGCCGGGCGACTTCGGTTTTGCCCACACCAGTCGGGCCGATCATGATGATGTTGTACGGCAGGATTTCATCCCGGATTTCCTCGGGAGCCTGCATCCGCCGCCAGCGGTTCCGGATCGCGATCGCCACGGCCCGCTTGGCCGCCTCCTGCCCGACGATATAGCGGTCCAGCTCCGCCACGATCTGGCGTGGAGGCAGCTCCTCGAGCCACGGCGGCGGGGGGGGAGTTTCGGGAGCGGGGGGAAGATCGGGAATAGCCATAAGCCTTAAGCCTTAAGCCTTAAGCAATTCAGTTCGGTCCCAGGAGTCCTGCCAATCTTCGTCATTGTCTCAGCTTATGGCTTATGGCTTACGGCTTAAGGCTAGAGTTCCAACACCGTGATATTGCGATTGGTGAAGACACAGATATCCGCCGCGATCTCGAGAGCTCGGCGCACCACGGCGCCTGCCGGGAGCGCCGACTCCGCCAGCAGGGCGCGCGCCGCGGCAAGAGCGTAGTTCCCGCCCGAGCCGATGGCGAGGACGCCGTCGTCCGGCTCGATCAGTTCGCCCGCTCCGCTGAGGAGAAAGCTGTGCTCGGTGTCGGTCACCACCAGCAGCGCGTCCAGCCGCCGCAGCACCCGGTCACTTCGCCAGTCCTTGGCCAGCTCGACAGCGGCGCGAGGAAGATTGCCGGGATGGCGGTCGAGCTTCTCCTCGAACTTCTCGAACAGCGTAAGCGCGTCCGCCACCGAGCCGGCAAAGCCCGCCAGGACCTTGCCGCCCTTGAGCGTGCGGATCTTGTTGGCGTGCGACTTGATTACCGTGTCGCCGATGCTGACCTGGCCGTCGCCGCCCAAGGCGACCTTGCCGTCCTTGCGCACGGCAAGAATGGTCGTGGCGTGAACTTCGTGTAACGTCATTTCTCAACCTCGGTCACAGGAACAGCGCGAAAAGCGAAGAGCGAAAGGCCGCTTTTCTCGCAGTTAAGCTCTCGGATGCGCCTGGCGGTACACCTGCTTCAGCCGCTCGACGCTGGTATGCGTGTAGATCTGGGTCGTGGCCAGGCTGGCATGCCCCAGCAGTTCCTGCACGGCGCGCAGGTCCGCCCCGGCATCCAGCATGTGCGTCGCGAAGGTGTGCCGCAGCGAGTGGGTGCGGACGCCGTCCACGCCGGCGCCGTCGAGCATCCGGTGGACCCGCCGCTGGATCGACCGGGCGGTCAGCCGCTTGCCGCGGCGGCTCAGGAACAGGGCCCGCCGGTCGGCGCCGGTGCGCGTGGCCGCCTCTTCGCGCGCCCCAAGATAGCGCCGGATGGCCGCCCCCGCGCGCGCGCCCACCGGCACGATCCGCTCCTTTCGTCCCTTGCCCAGCACCTTCACCTGATCGGCCAGGAGATCGACGTCTCCCATCGAGAGCCCCTGCAGCTCCGACAGTCGCAGGCCGCTCGAGTAGAACAGCTCCAGCATGGCCAGATCCCGGAGCGCCTCGAAGTCGTCGTGGCTGGCCCGCGTCTCCGCCTGGTCGAAGACCGCTTCGATCTGCGGGCGGTCGAGATACACCGGGAGCTTGCGGTCGAGCTTCGGCACCCGGGTGGCCCGCACGGGGCTCGCATCCACCTGCTCCTCCGCCTGGAGAAAGCGATAGAGGCTCCGGACCGCCGATAAGGCGCGGGCCGCGGAGCGCTTGGCCAGGCCACGGCGCTGCATCTCACCCAGAAAGCCGCGCAGGCCGAGGCGGTCCACGGTCCCCCATTGCCACTCCCCGCCGTAGTGCCGGTCGCAGAACCCGGTGAAGCTCTCCAGGTCCCGGCGGTAGGCCTTGAGTGTGTGGGCCGAGTGCTGGCGCTCGCTGGCGAGATACTTGAGGAACGCCTCGACCTCCGGCCGAGTCGGCGGGTCGGCGCGGCGGCGGGTCGTGGTCATAGAGTTGCGGCCCAGGTCTCGAAGTCCGCCAGGGCGCGCTCGACGACGCGCCGCTTCTTTTCGTCCTTCTTTACCGCCCCTCGGCCCCCGGGCCCCCGCTCGATCGGGTCCAGCAAACCGAAATTCGCGTTCATCGGCTGGAAGTGCGCGGGGTCCGCTTCGGCGAGATACCGGTAGAGTCCGCCGAGCATGGTGGTCGGCGGCGGCACCGCGACCGGCTTGCCCGCGAGCCGCCGGGCCAGATTGATCCCGGCCATGAGTCCCGTGGCGAGCGACTCCGTGTATCCCTCCACCCCCGTCATCTGTCCCGCCATGAACACCTGGTCATCGCCGCGCAAGGCAAGGCCAGGACCGAGCACGGCCGGGCTGTTGATGTAGGTGTTCCGGTGAATGCTGCCGAAGCGGAGAAACTCGGCATCCGCGAGGCCCGGAATCAGGCCGAACACGCGGCGCTGCTCGGGAATCCGGAGCCGGGTCTGGAAGCCGACCAGGTTCCACATCTGGCCCGCGCGGTCTTCGCGGCGCAGCTGCACCACGGCATGGGGATCCCGCCCGGTCGCGGGATCGGGAAGTCCGACCGGCTTCATCGGGCCGAATCGCAGGGTATCCACGCCGCGGCCCGCCATGACCTCCACGGGCAGGCATCCCTCGAAATAGGGAACGGCGTCGAACTCGTGGGCGGTGAACTGGTCGGCGGAGATCAGCGCGGCGATGAACGCTTCGTACTGCTCCCGATCGAGGGGCGCATTGAGGTAGTCGTCCCCCTGGCCCTTGCCGTAGCGCGACATGGCATAGAGGCGCGCCGGATCGAGTGATTCACGGGAGACGATCGGCGCGATCGCGTCGTAGAACGCCAGCCCGCCCGTGCCGAGTCGCCGCGCCAGCGCCGCGCTCAGCGCCTCGGAGGTGAGCGGCCCCGTCGCCACGATGCCGGGCGAGGGAATGTCCACCGCCTCCGCGCGCTCGAGCGTGATGTTGGGATGGGAAGTGATGCGGGCGTGGGCGTCCGCGGAGAAGGCCACCCGGTCTACCGCGAGGGCGGCCCCGGCGGGCACCGCGGCGCGATCGGCACAGGGGAGGAGCAGGCTGCCCAGCCGGCGGATTTCCGCCTTGAGCAGCCCGTGGGCATTGCCCGTTTCAACCGACTTGAACGAGTTGCTGCACACCAGCTCCGCCAGGCGGTCGGTCTGGTGCGCCGGCGTCGGGCGCACCGGACGCATCTCGACCAGCCGGACGGAGACCCCGCGCTCGGCGAGGGCCCAGGCCGCTTCGCAGCCGGCGAGCCCCCCTCCGACCACGGTCACGGTCACCGGGAGGCCACCTCCTCGGCGTCCGCCACCACGATCTTGTGGCCGCACTTGAGGCAGGTCAGGCTCTCCCCGTCGGCCTTGCTGATCTTCTTCTCCATGCCCACCCAGCTGCAGCTGGGGCAGGTCTCGGGCACCGGCCGGTTCCAGGTCGAGAAGTCGCAGGCGGGATAGCGCAGGCAGCCCCAGAACGACTTGCCCCGCTTGGTGCGCCGCTCGGCCAGGTCGCCCTCGAGGCACTTGGGGCACTTGAGCCCGAGCGGAATCGAGCGGGTGCCCTTGCAGGTCGGATAGGTGGTGCAGGCCAGGAACTCACCGAAGCGTCCGGTCTTGATCACCATCGGCGAGCCGCAGAGGTGGCACTTCTCGTCGGTCGGCCGGTCGGGCGCCTTGCTCTTCTTGAGGCTCTTGGCGTAGTCGCACCCGTTCTTGTACCGCACGCAGGCGATGTAGGGACCGAAGCGACCGGTATTGAGCTGCACCGGGGAGCCGCACTTGGGGCAGGCTTCCTTGGTCAGGTCCTCGATCTTGAGCCCGTGGGCCTCGGCCACCAGGGCGTTGAGGTCCACCGCCTCCAGCTGCCGGATGAACGGGCCGTAGAAATTCTGCAGCACCGACTGCCAGGCCAGCTCGCCCTCCTCGACGCGGTCCAGCTCCGTTTCCATCTCGGAGGTGAACTCGACATTGAAGATGTCGGGGAAGTTGGTGATCATGACCTTCTCGACCGTCTCGCCCAGCTCGGTCGGATGGAAACGGCGCTGCTCCAGCTGCACGTATTCGCGGGCCGTGAGCGTCGAGACGATGGAGCTGTAGGTCGACGGGCGGCCGATGCCGAGCCGCTCGAGCTCCTTGACGAGACTGGCTTCCGAAAACCGCGGCGGCGGCTCGGTGAAATGCTGCGACGGGGTGATCTCGCGGACCTCCACCTTGTCCCCCACCTCGAGCGGGGGGATGGGCGGCAGGTCGTCCATGGTCTTCCCTTCCTCCGCCTCGCGCCCCTCGGTGTAGAGCACGTGATACCCGTCGAAGACGAGGATCGAGCCCGTCACCCGCAGGAGGTACTCGCCCAGGTCGAAATCGACGATCGTCATGTCGTAGATCGCCGGGTTCATCTGCGAAGCCACGAACCGCTGCCAGATCAGCTGGTAGAGGCGGAACTGGTCCGGCTCGAGATAGGGCTGCACCTGCTCGGGGCGGCGCTGCACCTCGGTGGGGCGGATCGCCTCGTGGGCATCCTGCACCCGGGCCGCCTTGGAGCTGTAGACGTTCGGCGACTCCGGCAGATAGCCCTTCGAATAGTTGCGGCCGATGAAGTCGCGCACCGCGCCGATCGCCGTATCCGACACCCGCACCGAGTCGGTCCGCATGTACGTGATGAGTCCGACCGCGCCCTCGTCTCCCAGTTCGATGCCTTCGTAGAGATCCTGAGCGGCCCGCATCGTGCGCCGCGACGAGAAACCGAGCTTCTTGGCCGCTTCCTGCTGCAGGGTACTGGTGGTGAAGGGCGCGCCGGGGCGCTTCTTCCGCTGGCGCTTTTCCACCTTGGAGACGATGAAGGGCAGCTTCCGCAGCGCGTTGACCACCGCGCGCGCCTCGGCCTCGTTGTGCAGTTCGGGGTTGTGGCCGCGGATCTTCTTGAGCTCGACCTCGAAGCTCTGGCCGCCCTTGGCGCACTGCGCCGCCACGGTCCAGTACTCCTGCGGCTTGAACGCCCGGATCGCGCGTTCCCGCTCGACGATCAGCCGCAGCGCCACGGTCTGCACGCGGCCGGCCGAAAGACCGGTCTTGATGCTCTTCCAGAGCAGCGGGCTCGCCTTGTAGCCCACGAGGCGGTCCAGGATGCGCCGGGCCTGCTGCGCGTTGACCTTCTGGTCGTCGATCCGGCCCGGATGCTTCATCGCCTCCTGGATGGCATCCTTGGTGATCTCGTGGAACAGCACCCGGTGGGTCGGCACCTTGGCGTCCAGCTGGTCCGCCACGTGCCAGGCGATCGCCTCGCCTTCACGATCGGGGTCCGTAGCGAGGAAGACTGAACGGGCGCCGCGCGCCGCCTTCTTGATCTCGGTGAGGGTCTGCGTCTTTCCCTTGATGGTCACGTACTCGGGCTGGAAATTCTTCTCCACGTCCACGCCCAGTTTGCGGGTGGGCAGGTCGCGCAGGTGCCCCACGGTGGCCTTCACCGTGTAGCCCCGGCCCAGGTACTTCCCGATGGTTCGCGCCTTGGTGGGGGATTCGACGATGACGAGCGCGCTGCCGCGGCCGGACGGGGCATCGGACTCCGGCGCGCTGTCCTTGCGCCGCGGCGCCCGGGCCTTCGCTGGAGCGGCAGTCTTCGATTCGGCGGCCGGCTTGGCTTTCGACTTGGTGCGGGCCGGCTTGGCTTTGGGAGTGGTCTTGGTGGTTGCCATGAACGGTCTGGCAGGCTCCGGGAGCGGGTGAAACCTTAATAATAGAGAGGGAGAAGAAAACGGCAGGCGGACCGCTTGGCAAGGCGAGTTATGCTAAGTGACCACGCAGTAATGAGTTAGATCACCATCCCGCGTTGGCTCGCGCCAGGGCCACCAGATCGTCGGCGACCTGTTCCGGCGTCTTGATGTCAGTTTTGATCTCGGCCTCGGCCCTGAGGTAATAGGGCTCCCGCTCCTTGAGCAGCCTCCGCAGGATCTCGACTCGGTCGTTCCCGACCAGCAGTGGCCGGTCACCACCGTCTCCCACCCGCTTGTCGGCGGTACCGATCATGACCTTGAGGTAGATCACGTATGCCCGAACCAGCGCCGCATCGAGCTGGCCCGGCTGCACGGCCCAGCCACCACCCGGTGCGATCACGGCCGGCGGCCCGCTCAGTGCCGCCTCAACCGCCTGGGCCTCCATCTCGCGAAACTTCCCCTCCCCCATCATGCCGAAGACCTGCGACACGGGCATCTGCATCTTGCGCACGATGATCTGGTCGGGATCGACGAACGGCACGCCGAGCCGGTCCGCGGCCAGCTTGCCGCAGGTGGTCTTGCCCGAACCAGGTAATCCGACCAGCAGCAGGTGTCGCTTCATCCCTCGTCGCCGTTCTCCGGTGCGGGTGCGCCCAGTCCAGCCCAGCGCTGGCTCAGCGAGTCGAGATATGTCTGGTAGTGGCGGCGCATCTCGGCGAGCGAATCCCCGCCGAATTTTTCCAGCATGGCATCGGCCAGGACCAGCGCGGTCACCGCCTCGGCGATCACGCCGAGCGCCGGCACGGCGGTGACGTCGGAGCGCTCGCTCTGGGCCTGGGCCCGCTTCCCGGTGAGCAGGTGGACCGTCTCGAGCGGACTCATCAGCGTCGAGATCGGCTTCATGCCGACGCGGAGCACCAGCGGCGCGCCTGTGGTCATGCCGCCCTCGAGGCCGCCTGCCCGGTTGGTCCGGCGGCCGAATCCGCCGCGCCGTGCATCGCCGAGGGCGCTGCCGGGCTCGAGCTCGGGATCGATGGCATCGTGCACCTCGGAGCCCGGGCGCCGCGCGGCCTCGAAGCCCAGGCCGACCGCCACCGCCTTCACGGCCGGGATCGACATGAGCACCGATGCCAGGCGGCCGTCGAGCTTGCGATCCCAGCTCACGTGGCTGCCCAGGCCCACCACGAGGCCGCGGACGACCACTTCCACCTCGCCGCCCAGGGTGTCCCCCGCCTTCTTGGCCGCGTCGATCCGGGCAATCATCCGCGCCTCGACGGCCGGATCGAGCACCCGCAGTTCGGAGCGGTCGGAGTTCTCGTTCAGCGGGGTGGGCCAGTTCTCCCGGGGCGCCGCTTCGATCCCGCCGATCGAGAGCACGTGACTGCCGATCTCCACCCCGAACTCTTCCAGCAGCCGGCGGGCAAGGGCGCCCGCGGCCACCCTGGCCGCGGTTTCCCGGGCGCTGGCCCGTTCAAGAATGTCCCGGGCGTCCTGCCGGGCGTACTTGAGAGTCCCGACGAGGTCGGCGTGGCCCGGACGGGGTCGGTAGACCCGGCGGCGCCGGGGCTCCCCGATCTCGCCGCCATGCGCCATCACATCTTCCCAGTTGCTCCAGTCTTTGTTGGGAATCAGCATGGCCACCGGCGAGCCCAGCGTTTCCCCGGAGCGCACCCCCGAAAGCCACTCGATGCGGTCCCGCTCGATTTTCATCCGGGCGCCCCGGCCGTACCCCTGCATGCGGCGGCCCAGGTCGTGATCGACCTGCTCGGCCGTCAGCGGAAGCCCCGCCGGCAGCCCCTCGACGATGGCCACCAGCGCGCGCCCGTGCGATTCACCCGCGGTGAGATATCTGAGCCCCACACGATCCCCCAATAACAGGCGAGCCCGGCTGTCGCCGGGCCCGCGGAGTGCCGTTCAACCCGGGATCCGGGCCGGCGATGCGATCACTCGGAGCCCTCGTCGATGATCCGGGGCGTGATCAGGATGATCAGGTCCTGACGATGCTCGGTCGTGGTCGAGTAGCCGAACAGCGCGCCTACGATCGGGAGGTCCACCAGGAACGGGATGCCGGACTTGGTCTTGTTGACTTCGGTCACGGTCAGGCCGCCGATGACCGCCGTCTCGCCGTCCGCGACGAGCAGCTGGTTGTCGGCGTTCTGCTTGTTGATGATGAAGCCCAGGTCCGCGTCCGCCGTGGTCTGGATCGACGACCGCTCGGCGTGAATGGTCATCAGCACGTGGCGGTTGTTGGTGACGTGCGGGGTGACCTGCAGCTGGATACCCACGTTCTTGAAGCTGACGGTCGCCTTCGGACCGGTGTTGGCCGTGAGTGAACCGGGGTCGACCACGCGCAGCGGCACTTCCTGGCCCACGTTGATCAGGGCCTGCCGGTTGTCGAGCGTCGTGACCAGCGGCTCGGCCTGCACGTCGGCCAGCGTCACCTGCTGCAGCGCGTGGAGGAAGGTGGTGAAGGAGAACCCGCCGATGGCGGTCCGCCACACCACGTCCAGCGCGGAGTTCTGCAGGATGCCGTTGGCGTTACCGACTGCCGCCACGGAGTTGCCGCCCACCACGACCGTGTTCTTGTCGAGCGGGGTGGTCGGATCGGCCGGGTCGGGCCGGGCCACGACGCTGTTGAAGAAGACCTCGTCGTCGCCCAGGTCATACTGCAGGCCGAGCGCCTGGAGGTCGGTGCGGTCGACGAACACGAGCTTGGACTGGATCGACACCTGCGGGGTCCGGATGTCGAGGCTGCGGACGAACTTCTCCGCGTCGTCGATGCGGCTCCGGGTGTCGGTGATGATCAGCGAGTTGGTGGTGGTATCGGACACCACGGCGCCGCGCTTGGTCAGCACGCTCTTCATGCTGGTGACCAGGCCCGAAGCCGCGGCGTAGTTGATCCGCACGATGCGGGTTTCCAGCGGCTCGATCGAATCGAGCGAGGCCAGGGCCCCGGGCGAATCGACGCGGATGATCCCGCCGGGGAGCTCGACCGCCTGCAGCCCCTGGGTGGCGAGCACGGCCTGGAAGGCCTGGTGCCAGGGCTGGTTGTGGATTTCGGCGGAGACGGTGCCCTTGATGTCCTTGCCCAGGATGATGGTCCGGCCGCTGAAGGCGGCGAAGCCGGCGACCACGTCGCTGATGTCGGCCTTGTCCCACGTGACCGTGATCCGCGGCTCGGCGACGACACCCGCCGGCGCTGCCTCGGCGGCCACGCTCACCTCGGGCCTGGCGCGGGCCGGAGCCGGCGCGGCCTTGGGCGCGGCCATCTGGCTGGGCGCCGTCGAGGACCAGGCGAGGAAGCCGCCTTCGCTCCCGAAGGAGACGTGCACGGCGTCACCGACCCGCTCGACCTTGTAGGGGCGCGCCCCGGACAGGTAGATGGCGATCCGGACGACGTCGGGCCGGAACTGGGCGTACTTGACGTCGAGGATGCCGGAGCGGTTGACGCCATCGTAGGCCGCCACGCCACCGTTCAGTCTGGCACCGACGACGTCGATGACCAGCCGGTCCGGTTCGCGGAGGGAGAAGTCGCGGACTTCCACGGCTCCTCGGACGTTGATCACGATTTCGGCGCGGCCGGGGGCGGGCATCACGCTGACCCCGGTGACCTCACCGGAGGCGGGACCCTTCGCCCATGCGGGGGCGGCCGTGACCAGGCCAGCGGCCAGGACGAGTGAGCTCCAGAGATGACGCCTCATTGCGTTTCTACCTCCCGTTTCCGCAGCGACAGCGTTTCCTGCCGCTCGTAGCCAAAGTCCTCAACAGTGAAGACCACGTCCCGCTCCCGGATCTGGGCCACCTTGAGGCGGCCCACCTGATCTCCCACTCGCAGCTTGTACCGCCGGCCTGATCCCTTGTCCCTCAGCACCGCCACGCTGTTGCTGGCGTAGCGCAGGTCCTGATAGATGCCGACCAGCAGGAGGTCTCCCAGCTCGGGCCCGACCTTGGCCGAAGTCAGCAGCGACTGGAAGGGATCCCGGGCGGCGCCGCTGTAGCTGAAGCTCTCGCGCATCACTTCGTTTTCGCGGGCCTTCTTCAGGGAATCGGCCCGGACGGAATCGGCGCTGGCCTTCTTGACGGAGTCGGCGCGGGCCAGCGTGGCCCGCTTGGCCAGCGAGTCAGCCTTGGCCTGCTCCTTCGCCTTGCGGGCCGAATCGGCCTTGAGCACCTGGATCTGCTTGGGTGTGAGCCCAGCAGTCGACGGTGCCTGCGCGGCAGGGGCGGCGGCTCCAGCCGGGGCCGCAGAGGCCTTCGACGCTTCGGCCACGGCTGCTGCCGGCGGCTTGCCGCAGGCGGCCAGGAACTCGGGCCGGATCATGCCGGACGGTGGCTCGACCGCGAGCTTCTTGCGGCCATCGGCCGTCTTTTCCATCGCGGCCTTCACCGAATCGGTGCAGGCCAGGAACTTGACCCGCGCCACGGAATCGGCCGCGGGATTGGGCTTGGCCGCGGTCTGGGTTGACGGCGTCTGCGGCTTGCCTGCCGCCGGCGCCGCGGCCGGCTTCTCGGAGCCGCCACAGCCGGCCAGGGCCAGGGCGATCAGCAGGCACCCGCCAAGGGGCTCACGTGCCACTGGATTCTCCCTCCGCGCTGTTCGGCGTCTTGACGTAGGTACGGATCTGGAACCGGGCCTCGAGCAGCGCGCCCGTCGAGTCATTGGCCAGCTTGGCGGAGGCCGCCGTGGCCGGCGCCAGGTTGAGGTCGATCGGGACGATGATCCGGTCGAGCGAGGCGATGTCCGCCAGGAATTCGCCGATCTGGTCGTAATGCCCGACCACCGACATCTGGTAGCGGAAGGTGTTGAACGGCGCCGGACCGGCCTCTTCGGGCATCGGCGTGTAGGCCGCGACCTTCACGCCCCGGATCCGGGCCCGGGTCGAAATCCCGTCGAGCAGGTTCGGCACTTCGTTGCGGTCCGGCACCAGGCGGCGCTGGAGCTGCAGGCTTGCCCGGTAGCTGTCCAGCTTGCGCCGCAGGTCTTCCACGCTGCCGGAGGCCAAAATCTTCTTGGCCGAATCGGTGATCCGGTTGATGGAGTCGATCCGGGCGCTCAGCGCCGCGGTGCTGTCCTTGGTCGGCTTGATGCCGGGAATCCCCGCCGAACTGATCACCGTGCCGGTCCAGCCGGCATAGCCCACCAGTCCGGCCACGAGCACGAGGAGTATCGGAACCAGCTGCTTGTTATCGACGGCCATGGGTCACCTCACCGACTGGCTGAGGGGCACTGTCCGGATGTAGGCCGAATCGGCCCGCCGGAAGGTGGCCCGGATGGTGAAGCCGGTGACCGGGCGATCCTGCTCGACCATTTCATGCGCCTCCAGCGGCGTCACGTTTTCGATCCACGGCGAGGCTTCCATCTGCCGCAGCAGCCGGGTGTAGGCCTGGATATCCACGGTGCGCCCGTCGACCTGGAACTGCACCGTGCGGTGCGCCCAGGTGGTGTCCGAAGAATCGGCCGGGGCCGAGGAAAGCATCTTGATGCCGGTGAGCCAGGTGTAGGCCGGCAGCGACTTGGCCATCTCGTCCATCACGTGGGGCCAGACATAGCGGTCACCGTCGATGCTGCGGATGGTGCCGATCTGCGCCATCAGCGAGTCGCGGATCTTCTCGGTCTTCCGCTTGTCGTCCATCAGCTTCTGGAACCGCTTCTGCTCGGCCTGGGCCTGCTCGTAGCGGGGCTCGAGCGCCCGGTAATCCTGGCGGGCCGACATGCCCGCCCAGGCCAGCCAGGCAAGGACCAGGGCGCAGGCCAGAATGGCGCCCATCATGTACACGTCCTTGACCTTGGCACCCAGTTCCTTGAAGCGCGTGCCGAAGGCGGCCATGCCGCCGCCGGCGCCTTTGCGCTTCTGACCAGGCCGAAGATTGATCGAGATCATCATGGGTCGCCGGATCCGTGCGTCGGGGTCAGGCCGCGGTGCGCAGCGCGAGGCCGATCGGGAGCATCAGCAGGGGGGCCACTTCGTCGACGTTGTAGTTGTCGAACACGCCCTCCGCCACACGCAACTTTTCCAGGGGGTTGGCCAGCTCCACCGGCAGCCGGAGCCGCTCGGCGAGGACCCGGTTGAGGCCGGGAATCCGGCCGCCGCCACCCGTGGTGTAAATCCGGGAAATGCCGCCCGCCGACCGGCTGGCCGACTGGAGGAACGCCGCGGCGCGTTCGATACCGACCGCCAGTTCCTCACCCCGGGTTTCCAGGAAGGGGGCCAGCACGTCGTTGGGCTCGAAGCCCTGGAGCAGCTGGTCCGCCTCTTCCGCCGACAGCCCCCGCTCCCGCTGCATGTCCTCGCGGAACCGCCGCGTGCCCACGGGCAGATCGCGCGTCAGGACCGGGATGCCTTCTTCCAGGATGTTGATGTTGGTCATTTCGTGGCCGATGTTGACCAGGCCGACGACGCCGCTCATCGCATCCGGGTAGTTGATTTCAAAGGCGTTGTGGAGCGCGAAGGCATCCACGTCGATGATGGCGGGCTGGAGGCCCACCTCGTTCAGCAGCGCGATCTTGTTCTCGACCAGGTCCCGCTTGGCGGCCACCAGCAGCACCGTCATCTGCAGCCCGTCGCCCTCGGGATCGAGGATCTGGAAATCCAGCTCCACGTTCTCCATATCGAACGGGACGTGCTGCTCAGCCTCCCAGCGGATCACTTCGCGGGCCTGGGCCTCGCCCAGGCGGTCCATCGAGATCTTCTTGATGATCACGTCACGGCCGCCCACCGCGATGACGACCGACTTGGTCTTGATTCCCGACGACATCATGAGGCCCCGGATGGCATCCGCCACGATGCCGGGATCCATGACTTCCCCTTCGACGATCGCGTCATCGACCACGCTGGTATATGCGACCTTGGACAGGACCGGCTCACCCGAACCGTGGGTGACCGCGACCAGCTTGATCAGGCCGCTGCCGATGTCCAGCGCAACCGTAGTCTTTGCCCGGCTGAAGAGTCCCATACGGCGCCTTGGATGGTGAGGAAGGGGTAGGCTACGCTACCATCCGCCCCCAGTTTTGTCAAGCTCCTAACTTGGTTGAGGTCACCAAGAAGAAGCCCTTACAGGCTGTGGACTTATAACTTTGGGCATCAGCTCGAGACCACCCCGGAACGCCGTCAAAACACCGATTTCCGGACCAGCCCGAGCGGGAGACCGACAAGGTCCAGGCGGCCATTCGCCACCCACACCACAAATCACTGCTGTATCAGCACATCCGTGTATCCACCCGGCCGATATTGCCACAATCCGTGCAGAAAACCGCCCGTCGGCCCGGGGATACACCGGCACCGAAGGTTTAGGGGCAAGTCACAGGCCACTTCGGCTTCAGGGGGTGCCGAGCCAGCCGCCTGGCAGGGGGGTGAGCGGGAGGGAGTCACAGCAGCGGGCCAATCGGGCCACGGATGCCCGAACCAGCGGGGCACCATCGGCCCTGGTCAATTGGGCGTTACCCCGGATCAGGAGTAGCCCGCCACCCAGGCGGGTCACCGTCCAGTCGGCGCTCCAGCCGGGCTCGAGCCCATCCGCGGCGACGCTCTCGGACGATCCCGGAACCGCCGGGACGGGCATCGGGGCCGGCGCCGGATCAGACTCGGCCAGGGCGTCGGCCCGCGTGGCGAGCAGGGCTGTCGCGGCGCTTCGCCTGGCCAGCAGCGCAAGGGAGGCGGCCGTGAGCCCCAGCATCCCGACCAGGAGGAGGCAGAGCAGCACGGCGACCAGGGCAATCCCGCGACGGCATCCTGAAATCGTCATCGCGCCGGGCTGTTGCGGAGGAGGACCCGGGTCGTCAGGCTGTCCCGCGCAGTGGCCAGCGTCCCGACGGCGCTCACGGTGATGCCGATCGACCGCACCCGGTCGCGGTCCAGGGTCATTCGGCCCTGCGGGTCGAGAAAATCGAACCGGAGGCCGGCATCGGCCAGCGGCCCGAACGCCGGCTGGATGACCTCTCCCGCCGAGACGGAGCGGGCGCCGAGCCAGGTCCGGCCGTCCGACTGGTAGGCCCGGACCTGGAGGATTTCGTAGATGCGGAGTGGCGCGGGGAACCTCAACCCGCCGGGAATACCGCCGGCGCTGTCCCACACCGTGGACAGGATCACCACGGGAACTCCGCCGCAGCCGGTACCCTGCCCGACGCCGGCAATCGGCAGTGGCAGCCAGCGATCGTCGTCGCGCGTCGCCGAGTCCCCGGCCCAGTAGAGGAGCATGGAGTCGCGCCCCGGCACAGGCATCCGGGTGCCGTAGCGGTCCTGCACCCGGATCAGCAACGCCGAACCGCTCACGTCACAGGCCAGGGCGAAACCGCGAGTCGCGCGGAATGTCATCGCGTCCGATCCCATCTCGATAAGATCGGGCCCCGCGCCGACGGGGCGGAGTTCCCTGACGAGGTAGGTCAGCGCGGCATGCAGAGTCAGCTGGGTTTCCACCCTGGCGGCCTCGAGGCGGGCCAGCCGCTGCTGGCCCATGAGGAGCTTGAGCGCCAGGGCGCAGACCGCGAGGCCCAGCGCCAGCGCGATCATCGTCTCGATCAGGGTGAACCCTCGCCGCCCGCTCATTGGCAGGGCAGCCGCACGAGGAGGGTCCGCAAAGGCACCGTGGCCGCCCCGGATCGGACGAGGGTATCGACGATCTCGAGCGAGGTGCCGACCGCATGAGCACCCCATCGCTCGGTGAGGCCGGCGGCTGCCTCGGTGACTCCACCAAGCGGGGTAGCACAACGATCCCCGGAAAGGGCGCGGAGCTGCTCGATCCGGCTCTGCTGCAGCGTGGCAGCGACGACATCGAGCCGGCTCCCGGCTACCGACGCCATGGCCCGCGCCAATGCGGTGGCCAGCAGCGTGGTTCCGATGCCAAGCAGGACCACTGCGACCATGACCTCGACCAGTGAGAGGCCGCGGAGATCGGCACGGCACGGGCGGCAGGAGCGGGTGCGGCGAAGCATGGGCCACACTAACCGCGACCCGGCGATCGATCGGCATCTTTGCGATGCAGAGGCGGGGTCCGGCAACGCGCGCTGCGGATCACAGCGGGATTGCCCGCCGCGCTATCTTCGGTGATGCCTTCACAACAGGTCGACACACCGGTACCCGGCAATCCCGGGTGGCCGGCCCCGCTCACGGCGCTGGTCGTACTCTCCGTGGGACTGTGGGCGATCGGGTCGGCGCCGGCAGGCGTCTTCTATGACGACGGGATCTATCTCACGCTCGGGCGTGCGCTCGCCGAGGGGGCGGGGTTCCGCTACCTGAATCTTCCCGGGACTCCGGCGGCCGTTCACTATCCTCCCGGCTACCCGACCCTTCTCGCGATCTGCTGGTGGCTGGGTGGCGAGTTGCCGCGGGTGCTCCTGCTCGCCAAGGTCCTCAATGCGGCGCTGATGGCGGTCGCGGCGGGCGGGATTGTGAGCGTGCTCTCGCGCTCCGAGGCACCCGCCTGGGTCATTGCCCTGGGCACCGTGGCCGGAGTGCTGGCCGTGCCGGTACTTGCCTTCAGCACGATCCCCTTCTCCGAACCGCTCTTCCTCGTGCTGCTCGTCGCGGCCGCAGCCGTGACGGAGCGCGCACTTGCGCCTGAAGCCGGGATTCGCCGGCACGCGCTGGCGGGTGTCGTCTGGGGTCTCCTCTTCCTGGTGCGCAGCGTGGGCGCGGTGGTCCTCCCGGTAGGCCTCCTCCTCCTCATGCGCGCGCGCGGCCGTCGGGCTGCCGGTATTGCGGCGGGGGCAATGCTGGCCGTGGTGGCGCCGTGGGTTCTGTGGAGTGGAACGCGGGCGGGCGAGGTGCCCGCCATCCTCTCCGGCAGTTACGGCTCCTACTCGGGCTGGTACGGGGAGAGCCTGCGGAGCGAAGGGGTGCGTCTCGTCGCCCGGATTGCCGGGCACAACCTGACGGAGCTGCTGCGGCCGCTGGCAGTCCTGCTCACGCCCCCGGGTCCGGGGTGGATCAGCTGGCTCGTCATTCCCGCGGGCTGCGCCGTGCTGGTCCTCGGGATCCGCTCACTGGCCCGGAGCTCGGCCTTTCTCGCGACGAGCCTCGGCCTCTACCTGATGCTGGTCATCGTCTGGCCCTATCCGCCGGACCGATTCGTGTGGGGCATCTGGCCGCTGGTGACGGTATGCCTTGCGCTCGGTCTGGCGAATCTTGCCCGGCTCTCGCGCCGGGCATCACCCCGCCGGGTGCACGCCATCGCACTGTCGTGCCTGGCCGGTGCCGGCGTTCTTGGCTACCTGATGCGGGAAGGGAAAGGACTGGTCAGGCGATCGTGGGAGGCGCCCCAAGTGGCCGGGGCGCAGGCTATGGAGCCAGCGGTGCGCTGGGTCCGGGCCCACACTGAGCTCGATGCGGTGGTGGCCACCGAGAACGATCCGATGCTCTATCTGTATACCGAACGCCGCGCGGTGCCGGTGCTGTCATGGACCGCGGCGGAGCAGGTGCGGGCCCAGACGAGTGCCGTGGCCGAAGACAACCTGCGGAGGATTCAGGATCAGTTCGGCCCCGCGTTCATCGTGCTGCCCGGAGGCGGCACGCCGGAGGCCCTGGCGGTGGAGCGGCTGTGGCGGGAAGAAAAGCAGCTGGAGCTGGTGGACACCCTGCCCGGGGGCGGAGCGGTCTTTCGACCGGTCCACCCCGGATCACCCCGCTAGGGCGTGCAGGCCACCTGGCCTTCGACACTGGACGGCGGCGGCGCAGTCGCGCTGCCGTAGAAGACCGCACAGGTGCGGGTGGTTCCGGCTGGATACGCCGCCGTGGCCGCCCAGCCGGCAGGGGTGCCTTCCGTGATCGTGACCGTAACCCCGCTGGAGGGATTGTAGATGAGCGCGGTGTTGGGCACCGACCCGCTGAAATAGGTGTTGTTGTCCGCCACGTAGGCTTCCTGCGCCGTCGCCAGGTTCCGGAGATCGGAACGCATTACGGCCACGTAGCCCTTCACCTTGGTCGCGCCGAATTTCGGAATCGCGATCGCGGCCAGAATGCCGATGATCACGACCACGATCAGCAGTTCGATCAGCGTGAAGCCCGCTCGATTGCGCCGCATAACCACTTCCCTCCTCCGCTCGATGCCCTGAATATTCGGCACTGGTCTCATGCGCGGGCCCACGGGGCCCGGCGACCGGCCCCGCTTCGGGGCGGCCTGAACAGCCTTACATATAGCACAACTGGTGCCACACCGACGAGCGAATTCTGTTCCCGAGAAGACATGCGACGCGCGGTCCGACTCACCCCGCACAATCCCGGCACTCCCTGAAGCAGCGAGGGCGGCAACCACCAGGCTGCCGCCCCCGCCTTCCTGTCTGACCTAAGCCGCGAGGCTTAGTTGCACTTCGGCTCGCCTTCGACGGTCGCCGGCGAAACCGCCGTGCTGGTACCGTAGAAGATCGCGCAGGTCTTGCCCGCCGCCTGCGAGTGGTTCGCCGTCGCGCTCCAGCCGGTACCGGCCGCAACCACCGTCACCGTCACGCCAGCCGACGGAGTGTAGGCGTTGGTCGTGGTGGACGAGGTCCAGGTGCCCACGAAGTAGGCGGTGTTGTCGGCGAAGTAGCCTTCCTCAGCAGTCGCCAGGTTGCGCAGGTCCGCCTTCATGGCGGCCAGGTACGCCTTCTGCTTGGTGGCTGCGAACTTCGGGATCGCGATCGCGGCAAGAATGCCGATGATGACGACCACGATCAGCAGCTCGATCAGGGTAAAGCCCTTGCGGTTGAACATTGTTCCTCCAAGAGTCAGACAGGTGACGGTTGTCGAGCCGAGAATCCCATGATCTCACGCCCGGCCGGATGTAAAGCAACGGGTATGCCACCCCCCCTCCCCCCAGGGGATGTCGTTTGCGGTCAATGGCTTACGATCGGGCGGAGGGGCCAGATCCGAGGCGTTCCCGAGGGCCGGCTCAAGGATTTTGCAAGAGTAGGGGAGGGAAAAACTGCCGGGTGGCCCTGAGAGCGGCCCGAGCGAGGCCAATTCCTGGCCAGATTGGGCGCGGACCCCGGCCCTCAGGCGGCCCGAACATGTGCCGATGCGGGGGGCTGGAAACAACAAAGGCGGCGCCGCTGTTCCGGCGCCGCCTTTGCGCAGGCAGGGGCATTCCGGGAATCCGGCTACTGGCACTTCGGCTCGCCCTCGACCGTGGCCGGGGCAACCGCCGTGCTGGTGCCGTAGAAGATCGCACAGGTGACACCCGCCACCTGAGCGTGGTTTGCCGTCGCGCTCCAGCCAGTGCCCGCCCCGGTAACCGTAATGGTGACCCCGGCCGACGGGGTGTAGGCGTTGGTGGTGGTGGACGACGTCCAGGTGCCGGTGAAGTAGGCGGTGTTATCGGCAAAGTACCCCTCCTCGGCGGTGGCCAGGTTCCGCAGGTCCGCCTTCATGGCGGCCATATAGGCCTTCTGCTTGGTGGCCGCGAATTTCGGAATCGCGATCGCGGCCAGGATGCCGATGATCACGACGACGATCAGCAGCTCGATCAGAGTGAAGCCCTTCCGGTCCGACATTGGTTCCTCCCGATGCAGGTGACTGCCAGGCCGAAGGCCGGCCGCGCCGCCCGCGGCTCCGCGGGCGCATCCGGAAGGGGCAACACGGGTGCCATCCGTTCCACATGGTGAAATGGGAGTGCATCACTACAGCGGCAAACTGTTGGCGAGAAATTCTTCGGGTCGGCGGAGCCGGCGGGGGTGCCCGCGATCGAGTCGCTGTTCAGCGCGGCAGGGGCGTTCTGGTGGAATCCCGGGCGGAAAGACGCTGATTCTGATACTCGATGAGCTGCTTAACATTTTCGCCGAGCGCGATACCGGTCCGGATCACCTCGGCGGCGTCAGGCTGCCGGCCCTCGGCAAGCAGGCAGTCGGCCAGTCGCAGTCGCACCTCCCACCATGCAGGACGCAAGGCCAAAGTCCGCTGATAGAGCGGGACGGCGGCCGGACAGAAGCCGTTGTCCTGATAGCGCCCGGCGAGGATGCGGAGAATGTACGGGTTGTCGGGATAGAGCTGGACGGCAAGCCGCATGTGGCGCTCGCCCTCCGCCGGTTGACCGTGAGTGAAGAGCCAGTCGCCGTACATCCACTGGGCCCAGTAGCTCCGCGGAGCGTCGGCGGCCGTCCGGGTGATGAGAGACTCGTCGGAGGCCCAGACCGGCTGTCGCAGGGCACTCACCGCCAGCCCTCCGGCGAGCAGCAACGCCACGACCACCCGGGACGCCCAGGCCGGCCGCTCGGCCAGCCGGAGGAGCTGGCTGATCACCAGCACCGCACCGACCGACGCGAGCATCATGGTGCGCTCCGCCAGGATCTGGCCCGACACGACGAGCAGATTGCTCACGGGCAGAAGGGCGAGGGTGATCCATCCCGCCGCGAAGAGAACCACCCCCTTCGCCCCGGGCCGGCGCACAGCCAGGATGGCCAGCGCAACGAGCAGCAGGGCTCCGAGCGCCACTATCGGTTCAAAGGCGGTCATCATCCGGGTCTCGAGCGGCGCGTAGTCCGCCTGCAGATGGACCGGCCAGAAGAGCAGGCGGAGCCACTCGGGCACCAGGGCCAGCGCGGTCATGCCCCGCTGCATGGCGGTGAGTGGCTGCAGGCTCAGGGCCTGGATATCGGATGGAATGGTGGACAGGATCCGGGCCCGCACCGCGAGGTAGCCGACCCCGACGAACGCAAGAACGATGAAGAATGGAGCCAGGCGCCGCAGCCGTTCGCGCCCTGGTGATGGATCTTCGACCGACACCAACTCAGCGAGCAGCAGCAGGGCGGGAAGCACGACACCGTGCTCCTTGCCGAAGCAGGCGACCAGGTACAGCAGGCAGAGGCCGGCGGCCTGTGGTGCGCTCAGCGGCTGCGACGGCGCCGCGGTTCGCCAGCGGATGTAGAGCAGGGCCGCGGCAACCACCGCGAGCGCGGTGGTCAGTTCCGCCTGTCCCACACCGTTGGCGACCGCTTCCACATGGACCGGGTGCACCGCGAAGAGTGCGGCGGCGGCCCAGGCCGAGGGCTCAGGGAGCAGCTGGAGCGCCAGCTGGAAGACCAGCAGCGCGAGCGCGCCGTAGAGCAGGACGTTGACCAGGTGAAAGACGAGCGGCGTCCCGCCGCCGACCGCCCACTGCAGGGCGAACAGGATGATCGTGAGCGGGCGGTAGAGTCCGCTGCCGCGGTCGGGAGGCCAGTACGGCTCGAGAAAGCGGTGCCACAGGCCGGCCAGCGAGTGCGCCTGCGCATTGCCCACGATGATGGCCTGGTCGTCGTAGGCGAATCCATTGCCGAGGCTGGTGACGGAGGCGGCGAGCGCCAGTCCGAGAATCGACAGGGCCAGCCAGTGACGGCGCTGGAGCGTCACTGCCCCGCCAGGCGGGCGGCGCTGTCCACCGAGACGAGCGCGGCCTTGAAGTCGGACGGACTGAGGCCCACCTCGAGGCCCGTCCTGATCT
>DATEHG010000060.1:0-12560 GCA_035279705.1 Gemmatimonadales bacterium
TCGGCCGAGGAGCGGCTGCGGCGGCGCTCGACGCCGCTGGTGCGCAAGATGGCTGCCGACCACGGCATTGATGTCACGGCGCTGCAGGGCTCCGGTCTTGCCGGTCGCGTCACCAAGCAGGACCTGCTCGGCGCGATTGCAGGCACATCGGCTCCCGCAGCGGTTCCCGTCGCGGCACCGGCCCCTGCACTGACCACGCAGTCACCGCCCCCCCGCCCGCCTGCCCCCCCTGCTGCCGTCGAGGCGTGGGAAGGCGACCGGGTCGAACCCTGGTCGCGGATCCGCAAGCTCACCGCGGACCACATGGTCATGTCGCGCCGGGTTTCGGCGCACGTGAACACCCTGTTCGAGATCGACTACACCCGCATCGCGCAGCTGCGGGCCAGGAAGAAGAAAGAATACGCCGAGCGTGGCGTGAATCTCACGTTCACCGCATTCATCACCAAGGCGGTCGCTGAAAATCTGCGGCAGCACCCGATCATCAATTCGGCCGTCTCCGGTGAGGCGACGATTTTCCGCCGCGACGTCAACATCGGGATGGCCGTGGCGCTCGACTGGGGTCTCATCGTTCCGGTGATCAGGCACGCGGACGAGCTCTCGCTGCTCGGCGTGGCCCGCGCGATCAATGACCTCGGTGAGCGCGCCCGCAACAAGAAGCTGTCGCCCGATGAGGTTCAGAAAGGCACCTTCACCATTACCAACCCGGGTGTGTTCGGCTCCTACATCGGCACGCCGATCATCAATCAGCCCCAGGCCGCGATCATGGCGGTCGGAACGATCGAGAAGCGCCCCGCGGTCGTCACCCTCCCCGATGGCTCCGATTCGATCGGCATCCGGACCAAGGGCATGCTCTCGCTGGCATTCGATCATCGCATCGTGGACGGATCGGATGCCGACAAATTCATGGCCGATGTGAAGAAGATGCTCGAGGCCTTCCCCGAATCGGCGGTGTAGCTTGCCGCGCGCGCTCACCGTTTCCCGCGTTACTGTCGCGGCGGGCAAGGAGGAGGAGTACCTGGCCGCCGTGGCGGAGCTTGCGGTGCTGCTCGAGCGGCGAGGCCAGAACCTCTGGGTCTTCCGCAATCCCCGGAAGGCGGGACAGTTCCTCGAGTTCACCGAGAGTCCGAGCCCGATTTCGCACCGGAGCCGCGCCTCGCGGACCGGCGAAGAGCTCAAGGTGGAGCGGCGCCTCGCGGCAGTGGCCGAGTACGCCGCGGATGCCTGGGAGTTGTGGTCTGAAGTGCCGCTGGCCGGCAGTCCGACCGACCAGCCTGAGGAGTAGGGGCGAAGCCGGTTTTCGCCCGCCCTGACAAAGGATCGAACCGTATGCCTCGCCGTACCATCAATGTGAGCGGTCAGGACTGGTCGGTATCATCGACCGGCCGGGTGACCCAGTACACCCGGGACGAGATCGGGCTGGTGTTCAGCCGCGCCGGTGCCAGGGGCCGCGAGGAGCGGGTCACCCGTTTCGCACCGCTCGGCTCGCGCAGTCCCGAGCGTGCCCTGGCCGAGCTGCCCGAGGCGCAGCTGGTGGAGCTGTTCCAGCGCTCTCAGCCCTCGTGGACTGCGCCTGAAACGGAGTACCGACGCTGACCGCTGCCGCAGAACGATTCGTCGATCTCCACACCCACTCGACGGCCTCCGATGGTGAGAAGACTCCAGCCGAGGTGGCCAGCGCGGCTGCCAGGGCGGGGTTGGCGGCGATCGCGCTCACCGATCATGACACGCTCGACGGTCTCCCCGAGCTGATCGCGGCCGGGGCCGGCCTTGGCCTGCGGGTCGTCCCGGGTTGCGAGTTTTCGGTCGCAGCCCCGTGGGGAGAGATGCACCTCCTCGGCTACTTCCTGCCGCCCGATTCTCCGTCGCTCAACCGGTTCCTGGTCGACGCCCGGAGCGGCCGCTCCGAGCGGGGTCGCAAGATGGTCTCCCGCCTCCAGGCGCTTGGGCTCAAGGTCGAGTTCGACGATCTCCTGGCCGAGGCGGCCGGGGGCGCCGTTGGCCGGCCGCACCTGGCGCGCGCGCTGGTGCGCGGTGGCCAGGCGCATTCGGTGAATGACGCGTTCGACCGCTACCTCGGTCGCGGGCGTCCCGGGTACGTGGACAAGGAACTGCCCACGCTCCGGCAGGTGGCCGATTTGGTGCACTCGGTCGGCGGCGTCGTATCCGCCGCACATCTCAAGGATCGCGGCTCGCGCTCGGTGCTCCGGCGCTTCAAGGACGACGGGCTCGATGCGGTTGAAACCCGCCACCCGGCGCACGACGCCGACCAGCGCTCCCGCCTCACGGACCTGGCCCTGGCGCTGGGCCTGGCGCGGTCTGGCGGCAGCGACTGGCACGGCGATGACGCCGGCATGGGCACCCATGCCCCGCTGGGGTCCCAGGAGGTGCCGCTGGATTGGCTGGATCGCCTGGAGGCCGCCCGACCAGCGGCAGGCTCGTCCGGGGGATGATCAAGCCGGGCGAGCGGGCGCCGGACTTCGTGCTCGAGGGATCCGATGGGCGGCGCTATGATCTGACGAGGATTCGCCGCGAGGGGCCGGTGCTGCTGGTCTTCTACCCGGCGAACGACAGTCCCGGGTGCGACCGCCAGCTCACCGCCCTCGAGGAGGAGTGGACCGACTACCGGTTCCGCGGGGTGCAGCCCTACGGCGTCAATCCGGCCGCCGCCACCGCGCACGCCGCCTACGCGGCGCGATTGGGGATCAACGTCCCGTTGCTGTCCGATGCCTCGCTCGCCGTATCCCGGGCGTACGGTGTCGTCGGGGCGGACGGCATGATCCAGCGCGGCGTGGTGCTCATCGACGTCGACGGCACCGTGCTGGCCGCGATTCCCGGTGCGCCGGGAGCATCCATCGTACTCGAGGCCCTGGGGCCTGAGGAGCGCTAATGGCGACGAAATTCGACTTCACCGGCAAGTCGGTCCTGATCAGCGGCGTGGGGCGGAAAGGGCAGATCGGCAACGCCATCGCCCTCGCCTTCGGTGCGGCGGGAGCAAGTATCGTGGCCGCGGACGTCAATGCCGTGGGAGTCGCCGAACGGGTCAAGGAGTTTGCCGCCGCCGGAATCGACGCCCGTCCCGCCGCCGGCAACCTGACCGAACCCGACGTGGCCCGGCATTGCGTTGAAACCGCGCTCAAGCACTTCGGCCGGCTCGACGGCGTGATCAATGTGGCGGGCGGGCTGACCACCTACGGCCCGGTCGCCGGCACGAAGGTCGAAGACTTCGACCGTGAGATCGCCATCAACCTCAAGACGGCGTTCCTGCTCTCCCAGAGCGCCGCCGAGGCGCTGACGGCGACCAAGGGGGCGATCGTGAACTTCGCCTCCGTGGCCTACTACCAGCCGGCGCCGCAGATGGCCGTCTACTCGGCGGCCAAGGCCGGAGTCGCCGCCATGACGCAGAGTCTGGCACTCGAGTTCCTGGCGCGCGGGGTCCGGGTCAACGCTGTCGCCCCGGGCATGGTCCGCACCACGGATAACGTGGCCTCGGCGGGGGCCGGGGCCCGGTACGTCGAACTGAATCAGCTCACCGACGCGGTGCTCTTTCTGGCCGATCCCAGCTCCGGCGGGATTACGGGTCACATTCTGCCGGTCATCGGCGGAGTGGCCTGAGTGGAACTGGTCGGCAGAGTCGCGCTCGTCACCGGCGGCGGCAAGCGGCTGGGACGGGCGATCGCGGCGGGGCTGGCGGGGCGGGGGATGGCGGTGGCCATCCACCATCACGCGTCGGGCAGTGGGGCGGCAGAACTGCAGCGGGAGATTCAGGGGGCCGGTGGGCAGGCTGAACTCTTCGCCGCCGACCTCCGCGATGCCCACGCGGCCCGCGCACTGGCCGGGCAGGTGGTGGCCCGCATGGGGCGGCTCGATGTGCTGATCAACAGCGCGGCCGTCATGGTCAGGGCCACCGCGGCCGAGACCACACCCGAACTGTGGGACGACATCTTTGCGCTCAATCTGCGGGCCGGCTTCTTCTGCGCCCAGGGCGCGGCGGCCGCGCTCAAGGCGGCCCGCGGGAAGATCATCAACATGGCCGACGTGGGCGGGATGGAGCCGTGGGCCGGCTACGCCGCGCACAGCATCAGCAAGTCGGCCGTGATCATGCTGACGCGCGTGCTCTCCGTTTCCCTCGCCCCCGAAGTCACGGTCAACGCCATCGCGCCCGGGGCCGTGCTGATCCCCGCCGAATGGAGTGCCGCGGCGGCGGGACATCTCGAGTCCACCACCCCGCTCAAGCGGCTCGGGTCGCCGGACGATATCGTCTCGGCCGTGCTCTATCTCCTCGAGGGCGGCGACTACGTGACCGGCGAAACTCTGGTCGTCGACGGCGGCCGGCTGCAGCGCTGAGCCATGACCCACCCGGCGCCGGTCGACGCGGGGGCCGGATCGGCGGCCCTCAGCTGGGGTGATGTCATCATCATCGGCGGCGGTTGCTACGGCACCTTCTATGTCCGCCAGCTGGAGCGCGCGGCAGAGCTGGGAAAGGTGCGCTATGCCAGGCTGCTCGTGGTCGATCGCAATCCAGCCTGCCAGACGGCCCGCGAACTTGGCCCGGGACCCCATCGTGAACTCGTGGCCCGCGACTGGGGCGGGTTTCTCGACGACTACCTCGCGTCCCCCGAGTCCAGATCCGGTCTCCCCGGTCAGATCGTTCCTTCTCCACTGATGCCGCACCTGATGTACGAGTGGCTGGTGCGGCGGGCCCGGCTGAGGTGGCCCTCGCGGCAAGTCGTGGCTCGACCGGTGCCGGCGGGTCCCGGGACGCCTTATGACATGCAGGCGCCGGACGGAACCCGCTACGTCTCGTTCGCCGACTGGCTCTGCCCGACCCACTGCATCGAGCCCGCCATCTGCCCGGTTATCCGCGGTCCCCGCACCTGGGAAATGAGCGAAGCGGCCGGGCGGCTGGCGCAGCGGCTGGCAGGCGAGGGAGTCGTGGCCGAGCCGGTACTGTTCGCCTGCCAGCATCAGGTGTTCGGGGTGGGGACGTTCGGCGTGGCCGACGTGCTGGGCGGCGACCTGGCCGTGACACTGGCGGGCGCTTCCGGCGCCCCGGTCAGCGTGCTGGTGGGAACAATCTCAAGCTGTCACGGGGCGCTGAGCCTGCTCCACCTGGGCCAGGCGTGACCAGTTCCCGGCCGGGCTATATTTCGTACTGACAGCCGGTCACGCCGCAGGGCTGATGACCGATCACCAATGACGAACGACCAACGACTGACGACCAGTTCCATGTCCAACGTATTCGACCATGATGTGCTGATTATCGGTGGGGGTCCCGCCGGCCTGTGTGCGGCCATGTATGCCGGTCGCGGGATGCTCGATGCTGTACTGCTCGAGCGCGGCGTGCCCGGTGGCGAGCTGCTCAACACTGAAAAGATCGAGGATTATCCCGGATTCACCAGCATCCTCGGCCGCGAGCTGGCGGACCGGATGACCGAGCATGCCGAAAAGTTCGGCGCCAAGATCCGCCAGGAGAACGTGGAGAGCATCGAGCGCCAGCCCGATGGCACCTTCCATGTCGAGACGACGCAGGGACATATCTATCGGGCCCCGGCCGTGATCCTGACCGCGGGTGGCACGCCCACGAAGCTGGGAGTGCCCGGCGAGGCGGAGTACGCCGGCCGCGGCGTTTCCTATTGCGCGGTGTGCGACGGAGCCTTCTTCAAGGGCGAGACGATCGCAGTGGTCGGCGGGGGTGATGCGGCGGTCGAGGAGGCGGATTACCTGACCCGTTACGCCGCCAAGGTGTACCTGGTGCACCGCCGGGACCAGCTCCGGGCCTCCAAGATCCTGCAGGACCGGCTGATGGCCAATCCGAAGATCGAGATCATCTGGAATCAGAAGGTGAACGCCCTGGTCGGTGATCCGACCGGTCTCAAGTATCTGGAGCTCGAGCACAGCGAGATCGGCAGTACGTCCAGGCTCGAAGTGACCGGCTGCTTCATCTTCATCGGCTTCCGGCCCAACTCGGGACTGATCAAGGGCCATTTCGCGCACGATGCCGCGGGGTACGTCGTCACCGACGACCGGATGATGACGTCGATTCCGGGCCTCTTCGCCGCCGGCGACCTCCGGGTGCAGCTCACCCGCCAGGTGACCACGGCGGTGGGTGACGCGACGACGGCTGCGATCGCGGTCGAGAAATACCTGACCGAACGGAGGTCCGCCGCCGTTGCCTGAACTCGATGTGGTCGCGATTCCCAACGGGCAGCTGGTCCAGAACTGTTATCTGGTCGCCGACCGCCGGAGGAAGCTCGCGGCCATCATCGATCCGGGAGAGGAGCCGCAGCTCTTCCTGGCGGAGCTCGATACCCGCGCCTGGACGCTGACCGCGATCTGGCTCACCCATGCCCACGTCGATCACATCATGGGCGTCGGCGCGATCAAGGCTGCCACCGGCGTGCCGATTCTCCTGCATCCCGCCGACCGTGCGCTGTACGACGGGCTCCCCGCGCAGGGAGAGTGGATGGGGCAGCATCTCGATCCGCCGCCACCTCCGGATGCCGATCTCGCAGCGGGCCAGATCCTCACAGTCGGAGATATCGCCTTCCAGGTCCGGCCGACTCCGGGCCACAGCCCGGGCAGCGTGAGCTTCGCGGGTCCCGGGGTGATCTTCGGCGGCGATGTGCTGTTCAACGGCTCCATCGGCCGCACTGACCTCCCCGGCGGCGACCTGGGCACGCTGATGAGCTCGATCACCCGCGAGTTCCTGACCCTTCCCGATTCCACCATCGTGTACAGCGGACATGGACCCGAAACCACCGTCGGCGTGGAACGGATGACCAATCCCTTCCTCACCGGGGCGGCGCGCCTTGAGTAGAGTCGCGGCTGACGCGGGGGGGCAGCGGGGCAGCGGGGCAATTCTGCCCCCCCGCCCCCCCGCCCCCCCTCCCGTCTGCAACCGCTGCGGCTTTCCCGTGGTCTCCCGCGCCTTCGGCTGCAAGAACCCGTGCCCCAACTGTGGCACCGTCTATCCACTCGGCGACTGCTCCGATTGACCTCCACCGCCGATCTTGCCCTCGCTTCCGCTGTGCCGGCGTTCGACCTGCTGACTTCCCGGCTGCCGGCCCGGTTCCGGCCGGCCGCTGCGCTTCGGCTCCTCGACATCACCAAGTATTTCGGCAGCGATACCGGCGGCATCAGGACCTACCTGCTGGCCAAAGGCGCTTTCCTCGCCGCCGATGCCGGCTTCGCGCGCATCCTGGTCGTGCCCGGAGAGCGGGACGCCGTGGAGGATGACGACAACCGGGTCTATCGCATCCGCGGCCCGCGCATGCCGGGACAGCGGACCTATCGCTGGCTGCTCGACAGCCGCCGCCTGCGTCGCGTCCTCGAGCATGAGGCGCCGACGCTGATTGAACTGGGCAGCTCACTCGCGGTGCCTTCGGTCGCGGCTCGCGCCAGTCGTGGACTCCGCATTCCGCTCGTCTGGTTCTACCACACTCATCTGCCGCGCATCGTGAATCCGGCGGGACCCCGCGGCAGGATCTGGCGACGCTGGGCCGAGCGCCTGGCCTGGCGCCACGTGCGGCGGGTCGGGGCGCGCTGCGCGGCGACGCTCGCCTCCAGCGAAACGATCGCTCTGGAACTCGAAGCTGCGGGCGTGCCGAATGTCCGGCGGGTCCGCCTCGGCGTGGACCTCGACCTCTTCCATCCATCCCGGCGTAACCCGCAGACGCGGTTGCGTCTCGCCCTGCCCGACGCGCCATACGTGGTCTACGCCGGCCGGTTCACTCCGGAGAAGCAGGTCGAGACCGTTCTCCGAGCCTGGCCCGAGGTGCATCGCCGCACGAGCGCCACCCTCGTGCTCGTGGGCCACGGCCCGATGGAAGCCGGCCTGCAGCGGCGCTTTGGCCATCCTGGCATCGTCTGGCGGGCCTTCGAGCGGGACCGCGCCCGACTCGCCGATCTCCTGGCCAACGCCGAGTGCCTGGTCGCGCCGGGGCCGGCCGAGACCTTCGGACTCTCGGCCCTCGAAGCACTGGCGTCAGGCACTCCGGTGGTTTCGGTGGCCAGCGGCGGCGCCGCGGAGCTGGTCGAGCGCTCGGGTGCCGGGCGACTCTACCCTGCAGGGGAGACCGACACCTGCGCGGCCGAAGTTGTAGCCCTGCTGGGTGAAGCCGAACGCCTGCGCCCGCGGGCGCGGCAGTACGCCGAATCGCGGCACGCCTGGCCGCTGGTTATGACGGACCTTGTTCGCCACTATCGTGAAATCGTCGCGGCCGCCGGAGCGCGGGTGTGATGCTGCCGGACTCGACTGCGCACCTGATCTGTCTCGGTCTCGTGGGCCTCGACCTGATTTTCCGGGCCTGGCGCATCGAATGGTACGTGCGCGGCATGGGGCACCCGATTTCGTTCTGGGAGGCATTTACCGCGAATGCCTTCGGCGAGGCCGCCTGCGCCGTCACACCGCTCCGCCTCGGCGGTGAGCCCGCGCGGCTGGCCGGGCTCCTGCGGAGCCGCCTTCCAGCGGAAGCGGCGCTGGTGGCAATCAGCGTTGAAATCCTGGCGGCCTGGCCGGTGATCGTGGGATTCGGAGTCTGGCTCGGCTGGCGCTATGCCCCGGAGTGGTGGGCGCAGGCGGGGCCGGCACTCACCCGGAGCGCCCGGCACGGTGCGGAGTGGATGATCGTCATCGGCCTGCTGACACTGGCGGCCTGGTTGATGGTCCGCCGCCGGTTCCCGCGCCATCAATCGCGCCTTCGCCGCTCGGCCCGTCGCATGATGGTCTACTGGCGTCGCACTCCCCGCTGGACGATCTTCGCCAGCATTCCCTGTACCGCCGTGAATGTGGTGACCCGCGTCGCGATTCTTCCCGTGCTGGTCCTGACCCTGCCCGACCATCCGCCGCTCGGTCCCGTGCTGTTGGGAAGCTTTGCGCTGCTCTACAGCCAGCTGATCCTGCCGACACCCTCTGGAGTGGGTGCGGTCGAGCTGGGATTCCTGGCCGGGGCTGCGGGCGATCTCGGGGATGATGCCGGCCGCCTGCTGCTCGCCTGGCGGTTCTATACGTCGGGGGCGGGGGTGCTCCTCGGCGCGGCACTCGCGCTGCGGTACTACGGCTGGGAAACCCTGAGGCGCCTGCTGCGACCGGCGCCGCGACCGGCGGACTAGCGCCGGGACCCCGGCGGCGGCGCCATGGCCACCAGCAGGACGGTTCGTTCCACGGCTTCGGCCACGCCGTGCGGAATTCCGGCCGGCGCGAAGATCAGCGTTCCCGTTTCGGCCAGCCGCGTTTCCGCACCAACGGTCATCCTCGCCTTTCCGCTGACCACCAGGTAGAATTTGTCCGCGCCGGCATGAGTGTGAATCGCCTGCGACTGGCCCGCCTCGAAGCAGTTGAGGCCGGCAAAAAGGGTCTCGCCGCGGGCCAGGTCCGACTTGGTCATCGTGGCCGTGTCAAACCGGATCGAGGCATCGAGAGTCGAGAAGTAGTTCATCTTGGTCCGGGTCCTGAATTGTGTCTCGAGGGCGGGCAGAGTCGTACCCCTCTCACCTCTTACCAGTCACCTCTCACCGCTTCCCTTCATTCGTCATGGCTCCGACTCGCACCGAAAAAGATCCCCTCGGCGAAAAGGCCGTTCCGGCCGACGCCCTCTACGGCATACAGACCCTTCGCGCCGTCGAGAATTTCCCGATCTCCGGGCTCAGGCCGTTGCCGGCCTTTGTCGATGCCGTGGTCTGGATCAAGCGGTCGGCGGCGGTCACCCACAAGGAGACCGGGCGCCTCGAGGCCAGGCTGGCCGATGCCATCATTGCCGCCGCGGACGAGGTGCTGGGAGGCAAGCATCGGGACCAGTTCGTGGTGGACGTGTACCAGGCGGGTGCCGGCACCAGTCACAACATGAACTGTAACGAGGTGCTGGCCAACCGGGCCAATGAAATTCTCGGTGCCGCCCGCGGGGTGTACGCTCCGGTGCATCCCAACGATCACGTCAACATGGCGCAGAGTACCAATGATGTGATCCCGACCGCAATGCGCCTCGCCGCCCTGGCCACTCTGCCCCGGTTGTACGAGGCGCTCGACATCCTTTCGAACGCGCTGCTGGCCAAGGGGCGGCAATTCGATCATGTGATGAAATCCGGGCGGACGCACCTTCAGGACGCAACACCGATCCGCCTCGGGCAGGAGTTCACGGCCTACGGCCACACGGTCGCCCGTCACCGGCGGAAGATCGAACAGGCGGCGGACTGGCTGCGGGCCATGAACATCGGCGGGACGGCGGTCGGCACCGGCATCAACGCGGAACCCGCGTACCCGGCCCTCATGGTCAAGCACCTGGGTGCGGTGAGCGGCCTGACCCTGGAAGTGGCCGAGGACCGCATCCAGCTGATGCAGTCCATGGGAGACATCGCCACGCTCAGCGGCGCGTTCCGCGCCTACGTCCTCGATCTCAACAAGATCGCCAATGACATCCGGCTGCTGGCCTCGGGACCGCGCACCGGGCTCGCCGAGATCCTGCTGCCCGCCGTGCAGCCCGGCTCCAGCATAATGCCGGGCAAGGTCAACCCGTCGATCGCCGAAATGGTCAACCAGGTCTGCTACCAGGCGCTGGGTCTCGACACCACGGTCGCCATGGCCGCCGAGGCGGGCCAGCTCGAGCTCAACGTGATGATGCCGGTCATCACCCACAACGTCGTCTTCGGCCTGATCATCGTGGCCAACGCCACCCGGACCCTCGCCGAGCGCTGCGTGGCCGGCATCGAGGCGGATGAAGAGATGTGCGCCCATTGGCTTGAGCGCAGCCCGGCGCTGGTTACGGCGCTTGCCCCGAAGATCGGCTACGCCGAAGCGGCCAAGCTCGCCAAGGAAGCGATCGCCACCGGCCTCACGGTGAAGGAACTGGTGACGAAAAAGGGCATTCTCAAGGGAGCGGAGCTCGAGGAAGTGCTCGATCTCCGCGCCATGACGGAGCTCGGCGTGCCGGGCGGCAAGGGTCTCCCAGGAGGAGGGTGAGAGGCCCGAGTCGCGAGCGGAGAGTCACGAGTCGAAGCAGCTTGCGACTCGCGACTCGCGACTTCCTTCGCCAGCTTGCTCACTCCCGATCACACGGTCATATTGCCACCATGCGCATCACCACGTGGGCAGAGTATTCCCTGATCATCTCGATGCACCTGGCCAAGCGGGCCCGGGCAGGTCAGGGGCCCGTGGCCGCGCGAGATCTGGCCGAAATCGAAAAGCTGCCGGCTGACTACGTCGAACAGATCCTGCTCCGCCTGCGCCGGGCCGGCCTGGTCGAGTCGGTGCGCGGCGCCCGCGGCGGCTATTTCATGACGAAGGACACCCGCGAAATCAGCATGCGGGACATCATGGCCGCCTCCGAGCGCCAGACCTTCGAGATGAACTGCGAGGCGCATCCGGTCGGCGAGGAGCGCTGCCAGCCCAGCTCCGCCTGCAGCATCCGGCCGGTCTGGGTGGCCATCCAGCGGACAGTGGATGATCTGCTGGGCCGCGTGACCCTGGCGGACCTGCTCGACCAGGAGCCGCACGTCCAGGAACTGGTCACGCTGGGCCACGCCCAGTAGGCCGGTGCCATCGAGGACCATCCGCCCGGCCAGCCAGGCCGGGCGTTTTCATTGAAGGGCAGGACCGCCGTGACGCCACTCTCCCACGCCGAATTGCTGCGCTACTCGCGCCACCTCCTGCTGCCCGAAGTCGGGGTCGACGGACAGTCGCGGTTGCGTCAGGCGCGGGTGCTGCTCATCGGCGCCGGCGGGCTCGGGTCGCCGGCGGCGCTGTACCTGGCGGCCGCCGGGGTCGGCACCCTTGGCGTCGTGGAGTTCGACCAGGTCGATGTTACCAATCTCCAGCGCCAGGTGGCGCACGGCACGGCGGCGGTCGGCACACCGAAGCTCGACTCGCTCATGGCGCGATTGAAGGATCTCAATCCGCACGTGACGGTGGAACCCTTCGCCGAGCGCCTCACCTCCGCCAACGCGCTGGAGATCCTGCGCCGGTTCGACGTGGTGATCGACGGATCGGACAACTTCCCCACCCGCTACCTGGCCAACGACGCCTGCGTCATGCTGGGCAAGCCGCTCGTCTACGGCGCCATCCTCCGGTTCGACGGCCAGGTCTCGGTGTTCGACTCGCGTCACGGTCCCTGCTACCGCTGCCTTTATGCCGATCCGCCGCCTCCCGGGATGGTGCCCACCTGCGCGGAGGGCGGGGTGCTCGGCGTGCTGCCGGGCGTCATCGGCAGCCTGCAGGCCCTGGAGGCCCTGAAGCTGGTCCTGGGTATCGGGGAGCCGCTCTACGGCAGGCTCGTCCTGTTCGATGCGCTCAAGCTGCGCTTCCGCGAACTGGCGCTGGCCCGCGATCCCGATTGCCCGGTGTGCGGCACCCACCCGACCGTGCGGGAGCTGATCGACTACGAGGCCTTCTGCGGCATCGGTACCGCGCCGCCGGGACCGTCGGAGTCGGAGATCACGGCGCGGGCGCTCGAGCGGGAAATGAAGGAAGGGAAGCAGCGCGTGGTCCTGCTCGACGTGCGGGAGCCCCATGAGTGGGAGATCGCCCATATCGACTCCGCCACCCTGGTGCCGCTCGGCCAGCTCCCCGC
>DATEHG010000061.1:0-6181 GCA_035279705.1 Gemmatimonadales bacterium
ATTTTTCAGGATTTGCGGTCGATCGAGGGTCCGGATCGCGAATAAAATGGATCGCGGACCGCGAAAAGTGCGATTCGATCCGGATTTTCCCTGAATTTCCGGTCATCGGACCATGATTCAAGCATCGAATCGCCGGTTCCAGCCGGTCCGAACTCGGAATTTTCCGGATTCAAGGGTACTCCAACGAAAAACGGGGGATCCGATGCTGTCGGAACCCCCGTCCTGACTCGTGTCTCTCGTTTCTCGTCTTCAGACCTTGTGATACCCCACCCGGCCGCATTCCGTGCCGTCTTCGCCGGGATAGATCTCGAAATCGGCGAAGAGTGCCGGTGCTTCAGCCTGGAGGATGCGCAGCACGCCGACCGCCATCCGGCGGATTTCCAGCTCGGCCCCCTCACCCAGCCTGAGCTCGAGCATGGTCCGCCAGGCCCGGACGTTGCCGCTCACCACGATCTTGACCTCGGTGGCATTGGGCAGAACGCTGCGGGCCGCTTCACGGGCCATTTTCCGGCGGTGGACCTTGCTCTCCACCCAGTCGTACTTGGCCATCAGCCGCTCCACTGCCTGGACGTAGGCGGCCTGGGCCGCCTCGACCTGGGTCTGCCACTCCTGCTCCATCACCGCATCGCCCTGGATGGCGGGAGGCATGACGAAGGCCGCGTCCGATTCGTCCACGTACCGCTGTGAGAGCTGGGAATAGCCGAATCCGGCCCGGTGGCGCACGAGTTCATGACTGCAGGACCGGGAGATCCCCTCGATGAGCAGCACGTAGACCGAGTGCTCGAAGACCGATCCGTGTCCCTGCTTGAGGATGTTCTCCAGGTATTCGGCGGTGCTCCGGCCGGCGGGATTGTGCTGGCTCATGTAGCAGAGCCGGCCGGCGAATTCGGCCAGGCGCTCGCCGTCGGTGGAAGGACCCTTCCACTGGACCGGCAGATGTTCGGGGGCCGTGAACTGCGGGCGGGCCAGCAGGGAGATCTGTGGGAGGCGAAGAATCTTCATGAAGCCGGCGGTTGAGGGTCTTTCGTCTGATCGGCGACGGCCAGCCGGGAGCGGGCATACCCGCCTTCCCGCTCGATGGACCGGAGCGCCTGGGCCACATCCGGCGGCAGCGGTTCGGCGCCGGGTTCGAACTTGAGCCGGGTGAGCGGTTCCACCCCATCGGGGATGACAACTCCGGGATTCAGCAGGCCGGCCGGATCGAAGGCCGCCTTCACGTCACGGAAGAAACCGGTGACCAGCGATCCGTACTGACGCTCCAGGAAAGCCGCCCGGAGCCGGCCGGCCCCATGCTCGCCGCTCACCGTACCCCCGAGCTCCACCACGGCGGTGTTCACCATGGCGAAGAGGGCGTCGATCCGGTCCCGCCAGTCGGGCCGGTCGAGGTCGGGCAGCACATTGACGTGGACATTGCCGTCTCCGGCGTGGCCGAAGATAACTACCTGCAGCCCCTGAACCAGCGCCGCGGTCCGGATCATCCCGATATACCGGCCCAGCTGAGCCACCGGCACGCAGCCGTCCTCGATGACCTGCACGGAGCGCCGCCGCTCGGACAGTCCGGCCAGGATCGGGCTGGCGGCATGGCGGAGGTGCCAGATCCGCTCCTCTTCCGCCTCGGTCAGGGCGGTGGCCACTTCGCGGGACCAGGGCGCGACTACTTCGACCGCGGTCGCGGCGGCCTCGCGGGCGGCGGCCTGCGCCTCCCGCTCGAACTCGACGATCAAGACTGCGTCGGCGGTGGGCGGCAGATCGGGCAGCGCGCCGGGGCCGCGGTGCTGCCGGACCAGGTCCAGGAAGGTGCGATCGAGCAGTTCGAGGGCGGAGGGATCGAGCACCGAAAGGGCGCGCACCACCTCGCCCAGCTGCTCGAGATCGGTGAGCGCCACCCGCACCGCGCTGCGGTGCGGCGGAATCGGCTCAAGCCGCCAGCCGATCTCGGTCGTGAAGGCCAGCGTCCCTTCGCTGCCGACAAGGAGATCGATTGCCTCACCTGAGTCGAGCCAGGCGTCGAGGCCATACCCCGACGCATTCTTGCGGGTGCGCGGGAATGCCGCGCGGACCTGATCCGCTGCCTGGCGGATGGCGCGAGCGGGCCCTGCCTCGAAGCGAGTGAGCGCGGCCGCCTTTGAGGTCCGCCCCCGGGCAAGCTCCGCCACCTCGGCGTCGGCGGTGACGACCTTGAGACTCTCCACCCACCGCCGCACACTGCCGTAACGCAGGCTGCGGGCGCCGGCCGCGTTGGTACCGACCATGCCGCCGAGCGTCGCCCAGCGGGCGCTTGATGGCTCGACCGGCAGCCGGAGTCCGTGCGTGGCCGCGAGGGCATTCAACTCGGCGACGGTCACCGCAGCGGCAGTGCGCGCGGTGCGCTGCTTCGGGTCGACCAGCAGCGTGCGAGGCACCAGCCGGGTCAGGTCCACGATCACACCGTCGCCGACGGCGGCGCCGGCCATCGAGCTGCCGGCTCCTCGCGGGACGAGCGGGATTCCTTCGTCGCGGGACCAGCGGATCAGCGCCTGGAGATCGGAAATCTCGGCGGGAACGGCGACGGCCCGGGGTACGATACGATGGATCCCGGCGCCCTCGGAATAAGCGGCCCGGGCCCTGGTATCGGTCCGGAACAAACCCCGAAGAGTGGGAGTGGTCGGCATGGCTATATAATGAAAGCTAGGCCGCTCCCTTCTCCCTTGACAAGCAACGGCCGGCGGGAAACCCTTCCCCCGTGACGACCGACTCCGTACCTCGCGCCCAACTCATCCACATCGACGTCGACCGCCGGCTCGGCCACGAATGGGACGAGTGGGACGGGAAGCCGCTCCCCGACCAGGGGAATTTCGACTCGATCCCGATGCTCTTTTTCGGCTGGTCAGCGGCCGCGCTGGCGATTGCTCTCGGCCTCGCGGCCGGGGTGCTCTACCTCCTCGCTCCACGCATCACCCTTCTCTCTGCTCCCCTGCCCGGAATCCTCTGGCTTGCGCTCGGCGCAGTGGCGGGCCTTCTCTGGCTCTGGTGGGCCCTGCTGCTGATCTCGGTGGCGCTCAAGCTGCCACTCCTGCCCGAGCGGCTGGCGGAGCGCGGCCCATTCCTTCGGCTCATGACCCTGACGTCGAAGGTGGCCGAACACCTGGGGCGGCGGGACTGGGTCGAGAACGCCGCCGTGAAGGTGTACAACACGCTGGCGTCGCAGCGGGGCCGGAAGGTCGGCAAGGGCGAGTTGCTGCTGCTCATCCCTCGCTGCCTGTCCAAGGCCTCGCTGGACGGCGTGCTGGCCATCGCGGGGAAATACGAGGTGCCGGTCTTCGTCGCCACGCGGGGCCAGCTGGCCCGTCGCGTCATCCGTGAACGGCGGCCCCGCGCCGTCGTGGCGGTGGCGTGCGAGCGGGACATGGTAAGCGGCCTGCACGACGTGGCGGGGAAGGTACCGGTGCTGGGTCTGACGATGACTCTGCCGAGCGGGCCGTGCAAGGATGCGGGGCTGGATCTCACCCAACTCGAGAATTGGGTGCGCTCCTACGTCGTCTGACGCAGGGCCTTAAGCCATAAGCCTTAAGCCTTAAGCTGATTCGAATGCAATCGACCCCCCGGCGCCTATGGCATCGGGGGGTCGTCTATTCGTGGAGCAAGCTGATGGCTTACGGCTTACGGCTCCCCATCACGCCTCGCTGGACGACACGGGAACCGGCAGCGGCTCGGCGGGCGCCGGCCGGTGGGCGCGGCGGCCGGGGGCCGGCTTGAGCACCACGGTATCCGGGGTCTGCGTCTTGAGCCACGCGTTGGGATCGTGCTCGATGGCGCCCTCGGGCAGGTGCTCGAACAGCGGGCCCAGGTCTTCCTTGATCCGCTCGACGTAGAACTGCGGGATCTTGGTGGTCTCGCTGTCGAAGAAGCTGCGCAGCTCCTTGTCGGTGTCGAGCCGCTTGCGGAGCATGGTGTGGTACTTGATCCGCCCGAAGCCCTCCGACGACATGGCCCGCACCACGTTCATCCACTTCGGGATGGCACCCTCGGTCGCCGGGATGCGCTTGGCGATGGCCTTCCACGAGAACGAATACCGGGTCACGTCGATCAGCCCGTCGTAGAAGTCGTTCCACGAGTAGTTCTTGGGCCGGACGTTCATCGCGTGATTGTTGTTCAGGAAATGGAACGGGAACGCCATGACCCGGTTGGCCCGCTGGTAATCCAGGTTCATCGGCGCCGCCCGCCCGAACGAGGAGAGCAGCGAATAGGCCGGGAAGGCGCCGGGCGCCAGGTCGATGAACTTCTTGGTCAGCTCGAACGGCTCGGGGCCATGATCCCCGTCCAGGCCCATCACGAAATTGGTCTGGATGTAGGGGATGTAGCGGAGGATCATGTTCACGTGTTCCGACACGAGCTTGACCTTGTCCATGCCCGTGTTCCGGGTCTTGGACTTGTTGCCCATGTCGTACCACGACTCGATGCCCGGCAGGATTCCCTGGAAGTAATTGGCCCGGAGCCGCTTGAGGTGCGGCTCCGACAGGAGCGACAGGCTGCTCTCGGCGATGTGCCGGATGGTGCCCGGCTTCACGGTGGCCTCGATGGCCTCCATGTAATCTTCGAACCGGACGCCGAAGTTCGGATCGTGCCAGCCGAGGATCGGGTTCTTGATCTTCTGCTGGATGAAGACCAGGTCGTCGCGCAGCTGCTGGAAGGAGAGCGGCTGGTAATCAACCGTGGAATCGATGCAGAAACTGCAGGTGTAGGGGCAACCCAGGCTGCCGATCATCGGCACGATCTTGATTGTGGGCGCCTTGGCCAGGGTGGGCTCGATGAAGCGCCACCGCTCCTGGACCGAAGGAAGCTCGAGCGGCTGGTTGGCCGCGGTCAGGTGCTTGCCGACCGGGCGCTGCGGGCCGCAGTCGGCGAGCAGGTCGGCCACGATTGTCTTGTCGGTGAAGCCCAGGACGTAGTCGAAGTACTTGGCCGCATCCTCGGGATAGCAGCGGGCGTGGGGGCCGCCGATGACGGTAACCGCGCCCCGCTTCCGGAAGATGGCGCTCAAGGCGTAGGACAGCTGGGCCGACTGGGTAAAGGCCCCGATGAACAGCAGGTCGAGATCCGCCGGCAGCTCTTCAAGCAGGTTCTCGAGACCGGTGTAACAGACGAAGGTCACCCGGTGCCCCGCCTGTTCGCACCAGACCCCGATCACCTGGGGCATGATGCTGGCGAGGTTGGCGTTCATGACCCTGCCGTACAGGGATGGATTGGGGCTTTTTGTTACGAGGTCGAGAATGCCAATTCGAAGCTGGCGCATGCCGCTGGGGTCCTTGGGCGCGAGTCTCGCCAGTCAGCATGACAGCACGCGGTGGCTGCCGCTTGTGACTGGCGGTGAAGCTTTTCTTCGGAATCGCAGAACGGACCGGCACGCTGCGAGGCTGAGGCAGGATAATTACATGCGAATCCCGCGCTTAGAAGGTGGTCCCATGGACGTCGATTGGCAAGGTTTGGGGACTGATCGGGCTGCGGCACACCGATTTCCGGTCCCCCTCCCAAGCCCGGTTCGCTCGGGCATTCTGCACTTGGTCAGGCCATCCCGCATGCTGGCCCTTTGGGGGCTTATCGGTCTCATGGCCTGCGGCGGTGGCGGCACCGATCCCGGCAATCACGCCGGGATGGACACCACCGGCATGGGAATCGGGGCCAGCCTCAACGGACGCCGTCCGTTTCCCGACGACAACCCCTGGAATACTCCGATCGATACCCGCCCCGTCGATCCCAATTCCGCGGCCCTCATCGCGAGCATCGGCCTGACCAAGGGACTGCATCCCGATTTCGGTGCCGACTATGGCGGAGGGCCCTTCGGGATTCCCTACATCGTGGTGCCGGGCACCACGGCCAGGGTGCCGGTCTCATTCGACTATGCCGACGAGAGCGATCCGGGGCCGTACCCGATTCCTCCCGCCGCCCCGATCGAAGGAGGATCGGGAAGCAGCGGAGACCGCCATGTGCTGGTGATCGACAAGGACGCCTGGAAGCTCTACGAGCTGTATGCGGCGTATCCCGACGGTCATGGCGGCTGGACCGCGGGGTCGGGTGCCGTCTTCGATCTCAGCAGCAATGCACTCCGCCCCGCCGGCTGGACCTCGGCCGATGCCGCGGGGCTGCCCGTTTTTCCCGGACTGGTGCGTTACGACGAAGTTGTCGAGCAGGGGGTGATCCGTCA
>DATEHG010000062.1:0-8336 GCA_035279705.1 Gemmatimonadales bacterium
AAGGCGTACGCCGCGTTGATGGTGTAGGCCGCGATGATGGTGGGGAGATCCACCACTTCCTCCGGAATCCAGGCGGGACCGGGCCCGGCGTCCAGCGCCCGCCTCGTCACGGCCACCTGCATCCCCTCGAGCGGATTCAGCGAGGAGACCGACCAGTCGCTTCCCGCCACCACCGTGGCGCCGCTCCGCGCCACGCTGCCGATCGGATAATCCCAGCGCGACCGCGCCGGGCCCAGCTGCGGCTCGGTGAGCTTGGTGATGTAATCGTCCGGAAACGCCCAGAGCGGCTGGAAGTCCGCGATGACACCGAGCTGGCGGAAGCGGGGGACGTCGGCGGAATCGATCAGCTGCAGATGCGCGATGATCGGCCGCGCGTCGTGCACGCCGTTGGCCCGCCGGGCGGATTCGAGCGCGTCGAGCGACCAGCGGATGGCCCGGTCCCCGATGGCGTGGATGTGGATCTGGAATCCGGCCTTGTCGAGTGCAATCGCCAGCGAATCGAAGGCCCGCGGTTCCAGGTTGGCATTGCCCCGGCTGCCGTTGCGGTGCAGGTACGGCTCGAGCAGCGCGGCTGTTCCCGACTCGATCACCCCGTCCGCAAAGATCTTGGCCGCGCCGGCGCGCAGGTGGGGCGAGCGGTACTTCTCCCGCAACGCCGCCATGGCGGGGATCTGGGCCACGCCGGCGTGGACATCGACGTGGATCGCCGCGACGACCCGCGCCGTGAGCGAGTCCTTGTCATCCAGCGCCTTGTAGGCGGCGAGGTACCCCTCGTCAGCATTGGCGTCATACAGGCTGGTGAGCCCGGCCTGGTTGGCGATCGCCAGCGACAACCTCAGTCCGGCCACGCGATCGGCGGCGGAATATTCCGGCAGCTTGTCCGACACGAGTGAGGCCGCCGATTCGCGCAGCGTGCCGGTCGGCTCACCGGTCTTCGGATCACGTTCGATGCGCCCGTTGGGCGGATCCTTGGTGTCCTTGGTGACGCCCGCCAGCGCCAACGCTCGTGAATTGACCCAGGCGGAATGCCCGTCGGCGGATTCCATATAGGCGGGGCGATCGGGCACGAGGCTGTCGAGCAGCTCCCGCCGCGGATTGGCGTCGGGATAGATGGGGAGCTGCCACCCCGCGCCACGCACCCAGGTCCAGTCCGGATGCGACCTGGCACAGGACGAGATCTTCGCCGCGATGCCGGCCTGCGTGGTGGAGTCGTCAAGCGTACACCCCAGCAGCCAGAGGCCACTCTCCACCGGATGGATGTGCGCGTCCTCGAACCCGGGAAGCACCATCTGGCCCGCCAGATCCGTGACCACGGTATTGGGCCCGATGAAGACATCGACTCCGCTATCGGGTCCCACATACACCAGGCGTTCACCCCGGATGGCCACCGCCTGGGCCCAGCTCCGGGTCTCGTCCATGGTGTAGACGGCACCGCCCCGGAGTACCAGGTCCGCCGGCACCACGGCGTGCCTCTCGATGCGGCAACCCGCCAGCGTCAGCACGCCAGCGGCAAGCCCCGCCAGCGTCCGCTTCACTTGCCCGGCCCGGACAGCTTCCAGCTGGAAAGGCCGCTCACCCATGACCAGGGATCGATTTCCAGGGCACCGAGCCGTCGACTCGCGGCGGCGCGATTGACTGGCGCGAAAAGAAAGAGCGCCGGCGCATCGGCGTTGAGGGTGTCGAGCGCCTGGCGCCAGAGCACACGGGCGCGGGCGGGGTCGGCCTCGGCCGCTGCCGCGGCGAACTGGCGATCGAAGGCGGGATTGCTGTAGCGCCCGAAGTTGAGCACGCCGATCCCCGCCGTGGTCCACTGATCGGCCAGGCCGCGCGGCGAGGGCTCATCCAGGTAGGTGGCGACGTAGCTGTCGAACTTGCCGCTCGCCAGACGCTGCTGGAAGACCGGGAAATCCACCGCCGTCACCGACACCGCCACCCCGATCGCGCGCCAGCGTTCCTGCAGAATCTCGGCGGCCCGTTTGCGCACTGCGCTGGTGCCGGGCACGAGGAGATCAAAGGCGAGCTTTCTGGCTCCCTGGCGGCGGATTCCGTCGGAACCGGCCCGCCATCCCGCCCGATCCAGCTCGGCCGCGGCCGCGGCGCTGTCGGCGGCCAGCACCTTCACGCTGTCATCCCAGATCCACAGCAGCTGGGAGAGCGGCCCGGGTGGCGCCTTGGCGCCGCTGCCGAACAGCTGGGTCGCGATGGCACCGCGGTCCACCGCCTGATTGAGGGCCCGCCTGAGCACCGCGCTCGTCAGCAACCCGGACTTGAGGTTGTAACCAACGTAGCCGTACGCCGCCGAGGGGTAGGGAATCACCGAGAGCGTGGAGTCGGCGGAGACTTTCGCCGCACGCTCGGGAGTGGTCAGGGTCTCGAGCAGGTCGGCCTCATGCGCCAGCACGAGATTGAGCGCCGCTTCCGGATCGGCGGCGAAACGCCAGAAGACGTGCTGGATCGGCGTCGAGGTGGAGCGGGCCACGAGTTCGAGCGATTGCCCGCGTTCCCAGTGCGCCAGGCGATAGGGACCGCTCCCCACCAAGTGCGCGCCCGCCGTGTCGTTGGCCCACTGCGCCCGCGGAACGCTGCTCCAGATGTGGGCCGGGAGAATGCGAACCTGCCAGGTGGCGTCGTACAGCTGCTCGGGATAGCTGTGGTCGAAGTGGATCAGCGCCGTCGCGGAATCCGCGGCGGTGGCCGTGATGTGGCCGGCAATCGCCGAGCGCGCCTGGGCATCGAGCACCGAATCGGCGTAGGCCTCGAACGAGAAGACCACGTCAGCGGCGGTGACCGCCTGGCCATCGGACCAGCGGGCCTTGGGCTGGAGGTGGAACCGCCAGGTCAGTGAGTCGACACGCTCCCAGCTTGCGGCGAGCGCGGGACGATACGCCGTGGGATCCCCGGGGGAGTGACCGGCGGGAAGATCCGCCAGGCGCTGGAAGATCTGATCGCTGATATCTCGGCCCACGGTCTCGAATACCACGGGCGGCACCAGTGAGCTGGGCTCGCCGACGGCGGCAATCACCAGGGTGTCGCAGCGGGTGCACGGTGCCTTGCCGCCGCAACTCAGCAACCCGATTGTCGCGCCGAGCAGTAAGGAATACCGTCCGAAACCGGCAATCGGGAAATCCGGAAGTCGAATCAAGGCGGTCACGAGGTTGAGGACCCGGGAATGTAGGGACTGAAAGCTCAGGCGCCAAAGGGGTTGGCAGCGTTGTATCGGGACGTTGCAGCCCATGACATATCGATACAAATCGTCAGACAATAAAGACAATCATAACAATCTAAATATCTATCGACAAATAACTTACACGATAGTGCCAGACGGCCCCAAGCTTGCCAAGCCACCCTGACATTCGGCAATCCTCGATCCACGTCGGCACATACCGCGAAGGAGTTCCCCAATGCGTGACTCGTTCAATTCCATGATCCTGACCGCCGGCGCTGTCCTGGCCATCGCGGCGTGCAGCGACAACAGCGCCCCTGGTTCTTCGCCGGCGGGTCACCTGAGTCTCAGCCTCGCCACCCGCGCCGCGGCAGGCGCCGCCATCGCGGCGGCCGCACCGGACAGTCAGGTCATCGGCAATGACACTCTGATCATCGACACCGCCCAGGTGGTCCTCCGGAAGATCGATCTCGAGCGGGTCAGTGACACCGCCCTCGCCTGCGCCGAAGGCGATCACTCGGGGGACAACGATGACGGCCATGCCGATGATTGCGAAGAGTTCAAGGCTGGGCCGCTGCTCCTCGAGCTGCCACTCACCCCCGGCAACGCCCAGGGGTTCACGGTGGCGATCGATACCGGCACGTTCGCGGGCGTTCACTTCCAGATCCACAAGCTGACGGACGCGCCGGCCGACCAGGCCTTGCTGGCCCTGCACCCCGAATTCACCAATATCAGCGTCCGGGTTGTGGGCTCGTTCAACGGTACGCCGTTCGTCTACACCAACGATGTGTCGGCCAATCAGGAGTTCCAGTTCGCCCAGCCGCTCGCGGTGACCACGGCGGGGAACGTGGACCTGACGCTGCTGGTGGACGTCAACACCTGGTTCACCAGTGGCGGCGCGCTGATCGACCCGGCCAGCGCGGCGAACGGTCAGCCCAACGAGGGAACCGTCACCCACAACATCCGGAACTCGTTCCACACCTTCCACGACGAGAACCACGACGGCCACGATGACGACGGCGACGGCGAGCATCATGGTGGCGACGACAGCAGCTCGGTCAATCTCGCTTCGCGGATCTGAGCCGGCCTCGTCCCTCGAATCCGGCGCGGCCATCCTCGGTCGAGCCGGAGTCGAGGAACGGGAGGACCCGGGGTCCGACGCCGGAGGTGCTGCGGCGCCGGACCTTGGCCCTTCGCTTCTACAGCGAGGCATGGCACCTGTTGCGCCGATCCATTACGCCATGTAATGATACGTTGCAGGTGGCGGCCATGCGCGACCGCGGGCGAAGTATGTAACTATCAGTGGAAATTGAAGTTAGCTGATGAGGGGCGATCGGCACTGGGCTTGCCGGACTCTCCGCTGTCCGACCTGTCCAGTTCCCACCGCCTCCATCTGTAAGGAGTTCCTGCGATGAGATTCTCTCAACCTTCGTTCTTCCTGGCTGCGGGGGCCGCCCTGGCCCTCGCCGCGTGCAGTGATGGCAGCGGCCCCGCCTCCCGGCCGATGGGTACCATCGCGCTCAGCGTGGCCACCCAGGCGCCGACCGGGGCCCCGAGTCCCGCCTTTGCTTCCGACACGCAATCGACCGCCACCGACACGCTCATTCTCGACACGGTGCAGGTCGTGCTCCGCAAGATTTCCCTCGGCCGCGCCGGGATGGAGGAAGACTGCGAAGGTGGCGGTGACGACCAGGGCGAGGATGTGGCCGTGGCCCGCATGGACGGCGACAGTTCGGACCATGATGGCGAACATCACGATGGCGGCGACGACGCCTGCGAACGCCTCGAGGCCGGCCCGCTCATCATCGACCTCCCGCTCACCCCCGGCGCGGAGCAGACCTTCACGGTCAGCGTCGATACCGGCACCTTCGACCGCGTGCACTACCAGATCCACAAGCTCACCGGCGATTCGGGCGATCAGGCGCTGCTGGCCCTGCACCCGGAATTCACCGACATCAGCATCCGGGTGGTCGGCAGCTTCAACGGCACGGCGTTTACCTACACCAACAGCCTGACGGCCAACCAGATGCAGATGTTCACCACGCCGATTTCCGTGACCACGGCCGGGCCGGTGGACCTGACCCTGCTGGTGGATGTGACCACCTGGTTCAAGTCGGGTGACATGCTGCTCGATCCGACGGCCGCGGCCAATGACGACACCATCACGCACAATATCCGGGCCTCGTTCCGCACCTTCCATGACGAGGACCACGACTGTCACGATGATGACGGCGAGGAGCACCATGGCGGGGAGGATGTGGCGGTCAACCTGGGCGCGCGCTAGCCGCGCGGCCGTCCGGCGGCGCGGGTGACGCAACCGGACTGGTGGGCGATCGTGCAGCCACTGACCGACAGCTTCCGGGACACCGTGCGGGAGCTGGTCCGTGAACTGGGCGGCACGATCGTGGAGTGGACGCCGGGAGGTGGCGAGCTGCCGCCCCCCGGCGCCGCGCTTCACCTCCTTGTGGCGGGTGGAGCGGAGGCGGAAGCGGTGGACCGGCTGGCGGCGCTGCCGCCGTCGCCCCCCCGCTACCTGATCGGCGGCCAGCCCAGTCACCGGCTGGCGGCGGCCGCAGTCCGCCAGGGCGCGTCCGACTACTTCGCGCTGCCCGAGGACCTGGAGCTGCTGCGCCGCACGCTTGAACGTGAGTCCCGCCAGGCGGCCTCGCACCAGGCCGCCGAGCGGTTCGCGGCCGATGAGAGGAAGTCGTCGGGATTTGGCGCCATCCTGGGCCGGAGTCCGGCGCTCCGTCACACGATCGAGCAGGCGGCCCGGGTGGCGCAGCACAGGGATGTGACGGTGCTGGTGGGAGGCGAGACCGGAACCGGCAAGGAGCTGCTGGCGCGGGCCATCCACTACGAGGGGCCCCGGGCCACCCAGCCGTTCGTGGACATCAACTGTTCGGCGATCCCGCACCAGTTGCTCGAGAGCGAACTGTTCGGCCACGAGAAGGGCTCGTTCACCGGCGCGGTCGCGACCAAGCCCGGCCTCTTCGAGCTGGCCCATGGCGGCACCCTGTTCCTCGACGAGATCGGCACCCTGCCGCTCGATCTGCAGCCCAAGCTGCTGCGGGCGCTGGAACAGCGGGAAATCCGGCGGGTCGGCGGGCGGCAGAATCGGGTGGTGGACGTGCGGCTCGTCGCCGCCACCCACCTGGACCTGGCCGGGCTGGTGGAACGCGGCGAGTTCAGGGCCGATCTCTTCTACCGGCTCAATGTGGTGGCGCTGGTGCTGCCGCCGCTCCGCGAGCGGGGCGAGGACATCGAGCTGCTGGCGGAAACGATGCTGGCCCGGCTGGCCGCGCAGTACGGACTGCCTGTCCCATCACTGCCGCCAGAGGCGCGCGCGGCACTCCGGTCCCACCGGTGGCCAGGGAACGTGCGCGAGCTCCGGAACGTGGTGGAGCGGGCACTGGTGCTTTCACCGCGCGGCACACTGCGGCTCGAGAACCTGACCAGCCAGTCGGATGCGGCGGGGCAGAGCAATTCCCCGGTGCCGTTTCCGGCCCGGCTGGAACAGATCACCCGGGCGGCGGTGATGGCCACCATCCGGCTGTCCGACGGCAACAAGAGCGAGGCGGCGCGCCGTCTCGGCATTTCCCGGCCCAGAATTCAGCGAATCCTGGACGGCCGGTCCGATGACTGACCCATGCAGAGGAAGGACCCCATGACCCGTCGTCTGCTCCCCGTGCTGGCCGGAGCCGCAAGCCTGCTCCTCATCGTGCTGGCCTGCTCGGACAACAGCGGCCCCGACCCGGTGCGCCCTCCGGCGGATCTGCGGGTCATCCGGTTGCCGTTCTCGCATCCGCCCCTGTACAGCGACACGGTGAGCTTCGTCGCGGTCAAGGGGCAGTCGGCGGAGGGGAAGATCTACTTCGTCGACGACCAGGGGCAGCCCGGGGACGAATACCTGCGCCTCCAGATCAACTCGGGCAGTCTCAAGGCGCTGCCGGACGGCACGCCACTCAACGACGGCGACTCGGTGCGGATCACGCTGCGGGTGGTCAGCAGCGACAGCATCCTCTTCCAGTTTGAACCGTCGGGACTGGCGTTTGACATCGACCACCCGGCCGAGCTCACCATCCGCTACAGCCAGTGCGAAGGCGATTTCAACGACGACGGCCACGTCGATCACAAGGACGACGAAATCCTGGGGCAGCTGGCCATCTGGCGGCAGCCGCTGCTCACCGATCCCTACACCCGGCTCGCCTCGGTGCGGGTGGAAGAGAACGAGGAGATCGAGGCGGACCTGACCGGCTTTTCCCGTTACGCCATCGCCTACTGAGCACCGGCCCTTGACCGATCCCTTGTTCGCCTCCGACGACCCTTCGCCCGCGCTGCGGGCGATGCTCGGGGCCGGCCAGTTCCACGAGGCGGTCAATTATTACAGTGCCCGTGAGCCCGAGGTGCGCCGTCGCCCCGAGGCGTCACTGCTCGCCGCAACGGCGGCCACCCGACTCGGGGAGCTGGCGATGGCCGAGGGGCTCGCGGGCCGCGCACTCGAGGACTTCAGCGCCCGGGCCGATACCGATGGCCGCATGCGGGCCGTGAATCTCCTTGGCGCCATCGCATTCGAACACGGCCACCTGGTGGACGCCGAGTCCGCCTTTGCGCAGGCGCTGGAACTGGCGCGCCAGCTGGCCGACAGCCAGATGGCGGCGCGGGCTTCGAACAACCTGGCCTCGGTGGCGCACCTCCGGGGCAAGACGGAGTCGGCGCTGAGTCTCTACCGCCAGGCGCTCACCGAGTACCAGCGCATGGGAGATCGTCGCGGCACCGCGGAGACCTGCCACAACCTGGGTCTCACGTTCCGCCAGATGGCCGCGTGGGCCGACGCGGGCGATGCCACCGCCGAGGCGATTCGCCATGCGGAGCAGGTGGGAGAGCCGACGCTCATGGCGCTGGCAGCGCTCGGGCGGGCGGAATACCAGATCGAGTCGGGCCAGTGGATGCTGGCATCGCGGGAAATCGACCGGGCGGCGCATCTTGCGCGGCAGGCGGGGGATCCGATCAGCGCCGCCGAGGCGGGCAGGCTCCGCGCGATCGTGGCGCTGAGGAGCGGTGACGCCGCCGCGGCGCTGGAGGAAGCAGAGGCGGCGGCTTCCACCGCGGCGGAGCACGGCAGCCTGCTGCTCGAGGGGGAATGCGCCGCCGCCGCGATGCGCGCGCTGGT
>DATEHG010000063.1:0-8235 GCA_035279705.1 Gemmatimonadales bacterium
GGGCTCGATGACGGCAGCCGGCTCCTGGTCGCTCCGGAAGCGTTGTCCCGGTTCTATCTCGAGTCGGGCACTTCCGGCCGGCACGGCGAGCAGGTCGGCGCGAGCTGGATGACCCGGGAGGAGCGGGACTCGGAAATCGACGATTACGTTCGATACCTCGAGGCCCTGCGTGGCCACGTCCTCGCCCCGATCGGACGGAGCGATGTTCCGGTGCGCGTCCTCGGGTTTTCACAGGGAGTAGCCACGGCGGCGCGGTGGGTGGCGCGCACCAGCTGGCGGCCACAGGAACTTATCCTCTGGGGCGGCCTGATCCCCGCCGAGCTGGTGGGGAGCGATCCGGATCGCTCCTTGCCCCAGGTGCCCCTGATTCTCGTGGCCGGCGAAAGAGATGAGACGCTGGACCAGATCCGCCTCCGCGGCCAGGCAGTGCAGCTTCGCGAACGGGGCTTCAACTGCCAGCAGCTCTCGTTCGGCGGTGGCCACCGCCTCGACTCGGCAGCGCTGCAGCGGATCGCCGGGCGCCACGCGGGCACCCCGATCTGAACAGCAAGCCGCGGAAGTACGCGGAAGAACGCGGAAACTTCCGGTACATTTGACTTTGAGCGGCAAGACAAGAGAGTGAACGATGTGCACCCCGACAGCTACAACAGCTTTTTCCGCGTACTTCCGCGTCCGTCAGGTCCGCGTGCTTCCGCGGTTGTAGTCCACTTGTATTCATGACTGAACCGATCGAAGGATTCTTCCACCGGTTCGAAGCCGGCACTCCGGTGCCCGGCTGGCCGACGCTGCTCATGCTGCACGGCACCGGTGGCAACGAGCAGGACCTGCTCCCCCTCGGCCGAGCGCTCTGGCCCGGGGCGGCGATGATCTCGCCTCGCGGCCAGGTGCTGGAACGCGGGATGCCGAGGTTTTTCCGGCGGCTGGCGGAAGGGGTGTTCGATCTCGAGGATCTGGCCGCACGGACCGATCAGCTGGGCCGGTTCATCCCGGCGGCGGCGCGCCAGTATGGCTTCGACCCGAAGCGCGTCGTGGCCGTCGGCTTTTCGAATGGCGCCAACGTGGCCGCGAGCCTCATGCTGAAGCACCCGCGTGCCTTGGCAGGTGCCGTCCTCTACCGGGCCATGGTGCCGTTCGAGCCATCGGCTCCAGTTAGGATCCCGGGTACTCCCGTCTGGCTGGGTGCCGGGAGGTTTGATCCCATCATCCCCGCCGCCAACGCCGAGCGGCTGGGTCAGCTGCTCTCATCCTCGGGAGCCCGGGTCAAGATGGATTGGCGGGAGGCTGGACATCATCTGACACCGGAGGAGGTGCCCGAGACGGCGAAGTGGCTGAGGGAGAGCCTTAGGCCATAGGCCATAAGCCTTGAACTGTTGCTTGTGAGGGCAGTCAGCCACTGTTTCGGCGGGCCGCTCCCCGCTCCCCGCTCCCCGCTCCCCGCTTCCCGCTCCCTCGACCCTCGACCCTAGACCTCAGTTTGCCCCTCCAAACCGGATAGCACTCCCAGCCCCATCCGGGCATCTTTTCCCCATGACCGCCGTAGCCCTCGATCGCGACTCCTCATTCACCGAGGCCCAGGCCTGGCGCGCGGTACTGGCGCGGGATCGGGCGGCGGACGGCCAGTTCGTCTTTGCCGTCCGGACCACCGGCATCTTCTGTCGCCCGGCCTGTCCTGCCCGCCGCCCCAGGAGGGAGAACGTCGCCTTTTATCCGGATCCGTCCGGGGCGAGGGCCGCCGGTTTCCGGCCCTGCCGTCGCTGCAAGCCCGAAGAGCTGGGTGAGCGGAGCCGAGGGGATCGGGAACTGGTCTCCCGGGCGTGTCACCTGCTGCGCGGGGAAGAGGGGTCGGTGCTCGCGCTGCCGGTGCTGGCGCGCCGACTAGGCACTACCCCCTCCCGGCTTCGCGACCTCTTCCGCCGGCAGCTTGGCGTTTCGCCCGGTGAGTGGGCCCGGGCGGCCCGCCTGGTCCGGTTCAAGACGGCGCTCAAAGGCGGGCGATCGGTGACCCCTGCGCTCTACCAGGCTGGCTTCGGGTCATCGAGCCGCCTCTACGAATCGGCCGCTGCCCGGCTCGGGATGACGCCCTCGATCTACGGCAAGGGAGGGCAGGGCGCGACGCTGTACTACGCCGTGATCGCGGTTCCGGTGGGCCAGGCCCTGGTGGCGTGGACCGATCGGGGAATCGCCGCCGCCTTCCTCGGCGCCTCCGCGGAAAAGCTCAAAGCGGATCTGGCGAGAGAATTTCCGGAAGCCGAGCTCGGTGCGGCCACTCGCACCGAGCGTGCCTGGGCGGAGACGGTGGTGCGAGCGGCACTGGAAGGGATCGGGGCGGTGGATCTCCCGCTGGACATCCGTGGCACGGCGTTCCAGTGGCGGGTGTGGGAGGCGCTCAGGGCCATTCCGCGCGGTGAGACTCGAAGTTACGCGGAGGTGGCCCGGGCCATCGGGCGTCCGCGGGCGGTGCGGGCGGTGGCGCGGGCCTGCGCCACCAACCAGGCCGCGATCCTGATTCCCTGCCATCGCGTGGTGCGGAGCGACGGCGGACTGGGTGGCTATCGGTGGGGGCTGGAGCGGAAGCGGGAACTGCTGAAGGGTGAGAAGTGAGAGGTGAGACGTAAGAGGGCTGTTCCCTCTTACCTCTTACCTCTCACGCAGTTCGGGCCTAGTCTTTCCCGCGCAGTCGATCGAGCTTCCGCCGGTCCCGTTTCGTCGGCCGCGCGTTGTCGTCGGGGATAAAGGCGGAGTGCACCGCCTTGAGCTGGAGCGACCGCTCCTGTCGAGCGGCCACGCTCGAGGCCGTTTCCTCGTACAATGCCGCCGCCTCACTCGCCGGGCCGCGGCGCTCTGACAGCTGCCGGACGACCACGATGTGTTCGTACGGCCCCTGCCGGATCCGGATCTCGTTTCCCGCCTTGATGTGCTTGGCCCGCTTGACCCGGTCACCATCCACCTGGACCTTGCCGCCGTCGATGGCTTCGACGGCGAGTGCCCTGGTCTTGTAGAACCTGGCAGCCCAGAGCCACTTGTCGAGCCGTACACCGGAGGCAGCTGAGGACTCCTCGCTCATCTGCCCTCCCACGGCGGATCAGGCGGATCGACCTCGGGGCGGACGATGTAGTCCATGGCCAGGAAGAGCGTGCGGCAGAACGGCAGCAAGGCGAAGGGCGCGACCAGCATCAGCGCCGCTCCGCCGTACTGCAGGTACTCCCACGGCGGCGAGGGCCAGGTGAGCGCCACGACCGCCACGAAGATGCCCGCGAACAGCAGCTCGGAGAACACGATATTGAACATGTAGGAGCCCACGACGTAGCCCCGCTCTCCCCGTTCGGTCCGGAGTCCGCAGACGGGGCAGGCGTCCTTCATGCTCAACCAGTGATTGAACAGCGGCCCGCCGCCACATCTGGGGCAGCGGAGGCGGACGGCGCGGGAGAGGACTCGAAGGGCGTGCATCTTAACTTGAGGCTACCGTGAACAGATTGCACCTCATCCTGAGCCCGAAGGGCGAAGGATCGCGTCGAAGGCGAACCGATCCTTCGCTTCGCTCAGGATGAGGCGCCATTCAGATTCTTCGCGTGGCGGCCCGATACCCCACCGCCTCATTCAGCCACCGCACCAGCGGCGTCAGCCGCTTGAACTGCTCGGCGAGCGTCTTCGGCAGCGAAGGGCTGAGCACCTGTTTCTCGGTCAATTCTCTGGACGCCGTGAAGGATTGATACCGCAGCCACTGCTCCGCCGGGTGGCCTGGGGCGAACCCCCTCGGCAGCCGGGTCAGCAGATGCTCGGTGTCGAGGGTGTAGCTGCGCCGGAATCCCGGGTTGGTCACGATGCGGCCGAAGCTCTTCGGGTCCTCGGCCAGCCGTTCACGGATCTTGTTGAGCGACGGGCGGGCCGGCATCCAGAGCCCGCCGGCCAGGAAGTATTCGCCGGGCGCGAGGTGAAAGTAGAATCCGGCGCCCCCTTCCTCGGCGTCTCCGCCCACGCCGCGGCCGGCGTCGCGGTGAAAGAACCAGACTCCCGCGTTCGTCTTGTAAGGTGATTTGTCCTTCGAGAACCGGACGTCCCGGTGGATGCGGAACATCGACCGGCGCGGGTCGCCCACGATTTCCGGGGCGATGCGCGCCAGCCGGACGTCGACTTCCTCGACGAGCGCGCGGAACGGCTCCCGCAGCTCCTGCTCGTAGACCGGGCGGTGGCTTTCGAACCAGGGCTTGTTGTTGTTCCGCTTGAGATGGCGGAGGAAGGTCAGGGCAGCGGGCCGGAATCCCGCGAACGGTCCGGCGGCGGATGGTTTGGACATCAGTGCTTCCTTGGCCCGGCGTGACCACTGCTTGATGGCATACTCGCGGCGGAGCGCGGCACCCTGGTCCGCCGCCGGCTCGAGCCAGGCCAGGGCGATGGGCCGCCGGCTCCGGGTGTAGCGGGCGCCCTGCCCCCGGTTGTGCCGGGCAAGCCGGGCCACCGGATCGGTGGCGACCCCGGTATAGAGCGTCCCGTCCCGGCAGCGCGCCAGGTACACATACCACGGCATCGAGCGCCAAAGGTAATTACATTTTCGGCATGCAGGTCTCGCCCCCGGAGCAACGCACCGATCCCACCCTGCCCGACCAGCGCACCCTGCTCCTCTGGGTGTTCGCTGCCCGCGTGTTGTCCGCGGCGGGCCTCCTCGTCGGTGCCGCGCTGTTCTGGACCACCGACCCGCAACTCTCGTTCATCGTCAGCGTCGCGGTCATCCTGGCGCTCACCCTCACGGCCTATGGCTACTGGTCGGTTGCCCTCCGCAACAACCAACCGGGCCACTTCTTCCTCGTCATCCAGGCGCTGACCGACCTCGGGCTGGTCACGGCGTTCATCCACCTCTCGGGCTCGCTCGACAACGCCTTTCCGGCGCTCTACGTCCTCGTCATCGCCATCTATGCCCTGCTGCTGCCCATAGGCACGGGAGCGCTGGTGCCGGCGCTGGCCTCGGTGCTCTACTACCTCGATTTCCGCCTGATGCACCAGCAGCAGCCCGGCCTCGGCTTCTGGGGACAGATCGGGGTGTTCAGCGCCACCTACGCCATCACGGGCGCGCTGGCCACCCGGCTGCGCGTTGCGGGCGTGAAGCAGCAGACTCTGGCCACCGAGCTCCGCCGGGTGCGCCTCGAGGCGGACGACATCCTCCGCCACATCCGCTCCGGCGTGATCACCGTTTCTTCCGACGGCCTCCTGGCCTTCATCAACCCGATGGCCGAGCGGCTGCTGGGCATCGACGGCGCGAAACAGACCGGCCAGCCGATCCTCGACTCCCTCAAGATCCGGGCTCCCGAGCTCTGGGCCGCGATGGTGGCCGCCATCCGCCACGGTCACAAGGTGAGCCGGGGTGAGGGGCTGGTGCAGATGGAGAACGGCCGGTCCTTCCCCATCGGCCTGAGCACCACGACCTTCGAGCGGGAGTCGGACACCACGCCTTCCGTCACCGCCATATTTACCGACATCTCCGACCTCAAGCGGTTGCAGGATCTCCATCTTCGCGCCGAGCGGCTGGAGGCGGTCTCGCAGCTTTCGGCGTCGCTGGCGCACGAAATCCGGAACCCGCTGGCCTCGATCCGGAGTTCGGTGGAGCAGCTGGCCCGGAGCGCCCACGCCGACGAGGATGACCGCCTGCTGGCCCAGCTTATCGTCCGCGAGAGCGAGCGGCTGAGCCGCCTGCTCAGCGAATTCCTCGATTTCGGCCGGGTCCGGGCCAGCCGCTTCGTCCCGGTGGACCTCTATGCCGTGGCCGTCGCGACCGCCCGCCTGGTCCGTGAGCACCCCGACTGCGGGCCGGATGTGCGGATCACGGTCAACGGCGGCGCTACCCTGCTCGACGCCGATGAGGACCTGCTCAACCGGATCCTCGTCAACCTGATGCTCAACGCAGTCCAGGCCATCAAGGGCGCGGCAGATATCCGGGTCAGTGTCGCGCCGGCCCGGCCCGGCGATCTTCCCGCGGGCGCGGGCATCGACTCGCCGATCCGCCTGGAGATCAAGGACAACGGCCCGGGCATCCCTGAGGAGCTGCGCGATCGCCTGTTCCAGCCGTTCGTCACCGGCCGGGCCGGCGGCACCGGTCTCGGCCTGGCGATCGTGCAGCGGGCCGTCGAGGCGCATCGCGGGCTGGTGCTGGTCGACTCCCGACCCGGCGCCGGCACCACATTCACGATTTTCTTTCCCTCCCGCTGGTCGGCCGAGGAAGCCGCATGACGCAGAAACCCACCGTACTGATCGTGGACGACGAGAGCGGCATTCTCGATTCGCTCCGGATCCTGCTCAAGAAGGAAGGGTACGAGGTCACCGCCGCGCAGGGCGGCAAGGCGGGACTGGAACAGATCAAGGGCGGCACCTTCGACATCGTCCTGTCGGATATCCGGATGCCGCAGGTCTCGGGGCTCGACATCCTGGCCGCCGTGCGCGACCAGGATCCCTTGACGCCGGTCATCCTGATGACGGCGCAGGCGTCCCTGCAGACCGCCATCGGCGCGGTCAATGCCGGCGCCTACTACTACATCCAGAAGCCCTTCGCCAACGACGAGCTGCTCACCATCCTCCGGCGGGCCAGTGATTACCGCGCCGTCCGGGTGGAGAACAAGCACCTCAAGCAGGAAATCCGCCGCCGGGAACGGGGTGGCGCCGATTCCCCGGTCGGCAAGTCCCGGCGCTTCGTGGAAGTGCTCAAGCTGGCGGAGCAGGTGGCGCCCACGGAATCCACGGTGCTGATCCAGGGCGAAAGCGGCACGGGCAAGGAAGTGCTGGCCCGCTATATCCACGACCACTCCGTCCGGGCCGAGGGCCCGTTCCTCTCGATCAACTGCGGGGCGCTGCCGGAAAACCTGCTGGAGAGCGAGCTCTTCGGGCACGTGAAGGGATCCTTCACCGGCGCGGTGCGGGACAAGCAGGGGCTCTTCGCCGCGGCCCGCGGCGGCAGCTTCTTCCTCGACGAAGTGGGCGAGATGCCCCCGTCGCTGCAGGTGAAGCTCCTCCGGGTGCTGCAGGAGCGGGAGGCGATTCCGGTGGGCGGGACGGAGGCGGTGCAGGTGGACGTCCGGATCATTGCGGCGACCAACCGTGATCTCGAGGAGGAAATCCGCCGCGGCACCTTCCGCTCGGACCTCTTCTACCGGCTCAACGTCATTCCGGTGCAGCTGCCGCCGCTGCGTGAACGGCGGGACGACATTGTCCTGCTGATCGAGTCGTTCCTGCAGCGTCTCGCTCTCGAGCGGCAGGACGAGGCCAAGGCCCTTTCGGCCGACGCGCTCGATGCCGTGATGGTCTACGACTGGCCGGGCAACGTGCGCGAGCTGGAAAACGCCCTCGAGCACGCCGTGGCCCTCACCTCGGGCCGGGTGATCGAGCCGGCCCAGCTCCCCGACCGGATCACCCGGCGCCGCAAGGAGCCGCTGGTCTCCGAGCGGAGCTACGAGAACCCCACGCTCGACGTGATCGAGCGGGCCTACATCATGTGGGTGCTCCAGGCCGAGGGAGGCAACAAGACCCGCGCGGCCGAGGCGCTGGGGATCGACCCCTCCACGCTGTACCGGAAGCTGAGCCGCTACGAGCAGCCGGCCACGGGTGGCGAGAAGTGACGGGGATTCCGAAGCTCTCCGTCATCGTCCCGGTGTACAATGAGGAGCGCACCCTCCGCACCATCGTGGCCGCCCTGCGCGACGTCCCGCTGCCGATGGAAATCATCTGCGTCAACGACTGCTCCCGGGACCAGAGCGCCGCCATTCTCGACGAGCTCAAGGCCAAGGGGCAGGTGGACGTCGTGGTCCACCAGCCGGTCAACCGCGGCAAGGGGTTTGCCCTGCGCACCGGGATCCAGCACGCCAACGGCGATGTGATCGTGGTGCAGGACGCCGACCTGGAATACGATCCCCATGAGTTCGGCCGGCTGCTCGGGCCCATCATGGAGGACAAGGCGGACGCGGTGTTCGGCTCGCGGTTCCTGGGGGGCGGCGGGCGGGTGCTCTACTTCTACCACTCGGTGGGCAACAGGATCCTGACGCTGCTGTCGAACATGTGCACCGATCTCAACCTGACCGACATGGAGACCTGCTACAAGATCGTGCGGGCGCCGCTGATGAAGTCGCTGGTGCTCACCAGCGACCGGTTCGGCTTCGAACCCGAGATCACCGCACGGCTGGCGCAGGCCGGGGCGCGGATCTGGGAGCTGCCGATCTCGTACAACGGCCGGACCTACGCCGAGGGCAAGAAGATCGG
>DATEHG010000064.1:0-2731 GCA_035279705.1 Gemmatimonadales bacterium
CCCGGCAGTGGAGTGCTTAGGGGCGGCCCGCGTCAGTGCGGACTTGGGTGCAGCTAGCGACGGCGATTGGCAGTGGCAGACTCTTGCCCATGACTTACGTTGCCGCTCTCGACCGGTACGACGACAAGATGCCCTACCGCCGCTGCGGACGCAGCGGCCTCAAGCTCCCCGAGATATCCCTCGGGCTGTGGCAGAACTTCGGTGACGATCGACCGCTTACAACTCAGCGCGCGATCCTGCGCCGTGCCTTTGACCTCGGGGTCACGCACTTCGACCTGGCCAATAACTATGGCGGGATCGGGCCTGCGGAAACTTTGGGACAAGGCAACTACGGTCCTCCGTACGGCAGCGCGGAGATCAACTTCGGCCGGATCATGCGCGAGGACCTGCGCCCGTACCGCGACGAGATGATCATCTCGACCAAGGCCGGCTACGACATGTGGCCGGGCCCCTACGGCGACCACGGCTCGCGCAAGTACCTGCTGGCCAGCCTGGACCAGTCCTTGCGCCGGATGGGCCTAGAGTACGTCGACATCTTCTACTCCCACCGGTACGACCCGGACACGCCGCTCGAGGAGACGATGGGTGCGCTGGACACCGCGGTCCGCTCGGGCAAGGCCCTGTACGCGGGCATTTCCTCATATTCCGCCGAACGGACCCTGGACGCGATCTCCCTGCTCCGGCGGATGGGCACGCCGCTGCTGATCCACCAGCCGTCCTACTCGATGCTGAACCGGTGGATCGAGGGCGGGCTGCTCGACGTGCTCGGCCGTGAGGGCGTGGGCTGCATCGCGTTCTCGCCGCTGGCCCAGGGCGTGCTGACCGGCAAGTACCTGGACGGGGTGCCGGCCGGGTCCCGGGCCGCGCAGGACGGCTCGCTATCGTCCGACCAGATTTCCGAACGGACCCTGGTGCACGTCCGCGCGCTGGCCGAGATCGCCGCGGCGCGGGGCCAGTCCCTGGCCCAGCTCGCGCTGTCCTGGGCGCTGCGCGACCAGCGGGTAACCTCCGTGCTCATCGGCGCCAGCAGCGTCGCGCAACTGGAGGAGAACCTCGCCGCGGCCGGCCACGCCCGCTTCACCGACGACGAACTGGCCGCGATCGACCGCGACGCCGTCGAGGCCGGCATCAACATCTGGGCCGCCTCCAGCGCCCACTGAGCACCTCAACTCCCACCCGTCGCGCGCCCCACGACACCCGTCAGCCCCACGGTGCTCGTTCGCCCCACGTCGCTAGCCGATCCTCACGCCAGCGCCGTCGCCCAACGCCGTGAAACCTGACATTCACGGCGTTCGAACGCCATGAAACCGGGCGTTCATGGCGTTGCCGGGCGGCTCTGCGGTCGGTCGGATGCGAGCCGGGGACTGTAATTTCAATGGTGTAACTCCTGAGACGGAAGGAGACACCAGTGACTGACGTGGCAGAGAACCGGGACCAGGCCGGGGCGGAGCTGTCAGCGGCCGATGAGCAGGTGCTGCGCGAGCTCACCGAGCGGGCCCGCGCGGGCGGGCTGAAACTGACCGGGCCGGGCGGGCTGCTGGGCCGCCTGACCAAGATGGTGGTCGAGGGCGCGCTGGAAGGCGAGCTGGATGACCACCTGGGCTACGGCAAGCACGACCCGGCAGGCCGCGATGGCGGCAATTCCCGCAACGGCCGCCGCGCCAAGACCGTGCTCACCGATACCGGGCCGGTGGAGATTTCCGTGCCCCGGGACCGGGATTCCAGTTTCGAGCCGAGAATCGTCGCGAAAAGGCAGCGGCGGCTCACCGGGATCGACGACATGGTGATTTCCCTGTCCGCGAAAGGGCTCACTCACGGGGAGATCGCCGCGCACCTGGCCGAGGTCTACGGCGCCGAGGTCTCCAAGCAGACGATCACCACGATCACCGACCGGGTGATGGAAGGAATGGCGGAATGGCAGAGCCGGCCGCTCGATCCCGTTTACGCGGTGATCTTCATCGACGCCATTAACGTGAAGATCCGCGAGGGCCAGGTCGCGAACCGGCCCGTCTACCTCGCGCTGGGCGTCACCGTGGACGGCGAGCGGGATGTGCTGGGCCTGTGGGCCGGGGAGCACGGCGACGGGGAAGGCGCCAAGTACTGGCTGCGGGTCCTGTCCGAGCTCAAGAACCGCGGGGTCCGGGACGTGTGCATGCTGGTCTGCGACGGGCTCAAGGGCCTGCCCGACGCGGTGAATACCGTGTGGGAGAAGACCATCGTGCAAACATGTATCGTGCATCTTCTGCGGAATTCGTTCAAGTACGCGTCGAAAAGGGACTGGGCGCAGATCGCGAAAGACCTCAAGCCGGTCTACACTGCCGCGTCCGAATCTGAGGCGCTCGACCGGTTCGCCGAATTCTCCGGGAAATGGGAGAAGCGCTACCCGGCTATTATACGGCTCTGGGAGAACGCGTGGGCGGAATTCGTCCCGTTCCTGGCCTTCGACCGGGAAATCAGGACGGTCATCTGCACGACGAACGCTATCGAGTCGATTAACGCCCGGCTACGGCGGGCGGTGAACGCCCGCGGCCACTTCCCGACCGAGCAGGCCGCCCTGAAGTGCCTGTACCTGGCGATCATGAGCCTGGACCCGACCGGCAAGGGCCGCAAGCGATGGACCAACCGGTGGAAGGCAGCCCTCAACGCCTTCGACATCACCTTCGACGGCCGCCTCACCGCGGGACGCAAGTAACAATAGAGGAAGAAGTTACACCGTTAAGTTGACAGCCCC
>DATEHG010000065.1:0-27181 GCA_035279705.1 Gemmatimonadales bacterium
CGAAGCGGCTCACGGGGCACCGGCCCCGCTCTGTGCGCTCGCTGCCCGCGCGGTGGGCAACGGCTGGGGCGGCTGGGGCGACGCCCCCGTTACTCCGCTCGGCAAGGCGGCAGACCTGCCGATCCGGATGAACCGGCGCGATCTGATCGCCGCGGAGGACGAGAAGTTCCTGCTCGACAGCCTCGCGGCGCCGGATGCCTGCGTGCGCGAACTCGCGGTTCGACTGCTCGGCAGGGAAGAGAGCGACCAAGTGGCCGACGGCCTGATCAGCCGGCTCGCCGCGCCCGATTCGAACCTGCGGACCGTTGCGGCGTTCGGCCTCGGGCTGGTGCAGCCCAAGCGGGCCGTCGATGGCCTCCTCAAGACGGTGAAGGACGCCTCCGCCGGCGCCCGGGCCAACTCGGCGTGGGCGCTCGGCAGGATCGGCGACGGACGGGCGGTGGCTCCGGTCACGGCTGCGCTGAGCGACAAGTCCCCGGCGGTACGCGAAGCGGCGGCCGGCGCGCTGGGCCGGCTCGATTCCACCTCGGCGGTGCCGGCACTCATCAAGGTGCTCAAGCAGGACGAGACCGCCTCGGTGCGCCGGACGGCGGCCTGGGCCCTCGGCCAGCTCGAGGCGCGCGATGCCGCCGAAGCACTCGCGGCCGCGCTGCGCAGCGACAAGGACGCCTCGGTGCGGGAGATGAGCGCCTGGGCGCTGGGCAACACCGACGGCAGTACCGGCAACTCCGCGCTGCTCGCCGCGACCAAGGGTGACAACGAAGCCTCGGTCCGCGAGATGGCCGTCTGGGCGGTCGCCCAGCACGGTGATGAAACTGCGGCCGAGTGGATCGGGCAGGTGCTGGTGGGGGACAAGGACACCAGGGTGCGCGGGACGGCGGCCTGGGCTCTCGGCGAGATCGGTGGCAGGAACGCCCCCAAGGGACTGACCGACGCGCTCAACGACGCGGAGGAGGACGTACGGCTCAAGGCCGCCTGGGCGCTGGGGCAGATCGGGGACGAGTCCGCGGTGCCGGCGCTGCGCACCGCGCTCGCCAAGGAGCAGTCGGCCGGCGTCCGGCGCGCCGAAGTCCGGGCGCTCATTCACTCGGGGGAAAAGGCGGACCGGCTGACGGAGTTGCTGCAGTCCAAGGATCCGCAGGTCCGTGAGGCCGCTATCCGCGGCATCGCGGGGCACTCGGGCATGGACCCCTGGCCCTGGCCGCAGCCGAGGCCGCGGCCGTTTCCCTGAGTGTCTGCGGCACAATCACTGGACCAGATACAGGAAGCCCCGCGCACCCGCGCGGGGCTTCTGATGATATCGGTCCGACGGCTGCCTTTCCGGGTCAGGTGGACACGACGCCGATCCGACTAGTAGGTGCTCCAATCGCCGGTCCACGCGTTGGGCAGCGGCTGGAGCCCCTTGAACTGGCCAAGCGCATTGGCGAGGGCGCAGGCGTCATAGCGGATCGTCTTGGTGCCGCTGCCCACGTCACTCGCGCCGATGGCCGCACCGAGTGAATCGGGGTTGCTCGAGGTCAGAAGGTTGAGGCCGGTAAACAGGGCGCCGTTGATGGTGGCGTTGCCGCTGATGGTCACCGTGCGGCCCACCAGGATCAGCCCGTTCCACGAATTCGAGCCGGTGATGCCCAGGCTGCCGGTGACGATCAGAATACCGCGGCCGTCGGACGGCAGGTTGAAGGACGAACCGGGGTCGTTATTGACTCTGATGACCGGCCAGTCGCTGCCGGCAAACCAGGAGCTGTTCCACGTGGAGCCGGGGATGACGTAGTCGCCGGGGAGCATGGCACCGCTGGACACGGCGGCCCAGTTGACCGGCACGGTTGCGGCGGCGGCGGAGTAGCTGCCGCCGAGATTCTGGATGTTGGGTGTACCGGAGGGCACCGAGGTGCCGCCGGATTGCGAATACCCTGGAGGAGTCGGCACCGCCACACCGGCAATCGTATCGACCGGCGTGCCGCAGTTGTTGGCGCCGCTCAGCGATCCCGAGCCGCCGCTCTTGGTAATGCCGGTCAGTGAAGTCCATCCCGCCGTGGGCACGATGATCCCGGTGTTGTACCGGACCAGTTCCGCCACCGTGGCCCGCGGGTTGGGTGCTCCGGGGAAACTGCCGGCGGTGCGGACACCGGTGGCGCGCAGGACGTACAGCCCGGGATCCGTGCCGACGGGGGGGCGGATCCGGTTCAGGACCACGTCCGCGTAGCCGTTGCTCAGCGTCACCCGGGTGCTTTCCATCGCCGCCGGCGGCGTGGAGGTGAACCCAAGGCTGTCACGGTAGACCAGGAACTGCTGCAGGCCGCTCTGGGCCAGGGCAAAGGCGTCACTCCGGGCCACGGTATCGTCGTTGACCCGGCCCTCCACGCTGTTGAGTGCGAGGCCGGCGGCCACGATGGCCGTCAGCAGCCCCAGCATGAGCAGCACCATAGCCAGCGCGACGCCCCGCTTCGAGCGGAGCACGGCAAGGACGGACACGATCACCTCATCCGGTTCTGGAAGAAGATGCCGAGCGTGACCCGGCTGACCTGCGGCGCACTGGCACCGGAAGGAATCCGGGCGCTGGCGCCGTTGAGGAGCACTTCGAATCCGCGGATGTCGCTGAGCGGGCTCGGTACGGCCGCCTGGGCGGTATCGGCGTTGAGCAAATAGAAGTTGAAGCGGGAAGAGGTATCCATGGGCGCGGCGATCTCGTCGCTGACCGCACTGGTGACCAGCGTCCGCCAGAGCCCCTGCCGACCCGGGAAGGCCGCCGAACTCTTGAACTCGTAGCGAACCTGCCGGTAGAGGAAGATCGGCGCGCCGGGCACCGCGCTGGTCGGCGCGCCCGGCGTCAAGGTGATGACCTGGCCCCCGGTCACCGTGGTCACGCTGTCGAGCAGGCAGGTGGCCGCCGACCCGATGCCAACCGTGGTTCCACCCTCCACATAGTGATACCGGGCCACGCTGTCGCGCCAGGCAAAACCGGTGAACCCACCGGCGGCGTATCGCGATGAATCAGAAGGCAGCAGGCTCACGGTCGTGACGGAGCCTGTCGCCCGGCAGACCACGCCGGTGGCATAAGGCGAGCGAATCGTGATGTCCCGCGCGGCGGCGGCCACTACGCCATTGCTCACCTCGACCGGGCGGATATCGGTCGTGAGCAGGCGCTGGGCCGAACGCGACGCGCTGCGGGCGCGCTCGCCGGCATCCTGCCTGGCGACCAGCCGCGAGTTGGCCAGCATGAAGCGGGTCAGCATGATGCCCACAACGGCCATCATGATGATGCCGAGCATCAGCTCGATCAGCGTAAAGCCGCGACGCCCGGCGCCGGGAATCATGGGGCCCCGAACGGGCTCATGCTGATGAGCTTCGAGCGCTCGAACGTCGTGGTGTCCGGGCGGATCCGTGCCACCGTCGGTGTGATGGTGAGGCGCACGCTGGTGCGGGTCGGGGTGATGGTCGTCAGCGTCACGCAGCGCTGGTGCGGAAACGCACCGGTGGTGATGGAGACGCACCCCGCACGGGTCGGCAGCGAGTCCCACGTCAGCGCCTCGAGGCGGTTGACCTGTCGGGACATTTCGGCGTTACGCATCGCGATGGCGCCAGACTGGGACGCCTGGTGCGCCATGGAGAGTGAAGTCCGGCCGAGCGAGGCCAGCACGATCGCGAAAATGACCAGCGCGATCGCGAGTTCGATCAGGGTGAATCCCGCCTCGGGGTCGTGCGCGGAAGGGCAGGGAGCGGTCATGGCAGGGTGACTACCCCTGTCCGGGTCGCGGTGATGGTCCTTACCGAGCCGCGGCTCCAGAGCGTCACCGTTGCCGCGGCGTCGGCATAGCCACTGGGAAAGATGGTGACCGGGGAAGGGGAGATCTGCACCGAATCCACCGCGAGGCCGTTGCCACGGGCAAAGGAGCGGCTGGAGTACACCTTCCCGGTCGCGCGGTCGGTCAGGGTATACCCTGTCTGCCCGGGCACCCCGGTGAGCAGGATGGGGGCACCGGTACGTTGGGCCAGGGTGAAGCCCTGCTCCAGATCCTGGGCCACGATGTTCGCCGCGCGAGTCGCGCTGACCCGGGCGACGGTTGGCGTGACCTTGGGGAGCATGATCGCCGTCAGGATGCTGAAAATGACAATCACCACCGCCGCCTCGACCAGGGTAAAGCCGCGGCGATTATCGACCGATTCCATGACAGTTGGAACGAATCGTGACGACCTTGGCGCAATCCTTTTCAATTTTTCACTCCGGTCCGACTTCTTGCGAAGGACAACAGTAACTGGCCTGCCAGGACAGATAGCCGCAACTCGTGGGCCCCGGTTGGAGCTCGGCAAACCTTTCTGAATCAAGCGGTTGCTTCGTGATTTATTGTCGGGCAAGGCCCGGCTGGGCCCAATTTGCAAGGACCGCTTGCGGCTCTCGCGCCCAAGGCAATTCTGCCGCCCTTCGATCCGATCGTTTCGTTCCAGGTGGCCGGGTGAACTGCAAATCCCCCGCACGAGGTGCGGGGGCTTTGCATTGTCCGTCGCCGCAATCAGGCCGCGTCGAGCGGACCCGGTGCCAGCACCCCGGCGTGCTGGCGGGAGGATTCTCGGAAGCGGGGATCGACCCACTCGCGCCGCACCCCTCGGCGGATCCGCCCGACGACGCGGTACGGATACTCGAGGCCGAAGCTGCGGCGGCCCGGGGCGGCGTGCGGGCCGCTCGGTCGAACCCGGTGCGTAGTCATCGGGTCAGGCCACGAATCGGGCGGTGAGCTGGCGTAGCTCGACCACCAGGCCGTCCAGCGCCGATGCCGACTTCTGGGTCTGCGCGGCTCCCTCGCGGGCGCCCTGCGCCGCTTCGCCGACGCCATGGATATTCTGGGCGATTTCGTGGGCGGCCTTGGCCGCTTCCGAGACGTTGCGGCTCATCTCGTTGGTGGTGGCTGTCTGCTCCTCCACCGCGCCCGCGATGGTGGTCTGGATCATGTTGATCTGCCCCACGATGCCGGTAATCTCGCGGATGGCGGACACCGCGGCCGCCGTATCGCCCTGGATCGTTTCGATCTTGAGGCCGATCTCCTCGGTGGCCCGGGCGGTTTCCTTGGCCAGCTCCTTCACCTCGTTGGCCACGACCGCGAAGCCCTTGCCCGATTCCCCCGCTCGGGCGGCTTCGATCGTCGCATTGAGGGCGAGGAGGTTGGTCTGCTGCGCGATCGCGGTGATGACCTTGATCACCTTGCCGATTTCGGAGCTGGAGGTACCCAGCTTCCCGACCGTCAGGTTGGCCCCTTCCGCCACCTTCACACCGTGAGTGGCCACGCGGGCAGCCTCGGTGGCGTTCTTGGCGATCTCGCGGATCGAGGCCGTCATCTCCTCGGTGCCCGTAGCCACCGTCTGCACGTTGCGGGAGACTTCCTCCGCGGCGGTGGACACGATCCTGGCCTGGCTCGCGGTCTGGGTGGCCGCGGCGCCCAGCTGCTGGCTCACCGAACCCAGCTCCGTGGAAGAGCGGGCCAGCACGTCGGCCTTCTGGGCCACGGCAATGAACGTGGTGCGCACCGCGGTAATGTCGGTGGCGTACTTCACCACCTTGCAGGGCTTGCCGTTGGCGTCGTTGATCGGGGTATAGGTGGCCTGGAGCCAGATTTCCTTGCCGCCGCGACCGACGCGACGGAACTCCCCCGTCTGCGCCTGGCCGGCGGCGAGGTCGAGCCAGAACTGGCGGTAGGCCGCGCCCGCCGCGGTGATCTGATCCACGAACATCCGGTGGTGCTTGCCGGTTACCTCGTCCAGGCGGTACCCCACCGTCTTGAGGAAGAGCTCGTTGGCCTGGCGAATGGTGCCGTCGAGGGCGAACTCGATCACGGCCTGGGTGCGGCTGATGGCGTCGAGCTGGCCTTCGAAGTCGGCGTTGCGAAGCTTGGCCTCGGTGATGTCCGTGGCGTACTTCACCACCTTGAAAGGCCGGCCGTCAGCGTCGAGGATCGGGTTGTAGCTGGCCTGAATCCAGACTTCGCGACCGCCTTTGCCGAGGCGCTTGTACTCGGCCACCTGGAAACGACCGGTGCGCAGGTCGCTCCAGAACCGCTGATACTCGGGACTGGCGGCATATGCCGGCTCCACGAACATCCGGTGGTGCTGTCCGCGCACATCGGCGAGCTGGTAGCCCATCGCGCCGAGAAAGTTCTGGTTGGCGGTGAGAATCGTGCCGTCGAGGTCGAACTCGATGACCGCCTGAGCCTTGCTGATGGCCTCGACCTGGCCGCGTAGATTGGCCAGTTCATCGGCGCCGATCTCGACCATCTTGCCGGCCGTCGTCGCCATTTCCGCGACCGCCGTCGTTCCGCGCCAGCCGTTCCCGCTCTGCATTTTCCCGCTCTCCGACTCGTGGTTTCAATGTTTCGTGTTGGTGCATCGAATTTGAATACTGCTTGAATAGACTATCGGTTGATCGGCGGTGAACCTTAAGTCCATAAGCAGTTGTTACAGAACCGTTTAGGGCATGTTTCCCGGGTCGAAAATGAGGCGTCCAGGTGCGTTTAGGTGCTGCTCAGGCACCTAACGGTGATTCAAGTTCGGGCGTAGTTATGCCGACAATGAGTTGGGGGGAGTGTGCACGCCGTACTCTCTCGTCCACTCGCGAACCGTCGGCCTTTTAGCCAGCAGGCCTGAGCAGGATGACACTCCGAACCGATCTGTTCCACCGCCTCCGCGACTCGGGGGCCGAACACGGCTTCACTCCGGTTCAGGAGCAGGAGCTCATGTCCGGCATCTACCGGCGTGGCGACCGGCTGATGGTCTGGTTCCTGGTGACCCACTTCATCGTGGGATTCCTGCTCGCGTTCTATCACGACACCTGGGGGGCCACGCTGCTGGTCGGCGGGGCGACGGTGGGCGGATTCCTGTTCCTCGTCTGGCGCTGGCCCGGCAGCTTCTTCACCCGCGCGATGGCGAGCGTGGCGCAGCAGGCCTTCGTGGCGCTGCACATCTACCAGCTGCAGGGCCAGTCCGAGCAGCATTTCTGGTTCTTCACCGCGCTCACCATGATGATCGTGTACCAGGACTGGCTGTGCATGTGGCCCGGTACGCTCCTCATCATCGGGCAGCACCTCGTCTTTGCCTGGCTCCACAACAACGGCTACCACGTGCACTTCTTTCCCGAGGCGCACGTGGGATTCACCAAGCTGTTCTTCCACTTCGGCATCGCGCTGGTGCAGGTGGGGATCTGCGGCTACTGGGCTCACCTGCTGCGCAAGCAGACGCTGGAGGACGCGTGGCAGAAGCATGAACTTTCCACTGCCGGGGAACTGCTCGAGCGCCAGCTGAGCCAGGCCATGGCCTCGAAGCAGGCGCTGGACGCCACGACGGAGGCGCTGCGCGAGAGCAACCGCCGCCAGCGGGCCATTCTCGACAACACGGGGGACCTGGCCTGGGTCAAGGACACCGCGGGCCACTACATCGCCGCCAACCCGGCGCTGGCCGCCGCCCTCGGCCGGCCGATTGCCGAGATCGAGGGCCGAACCGACCGGGAGATGTTCCCCGCGGCGGTCGTGGACATCCTCGAGCACGAAGACGACTGGGTCATCGGTCACGCCAAGCCGCTCCGCGTGGAACGGGAAATTCAGATCGGTGGGCGGCGGCGGATCACGGTCGAAAGCATCATGACGCCGATCCTCGACCAGGACGGCCACGTCATCGGCATTACCGGCATGGGGCGGGACATCACCGCGCGGAAGTCCGCCGAGGCGGACAGGACCCGACTCGAAGCCAAGGTCCAGCACGCCCAGAAGCTGGAGAGCCTCGGCGTGCTGGCAGGCGGACTGGCCCACGACTTCAACAACCTGCTGGTCGGTATCCTCGGCAACGTGGGGCTGATGCAGGAGGAGATGGAGCCCGGCGCACCGATGCAGGAATGGCTGACGGACGTGGAGCATGCGGCCCGCCGCGCGGCCGACCTGACCAGCCAGATGCTGGCCTACTCGGGCAAGGGGCAGTTCGTGATCGAGCGGCTGGACCTGTCGCACACCGTGCGGGAGATGGCCAACCTGCTGACCGCGGTGACCTCGAAGAAGGCCACCCTGGTGCAGGAGCTGGCCAGCGGACTGCCGGCCATCGAGGCGGACGCCACCCAGATCCGCCAGGTGATCATGAACCTCATCACCAACGCCTCCGATGCGCTGGAGGACCACACCGGCACGATCCGCCTCACGACTGGAGTCGCGGAGGCGAGTCGCGAGTACCTCGAGAGCATCGCCCCCGAGCGGGAGCTGACGCCGGGTCGTTACGTCTACATGGCCGTATCGGATACCGGCAGCGGGATGGACCAGTCGACGCTGCAGCGGATCTTCGATCCCTTCTTCACCACCAAATTCACCGGTCGCGGGCTGGGCCTGGCCGCGGTGCAGGGCATCATCAGGGGGCACAAGGGCGTGATTACCGTCGATACCGCTCCGGGGCGCGGCACCCGGTTCACCGTGATGTTCCCCGCCGTGGCGGGGCAAGCCAGGATCTCGGCGCCGGCGACGGTCGTCGAGGCGTCCATGCCTGACGGGATGGTGGTGCTGGTGGTGGACGACGAGGAAGCGGTCCGCAACGTCGCCCGCCGGACCCTGGAGCGGGCGGGATATATCGTCGAGACGGCCGAAGACGGTGCCGTGGCGCTGGAACTAGTGCGGCGCGAGCCGGGCCGCTACGGCTGCGTGCTGCTCGATCTCACCATGCCGAGGCTGAGTGGGGAGGAAACCCAGTTGGAACTGCAGCGCAGCGTCCCGTCGCTGCCGGTGGTCATCTCCAGTGGCTTCAGCGAACAGGAAGCCATCCGCCGTTTTGAAGGGCGGGGGGTGGCGGGCTTCGTCGAGAAGCCCTACATGCCGGCCGATCTCACGGCCGCGGTCGCCACTGCCATCCAGACCTGGTGGAGTGATGGAGACCCCGTGGCCGCGATGGCGATGGAGGGGTGAGCCGCAAGCCTTAAGCCATAAGCCGTAAGCAGGGAGCAGGAGGAGGGAGGAAGGCGGACTGCCTTTCCCCTCCTCCTTCCACTTTCCTCGTTCCTCCTTCTTCACCCCTTCAAAAATCCCTGGCTGGCGGCGCGGCCGAGGATGATGAACGTGACGAGGGCCAGGAGTTGCGTGAGTCCGAACGCGGGGGACTGCTGGGTCGGCGCCACCGCGATCAACCCGGGCACCTTGGCAAAGAGCTGGGCCAGCAGCACGAAGACGTTGAAGTAGAGCGTCGTCACCGCGGTAATCACGAACACCCGCTTCCATCCTCCCTCCAGCTTCTTCCCGTAGAAGGCGTAGAAGGTGAACGGCAGGATGACCAGCGCCAGGCCGCCCAGGATGTGGGAGGGGAGCAGCCGGGTGAAGGGGAAGCCGAACCCGGTGGCGTTGGTGAGCAGTGTAGTGACAAGAAAGACTCCGATCCAGCGATCGTAGCGGCGACCGGCCATGAGGCCGCCTACGACGACGAGTCCGGAGATTATGCCGCCGAGGCTCAGGAGCACGTGCAACAGGGTAAACGCCGGCAGGCCGATGATCACGGCAGCGTCCTTTCGTTGCAGGGTTGGTACTGACGGGCAAGCGGGGACGATGCCGATTCTAGAGCCTGCCGGTCCGGTGCGGAAGACGCGTGAGGTTCCGGGTTCTCGCCCAAGTGCTGACGATATGGGCTCGTCAGGGTGCAGGCCACCGAGGATCGCTGGCGCCGTCGGGTGGGGTCGCGGCTATCCCGCTCGAACGACAAGGAGCCTAGCTTACAACCGATGCCCGCGACCGCCGACGAAGCCTCCGCCGCACTCCACCGGGACCTCCTTGAGGCGGGGAGTGCCCGGGAGGACGGTACGGCGCGGCTGCACGAGCTGCTCCTCCGCGTCGCGCGCGCCGAGGCTGGCCGCCGCAGGGGCCGGTTACCTGATCGGGTTCTCGAGGAAGTCGAGGATCTCTGTGTCCAGGCCGCCAGCGATGCCGCCATGAACATCCTGCGAAAGCTCGATGAGTTCCGGGGCACGGCACGGTTCACGACCTGGGCGTGCAAGTTCGTCATCTTCGAGATTTCGACCCGGCTGCGGCGCCACGCCTGGCGCCATCAGGGCACCGGTTCCGATGACGAAGTGTGGGATCGGTTGCCGGACCGGGCTCCTTCGGCGCTTCACCAGCTCGAAAACCAGGAACTCGCGGCCGCGCTGCAGCGCGCGGTGGCGGACCGCCTGACGGATCACCAGCGCACGATCTTCCAGGCCGCCGCGGTGGACGAAATCCCCATCGATGCCCTGGCGGAGCGGTTCGGCAGCACTCGCGGCGCCATCTGCAAGACGCTGCATGATGCCCGCCGGCGGCTGCGCCAGGCGCTCGCCGAGGCCGGCTACGCGGAGCAGATGCCATGAACCTATCGCCGATCGAGCGCCTGCTGGGCAGTGATGACCGCGATCCCGGGTGCGACGCCGCCTTTGCGGTTCTGGACCGCTACGTCGAAGCCGTCCGCCGGGGAGATGACGTCGAAGGGAGCTTCGCGGAGTTACTGACCCATATGAGGAACTGCGCCGCCTGCCGGGAGGATGCGGAGGGCCTCCTGGCCGCCGCTCGCGACCTCGACCCGCCGCCCGCCAGGTAAGATCCGGCCCCGGATCGACACTAATGGGAATACGACCGTCCCCCGCCCCGGGGAATGCAGGAGGGCGTTTCCTCATGACCACGCTACAGCAACTGCTCGGCCGGTCCGACCCGGGCGATGACCCCGGATGCGACGGCGCATTCGACGTACTTGATCAGTACGTCGAAGCCGCCCGGCGCGGGCCGGTAACCGGCATCGCGCTCAGGGAGTTCGTCACCCACATCGGCAACTGCCCCGGCTGCCGGGAAGACACCGAGGGGCTTGCCCTGGCGATCGAGGCCCTCGATCTCCAGGCGTAGCTCCCGGGCAGCCCACCGTCTGGTCCCCTCATTTCGGCGTCGTTGATCCCGCCCGGTAAGATCTCCGCCATCTCCGCCACCAACGGACACGTGCCCGGCGGGGACTTCGCCCCGCGGGTCGCAAACCCGAATACTCAGGAGCAGCTCATGCCGCGGATTTACCCGATCGATCCCGCTACCGCCACCGGCGACGCCGCCACCCACCTGGCCACCACCCGAAAGATGTTTGGCCGGGCGCCGAATGTTTTTGCCACCGCCGCCAACTCCCCTTCTACGGTCGGTGCCCTGGTCGGCCTGTGGGCCGGCGTCGGCTCGGGGACGCTGGGCGCAAAGCTGGGCGAGCAACTGGCCATTGTCGTCGCCCAGTCGAACGGCTGTGAGTACTGCCTGTCTGCCCACACCGCCCTCGGCAAGATGCACGGGCTCGATGACGCCGAGCTCGCGGCGGCCAAACAGGCGGGCTCCAGAGATCCGAAGACCGCGGCGATGCTCAAGCTGGCACTCGAGATCAACCAGTCCCGGGGACAGGTGAGCGACATGGTTCTGGGCCAGGCCCGCAAGGCGGGGATCACGGACTCCGAGATCATCGAAATCATCGGTCACGTGGCGTTGAACGTCTTCACCAACTACCTGAACAACGTGAGCGAGACGGAGATCGATTTCCCCGTGGTCCCGCTCGACGCGGCCGCCTGAGGTGGGAACCATGAGCAAGCCGATCCGCCCGCCGTTTACCCTGGAGACGGCCCTGGCCAAGGTGCAGGCCGCCGAGGATGGCTGGAACAGCCGGGACCCGGATCGGGTGGCCATGGCCTACAGCGAGGACTCGGAGTGGAGGAACCGGACAGAATTCTTCCGGGGCAGGGACGCGATTCGCCGGTTCCTGGCCCGGAAATGGGAACGGGAACTGGACTACCGGCTCCGGAAGGAGCTCTGGGGCTTCCGGGAAAACCGGATCGCCGTCCGCTTCGAGTACGAGTGGCACGATATTGCGGGCCAGTGGTACCGCTCGTACGGCAACGAGATGTGGGAGTTCAACGAGGAGGGACTGATGGCGCGTCGCTTCGCGAGTATCAATGACGCCCCCATTCGTGAGGACGAGCGGCGGATCCTTCCTCCGGCCGAGGCAGCCGCGAGCGGCTGAGAGCTTCTCGATGCCTCATGTCGAGCGGCTGTGGCCCTACCCGGTCGAGTCGCTGGCCGAGGAGGCACTCCAATCGGCCGCACTCACCACCCCCGGCCTGCATACTCGGGCGGCCACAACGGCCGGGCCTCATGAGCCCCATCTATTCTAGGATTGATGAACGAAGTCGCCTCGTGACCCTTCACCGCCGCAGCGCACCTGGAGCGATCGCCGAAATGCGCAATGCTGCGGGTAATTCCAGAAGGCCCGGCCAGTTGGCCGGGCCTTCTTCGTGGCCAGGTGTGCGCCTAGTCGATCCGCAGCGTCTGCTCCATCGAATAGCACTGATCCCAGATCCAGACATCAAACCCGGCGAGCCGAGTCGACCACTTGGGAGTCAGAGTGTTGACGCACTGGCCGGCGACGCGGTCGATGTAGTTGTCGAAGAGAGCCCAGGGATTGTCCTTGTCGAGCGGGTTCAAACCCTCGCCGGGCTTCGTGGTGGCGAGCGCGGTGGCGGCCGCCTGGCGGAGATCCCGGTAGAACTCGGACTGGACGTCGACATCGGCATGAGTACCCGTCCGGGCCACGTGACCGCCGACGAAGGTGTCCCAGTCCAGCTTGCCGATCTCGTCCACCTGCGCCATCGAGCCCAGGACATCCTGGGCCACCGCGAAGCGCCGCCACGGCATCCAGCCGGGAAAGACCACGTCGACCACCATGAGCACCCGCTGGGCGGGCGCGGAGATGAAAATGTTTCCCGGCTCATGGCCGCTGCCATGGTAGGAGAGGTTGAGGACCTGGTTGCCGAGGCGGAGCGCGTAGTGATCGGCGAAGGTCACGGTGGGCAGAGGCCGGTTCGCGTCGTTATCCCGCTTGAGGAGACGGAGGGTTTCGTCCTGCGCGATGATGATCGGGTGACCGCCCAGCGCCCTGGCGCCGCCGATGTGATCGGTGTGGGAGTGGCTGTAGATCAGGTGGGTAACCGGCTTGCTGGTGACGGCGGCAATGGCCTGCGGAATCCGCGCGGCAAAGGACGGCGGCGCATCGATCACCACGACACCGCTGTCATACACCATGAACATCGACTGGTAGACATTGTCGGTGATCATGTACAGCCCGCGGCCGAGCTCCTGGACCCGGTAGCCCTTGGCGGGGTCAATGGCCGGCCCCCGGGACGAGGCGGGGACATCGAGATACTTCTCGATTCTGACACCGATCGGTGCGATCGACGGCATGTTCGGATAGGGCTCTCCACCGGTTCCAGGCGCGCCGCCGGAACCGAGGGCTTGGGCGTGGGCGCTGCCCGCGAGCCCGCCCAGGCTGGCAATGAGAAGTCCGGCGAGCCCGAGTCGGGCCGTGTGTGGCTGTGACATGGCGATGTACCTCCTGCGTAGCAGTGGATGGTGGACGTGAGACGACGCTACAGGCAGGGGTCCAGCGGGACTATTGAACGTAGGTATCGACTACACCTAGGTGTCGTATCCAGGCATCAGGCGCGACGAAGTGTGGCGGGCGGCAAAGCAACTGCGTGACTGGAACCGCGGAAGATCTTCGCGATGGGCGGCGGAACCCTGCGCCTCAATGGTCGAAAGGGAAACTCCGCGTGCGCGGCGCGTCCTCGGCGCGGACGTAGGTAATCGTGTACGGCCCGTTGAACGTCACGAGCAGCACGGTCCGTCCCTCGGCAACCGACCAGTGGTGCATTCCCGCGGGAGCGGTCGCCGAATCGCCGGGGGCCATTGCCCTCGCGTGCCTGGTGTCGATCGAATCTCCCATCCCGACCAGCAGGGTTCCCTCTCTCACTTCGACATGCTCGTAGCCCGGATGATAGTGCGGCGGGATCCGGTAGCCGTTCGGCAACGAGAGCTGAAGAGTGCACTCGCCGGGTGCGGTGGGATCGCCTTTCACGATGGAGAAGAGCGCGCCCGGTGGCATCAGGGTCGGCACCTGCCACCGGAGTCGCGCCGGGTGGGACGCAGTCTGCGCCGATACTCCGTTGGGAGCGAAAACCGTCACCGACACGGCGACGGCAGCGAGGAGTCTGGTTCCCATACTTCCCCCTCCCTTTGGAGTATGTCCCGGCCGAACAGCTATCGGCCGCCCGACGCCGGAGTCGGAAGGCAAGCCAGGATGCGGACGGCACGCTCCGCTCCGGTGGGGTGCTGGGTATCGAAACGAAATCCGCCCATCCGGCTGAAGAAGCGAAGCGCCGCATCCACCGCGGCACGATGGGAGGCCGCGAGGCGTCTCGTGGCATAGCAATCGGCCTCAAGCTCGCGCCCCTGGAGCAAACGATCCGCGCTCGAAGCGCCAGTGCCGGCCATCGCATTCGCCCGGGTGTGATGGAAGTAGAGGTGGCCGAACTCGTGGGCCCGGAAGAACGCGGTCAGATCCGGGCCCAGCCGGCGCTGCAGGGCCGGGTTGTAGTAGATGATGCCGCGCCACGGCGAGTAGACCGCCACCGCCACGTCCTGCAGTGAGTCGCAGGCGACTTCCAGTACCATTCCCGGCAGGCCGGTGTTCGGCTCCGGGAGTTGCGGCCCTCGACCCAGGAGCAGTACCCCAGTCAACATTCCGATGAACATGGTCTTCCGCATCGTGGCGCCCGCCTTGGAAGTCCGGACGGCGGAACGTCCGCCGTCGCTGACTTCCGATGGCGATTACCATGCGACGCTGCCAGCGTAGAATCGATTGGACGATGGTGTTGCCGATACGTTGGCACCTCTCCAACGCGTGAGTTGCAATTCCCCGTGACGCCCTAGCCAGCCACTCCGCCGCACCGAGTCACCCGCCAACAGTCGATACCAAGGTGTCGCGCAATACCAACGTCCTATAGGGCGCCTCCAGGGCTGTCGGTAGAGTGGTCGCGTTCACTTCGCGCGGAGTCAGCACGGCTGGTGCGCGATTGACGGTTCACTCTCGCAGGAGGCCGGCATGTTCAAGCACCCAACCCTCACCATGACGCCAGACCGTGCAGGCCCCGCCGCTCCCGCTGCCGCGGGGCTGCTCGGCCTGCTCCTGGTCATCGCGCCCTGCCGCGCCCAGTCCGTGGCCGGCCGCCTGGCCTCCGATCACCCGCATCGAACGGAGCCCCACATGATCACTCAACAGATATCCGCACCCTCCGTCGCGTCCGACGCCGACACGGCCATCCGCCCTTTCCATGTTCACGTGTCCGACAAGGATGTGGCTGACCTGCGCCGGCGCCTGGCCGCCACCCGCTGGCCCGACAAGGAAACGGTCGAGGATGCGTCGCAGGGCGCGCAGCTCGCGAACCTCCAGGAACTCGTCCGTTACTGGGCCACGCGGTATGACTGGCGGAAGGCGGAGGCCAAGCTCAACGCCTTCCCCCAGTTCATCACCAGGATCGACGGCGTGGACATCCACTTCATCCACGTCCGCTCCCGTCACCCCAACGCCATGCCGCTGATCATCACCCACGGGTGGCCGGGGTCGGTGTTCGAGCAGATCAAGCTTATCGGTCCGCTCACCGATCCGACGAGGTACGGCGGCCGGGCCGAGGACGCCTTCGATGTGGTGATCCCGTCCCTGCCCGGATTCGGCTTCTCCGGGCGACCGACCGAGCCGGGCTGGGGCGTGGAACGGGTCGGCCGGGCGTGGGACGTCCTGATGAAGCGGCTGGGGTATTCCCACTACGTCGCCCAGGGCGGCGATCTGGGGGCGGGTGTCACTGAGGCGATGGGGCGACAGGCGCCGGCGGGCCTGCTCGGCATCCACACCAACTTCCCGGCGGCCATTACGGCCGAGGTCGGTGCGGCGCTCACCAGTGCCGAACCGGCACCGGCGACGTTTACCGAAAAGGAACGGGCGGCGATCAATGACCTGAAGGAGTACCGCCAGGGCGGGGGCCTGTCGTACCTGGTGATGCAGGGCGCCCGGCCGCAGGCCGTCGGCTACGGTCTGACCGACTCCCCGGCCGGCCTCGCCGGGTGGATGCTGGTGCACAGCGGCTTCACGAAGTGGAGCTACGGCAAGGATCCCCAGCAGACGCCCACCAGAGACGAGGTGCTGGACAACTTCTCGCTGTACTGGCTCACCAACACCGTTGCGTCCGCGGCCCGGTTCTACTGGGAGGTCCGCAACCTCAATCTCCTCAGCTCGGCGTCGATGAAGACCGCCGACATCTCCGTTCCCGTGGCCGTCAGCGTGTTTCCGGGCGAAGTGTTTCGTGCCCAGGAAAGCTGGGCCCGTCGCGCCTTTCCCCACCTGATCTACTTCCACGAGGCGGACCGGGGCGGGCACTTCGCCATGTGGGAATATCCCGAACTGTTCGCCGCGGAATTGCGTGCGGCCTTCCAGCCGCTGCGTGCCGCCGACCTCGGCCGGCAGTAGCCCGCAGCCACAACCCTTTATCGAAGGAGTGTCACCATGCGTCCCCGAAACAACGAACCAGCGGAGGCCCGCTGGCTGACCGCGCACCGCAGGCTCCGGCTCCTCGGCCTCTTCGCCTGCGCCCAGGCCGTCGGCGCCCCGCTCTCGGCCCCTGTGCACGCGCAGGCCCTTAACGCGCGGGCCAGCTCCCGCGCCACCCCCAACTGGAGAGAGAACATGACCACGTCCACTACCGCCGACCGGCCACCCGCCGCCACTGCGACTCGCCCCGTCGTGACGGACCAGACAATCCGGCCGTTCCAGTTTCACGTGTCCGACGAGGCGCTGGCCGATCTGCGCCGCCGGGTGCAGATGACCCGGTGGCCGGACAAGGAACCGGTGGCCGACCAGTCACAGGGCGTGCAGCTCGCGACCATGCAGAAGCTGGCCCGCTACTGGGCCACCGAGTACGACTGGCGCAGGGTGGAGGCCCGGCTGAACGCGCTGCCCCAGTTCACAACCACCATCGACGGCGTGGACATCCATTTCATCCACGTGCGATCGAAGCAGCCCAACGCCATGCCGGTCATCATCACCCACGGCTGGCCCGGCTCGGTCATCGAGCTGCTCAAGATCATCGACCCGCTGACCAACCCGACCGCCCATGGCGGCAGTGCCGCGGACGCCTTTGACGTGGTCATCCCGTCGCTGCCGGGCTACGGGTTTTCCGGCAAGCCGGAGATGACCGGTTGGGATCCCCCCCATATCGCGCGGGCGTGGACCGAGCTGATGAAGCGCCTCGGATACACCCGGTTCGTCGCCGAGGGCGGCGATTGGGGGGCGATGATCTCGGACGTGATGGGCACCCAGGCGCCGCCGGAGCTGCTGGGCATTCACGTGACCTGGCCATTCACCGTTCCCCCGGCGATCGACCACGCGGTCCAGACCGGCAGCCCGCTTCCTTCCGACCTGACGCCAGACGAGCGGCACGCCTGCGAGCAGCTCGCGTTCTTCTACGTCCACGACGTGGGCTACGCCTACGAGATGTCCAAGCGGCCCCAGACCATCTACGGGATCGGAGATTCTCCCGTGGGACTGGCCGCCTGGCTGATCGACCACGACACCAAGAGCTACGCGATGATCGCGCGGGTCTTCGATGGACAGAAGGAAGGGCTCACCCGGGACGACATCCTCGACAACGTCACGCTGTACTGGCTGACCAACACGACGGTGTCCTCGGCGCGGATCTACTGGGAGAACAAGTTCGCCTTCTTCGCGCCGAAGCACGTGGCTATCCCGGTCGCGGTCAGCGCCTTTCCCAATGAAGTGGTGACGACCCCGCGGAGCTGGGCCGAGCAGGCGTATCCGAAGCTGATCTACTACAACAAGCTCGACAAAGGCGGGCACTTCGCGTCCTGGGAGCAGCCTGAACTCTTCGCGACCGAGGTGCGTGCGGCGTTCAGGTCGCTGCGGTAGTTCTGTGGCGAGGGGCGGACGAGGCGCGGATCGGTGCCTCGTCCGCCGCTCATCGCGGGAGTTGAACCAGGCAACTGCTCGCGATGGCGAAGTCAGGTGTACGGACAGGGAAGGCAGGTGGCGCTCGGCGCGCTGTGGGCCGCACCGTTGCGCACCTGCCTTTCGTTCGCCATTCTTGAACTCCCTCGACCCACCCGCCCGATGCTGGCCTTCCTCGCGCTGATCCAGATCGCGACCTCGAGTCCCGATCCCACTCCCCCTCGTCCCATTTCCCAGCTGGTCCACACCCGATGGACCGCCAAGGAGGGTGCCCCCACCGTCATCTATGCCCTGGCCCAGACCGCGGACGGTTACCTCTGGTTAGGAACCGGCACCGGCTTGTTCCACTTCGATGGGGTGCGCTTTGTCCGCCGTGGACCGCATCCGGGCGAGCGGTTCCCACAAAGCGCGGTGTTGAGGCTATTGGGTGCCCGTGATGGCAGCCTCTGGATCGTCTGGAGCAACGGCATGGTGAGCCGGCTCCACGATGGCCGGGCGACCACCTATGCCGCGGCGGACGGAATGCCGGCGACATTCGATGTGACGGAGTCTGCCAGCGGCGATCTGGTCGCGGGAACCGCGAACGGGCTGGCCCGATGGGTGGATGGCCGATGGGAGGATGTGAGCCGCGCCTGGGGATACCCGGGGAAAGAGTGCCACGCCCTTTGGTTCGATCGGCAAGGCACGCTCTGGGCAACGACCGATGATCAGGTAGTCTATTTGCCCCCCGGTGGTCGCCAGTTCATCGACCCGGGCTTTCACCTCGACGCCAGGCAGCGCCTGACGGACTTCGCCGAGACAACCGATGGCGCGATCTGGATAGCGGAGCTGTCTCGCTCCGCTCACACCGTCCCGCGGGCCGGTGACCACCACCCTCTCACCGAGGTTCGGGTCGGTGCTTGGACCCTCCTGGTTGACCGGAAAGGAAGTCTCTGGGTCGGGTCGGCTGGCGATGGCCTGCGTCGCGTCCTCGATCCCACTCGGATACGGGGCCAGCAGATTGCTCAGTTCGGTAAGGAAGCGGAGCAATTCACCGAAAAGGATGGACTGTTGTCGGACGTGGTGAATGCGATCCTGGAGGATCGGGAAGGAAATATCTGGGTCGCCTCCGGCCGTGGCATTGAGCGCTTCCGGGAGGGCGCCTTTTCCCCAATCGTCACCCCGGGTGGGGTCCGGGCGAGATTCGTTTTCGCCAGTCGAGACACCTCCGTCTGGACGGGCGCGGTCAACGTGAGTGGCCTCATCCGCCTGCACTCGGCCAACCGCGAGACGATTCCCACCCGTCTCTTCCCCTACAACCTTGCCCAGGATTCGTCGGGAGTGCTTTGGGCACCGACTGGCACGGCGGTGATTGGACGATCCCACGGAAAGGAATTCGCCAAGGTTCCTCTGAGGGGCGCATGGGACACGTTTTCAGACCTCGTGGTGGGTCCAGATGGAACCGTCTGGCTCTTTGACGTAGGGTTTGGCCTGGTCCGTTTGAGCCAGAACCGGGTGGTCCGTGTGGCTCCGCTCTCCGATCCCGTCGACTCTCGTGGGACCCTGTTCAGCGATCGCGATGGCAGGATCTGGATACGGATGCGTACCCGAGCCGCAGTATACGATCATGGACGGCTGACTCTGTTCGACGTAGGGAAGATCTACAGCTTCTTTCAGGATTATACCGGCCAGGTCTGGGGCGTCGGCGGTGGGGGCGTTGGCAAATTCGAAGGAGGCCGCTGGAGGCAAATGCCCTTCCCGGTCGCTCTCAACCCCAACGTCTTCGGGGTCGCCGAGGACAGTGAAGGAGCTTGGTGGCTCGCGACCATGGCCGGGGTACTGCGCCTGCCTCCGGGGGATGCCGAACGCGCTCTCGCGGATACTGGGTACTCCCTTCACTATCGCATCTTCGATTTACTCGATGGCTTGGCTGGGGTGCCGACCTACTGGGGATTCGGCCCGGTGATCACCCGCTCTCTCGATGGCCGGATTTGGGTGGCCGGGGATAGTGGCGTGGCATCCATGGATCCTCGTCACCTGCCGCCCGTGGGCGAAGTTCCTGTGTTGATCGAGTCCGTGCATCTCAATGGCCAGGAACTGGACCCGACGGCAGGCATGGAGATTCCTCCAGAGACCGGAAATTTGGAGATCGACTATACCTCGACCACTCTTGCCATGCCGGAGAGGGTTCGGTTCCGATATCAACTCGAGGGCACGGATCGGGCCTGGAACGACGTGGGTACCCGGCGGCAGGCGTATTACACCGGCCTGGGTCCCGGCACGTACCACTTTCACGTAGTCGCCGGCGATGTCGATGGGGCCTGGAGCGAGAACGGAGCGACCTGGAGTTTCCGCATCCTGCCGGCCTGGTACCAGACCCTCTGGTTCAAAGGCGCCGTGGTCCTTGCGCTCGGAGGACTCGTCGCAGTGTCGACCGCGCTGATGCAGCGGCGCCGCCACCTCCTCTCGGAGCAGGCACTCCGGAAGCAGCATGAAGCGACCCTGTCCGAACGGGCCCGCATCGCCCAGGAGCTGCACGACACCCTGCTTCAGGGGATGGCTGGCGTCAGTATGCAGCTCAAGGCCGCCGAGCGGGCCCTGCCGGACCAGCCGGATGTGGCGGCCGAGACCCTGGTGCAGGTGCAGCAGCTCACCCGGGATACGCTGCGCGAGGCCAGGCAACGGGTGCTGGTCCTGCATGAGCCGGACCTGGGCGACGAGGACGTGGCCAGCGCCCTGGACACGAGCGGCCGGGGCCTCATCGGTAACGCCGGCATCGGTTTCTTCCTCACCGCCAAAGGCGAACGCCGCCGGCTGCCCCGTGAGGTGGAGATGGCCGCGATCCGGATCGGCCGGGAGGCGATCGCCAATGCGGTGAAGCACGCTGAGGCCCGGCGAATCGATGTGGTTGTCGGATTCGAAGCGGCGGCGCTGAGGCTCATAGTCCGAGATGACGGGCGTGGGTTCACCGCGGAACAGGGGGAGAAGGCCGGGAGGGAAGGCCATCTGGGCCTGACCGGGATGCGGGACCGCGCGGCGCGCGGCGGCGGCAGCTGCGAGGTGCAGCCGGCGCCGAACGGAGGCACCGAAGTCGCCGTCACACTGCCGGTGCAACACGGCACTGCTGCTGGTTAGCCCGGGAGACGCATGCTGATACTGACCTTCCTTGCCGCATCCCTCGCCGGCGCCACGCCCGCCGACTCGACCCCACCCAGGCCCATCACCCAGTGGATCCACACCACCTGGACCACCAGGGAGGGCGCGCCCATCAATATCCGTTCAATGGCGCAGACGCCAGACGGATATCTGTGGCTGGGGACAGTCTCGGGTCTCGTGAGGTTCGATGGGGTGCGGTTTGTCACCGTAAGTGACACTACCATCGCCCATGGGGCCAAGCGCCTGCTGGCCAGCTCGGATGGCAGTCTGTGGGTCGTCTGGGCTGGTGGTGATGTGACCCGGATGGGAGCGGGCCACGCCGAACACTTCGGTCCGGAGACGGGGTTACCGAGCATCAACGAGCTCACCGAGTCAAAGACCGGTGTGCTGATCGCCGGGACCGTCAACGGGATCTACCGGTTCACCGGGGGGAAGTGGACCAACGTAAGCCGGGACTGGGGCTATCAGGGTCAGCAGGCGGCCGAAGTCTGGTTCGATCGTGACGCTGGCCTGTGGACCATCGAGGGACGGCGGGTTTCCTACCGGCCAGCCGCGGGCCCGAGCTTTCTGGACGCAGGCGAACTGCGGACCGGCTCCGGACCAACCGACTTTGCCGAGGCTTCCGATGGCACCATCTGGCTCGCGGAGCTTGGCCGATCGGTCCATACCATGGCCCGGCCGGGCGAGCATCCCCCATTCAGCGAGGTACAGGTTGGCAGCAACATCACCCTCGTAGACCGGAAGGGAAGTCTCTGGATCGGGACGGCGGGTGATGGGCTCCGACGGGTGCCGGACCCGGCCCGGATCCGGGGGCGTTCGATCGGGCAGTTCGGCCCGGAAGCGGAGCAATTCACTGAGAGCAATGGGCTGCTGACCGACGTGATTGACGTGATGCTGGAAGACCGCGAGGGCAACATCTGGGTCGCATCCACGCGGGGCCTGGAGCGCTTTCGGGAGGGCGCATTCCTCCCGAACCCTATCCCGAATGGCGTCCGAGGGAGGATCGTCTATGCCGCGCGCGACACCTCCCTCTGGGTCGCGACGTTCAACCGCCTCGGTTTCTACCGTACTGGCCCCGGCAATCCATCGACAGTCTCAACGACCTGGTTCCCGGTCAACTGGGCCGAGGACAGCTCCGGCAACATCTGGAGCGTTGATCGGTACAGAATCGCGAGACTCGATGGCAAAGCCTTCGCAATCCTGCCCTCGCCCCGGCCGCGGCCCGAGCAGCTCCAGGACATCGCGGTTGACCCGTCGGGAAATGTCTGGCTGTATGACGGCAAAATGGGACTGGTGCGATTGGCGCACGACAGCCTGATCCAGGTGAGCCCTCCCGATGTTCCAACAGTGCCGCTCGGAAAGTTGTTTGTAGACCGGGTTGGAAGAATCTGGGTGGCCGAGTACCACCAGGTGTTGCTGGACGACCATGGGCGGCTGAGGCGGTTCGCCAAGGACAATGGTTTTCAGGACTGGGTGCAGACCTTCCACGAGGATCGCGACGGGACGATCTGGACCGTCGGGCCGCGAGGCATCAGCCGATTCGAGAATGGCCGTCTCCGCACCATGCCGGCGCGTCAGGCCCTCCCCGGTCTGGGCGTCTTCGCGATGGCCGTGGATGATGAAGGCGCGTGGTGGGTCCTGAACCGGACCAGCGTCCTCCGCCTCCCACCGGGGGAGGTCCAGCGCGCCTGGGCAGACTCGAATTACCAGATGCAGTATCGGAGCTTCGACCAGCTGGATGGCATCCCGGGCACATTTCCCCAGACCATGCTGGGGCCGTGGATGACTCGAACAGCCGACGGACGCATCTGGGTTGCATCCGACAGCGGTGTCGCCAGCGTCGATCCACGGCACCTGCCCGCGCAGGCGGCCCCACCGGTATTGATCGAAGCGCTTCGAGTCGATGGCCGGGAGCGACCCGCCGGCGGTGACCAGGTCCTTCCACCCAGGCCGGCCAATCTCGAGATCGACTATACCGCGATGACGCTCTCGATTCCCGAACGGGCTCGGTTTCGATATCGGCTGGACGGAGAAGATGCCGGCTGGCAGGAGGTGGGAACTCGGCGCAAGGCCTACTACACCGGCCTCGGCCCGGGAGTCCACACGTTTCGGGTGAGTGACGCCAACGGCAACGGCCTCTGGAACCCGGACGAAGCCGTCCTGGTGTTCCGGATTCTTCCGGCCTGGTATCAGACTCTCTGGTTCAAGGCCTTGCTGGTCCTGGCGATCGGCGGACTCGGCGGCGCGGCGGTGGCGCTGATTCAGCGCTCCCGTCATCATCGCGCCCAGGAGGCGCTCGCGGCGAAGTACGAGGCCACCCTGGCCGAGCGGTCCCGTATTGCCCAGGATCTGCATGACACCTTGTTGCAGGGATTTGCCGGAGTGAGCATGCAGCTCAAGGCCGCCGAGCGCGCGCTGCCGGATCAGCCGGATGTCGCGGCCGAGACGCTGGTGCAGGTGCAGCAGCTCACCCGGGAGACGCTGCGCGAGGCCCGCCAGCGGGTACTGGATCTGCACGAGCCGGACCTGGGAGACCAGGACGTGGCCAGCGCCCTGGACACCAGCGGGCGGGCTCTGATCGGCACGACGGGGATCGTCTTCGCGCTGACCACCCGGGGCGACCGCCGCCGGCTGCCCCGCGAGGTGGAGATGGCCGCGATCCGGATCGGCCGGGAGGCGATCGCCAATGCGGTGAAGCACGCCGAGGCGCGCCGCATCGAAGTCATCGTGGGGTTCGAGCCGGGGGCGCTGCACCTCGAGGTGCGCGACGACGGGCGCGGCTTTACACCGGAGCAGGGGGAGCGCGCCCGCAGCGAGGGCCACCTCGGCCTGACCGGGATGCGGGACCGCGCGGCGCGCTGCGGCGGCAGCTGCGAGGTGCGGCCGGGGCCCTACGGAGGCACCGAAGTGGCCGTCCAGCTCCCCCTGATGGAAGCCGACGGCGACGGGTGAGCGCCCGGCCGCGCAGGGCCTCCGGTATTGGGGCGTTCGAGGCGAAATACACCGAACGGTTTATTGCCCCCGCCGCGCCCACGTTTCAATGTTCCGCATGACTTCTCCGCCACGCACTCCCGGTTCCGATGCCGGCTCGGCGATCCGGGTCATGACCGTCGACGATCATCCCATCTTTCGCCGCGGCCTGGCCACTCTGCTCGGGACCTATCCGGACTTCCAGCTGGTCGCGGAGGCCGCCAACGGTCGCGAGGCCATCGAGCAGTTCCGGCTGCACCGGCCCGATGTCACGCTCATGGACCTCAGCATGCCGGTCATGGGTGGGGTCGAAGCGATCACCGCCATCGTGGCCGAGTTTCCCGAGGCCCGGGTGATCGCCCTGACCTCGTGGGAAGGGGACGCGGACATTCACCGCGCCCTGGAAGCAGGTGCCCGCGGCTATCTCCTCAAGGACGTAGCCAGTGAACTGGTCGCCGGGGCGATTCGCCAGGTCCATCGGGGTGTCCGGGTCATCCCGAGTGAGGTTGCCCGGCGCCTGGCGGAGTTCACCCCCCGTATCGAATTGACCGAGCGGGAGCATGAGGTCCTCACCTACATGGCGCGCGGGCTCAGCAACAAGGAGATCGCGGCCGTCCTCGGCCGCGCCGAGCCCACCATCAAGGTTCACGTCCTCCACATCCTGCAGAAGCTCGCCGTCTCGGATCGCACCGAGGCCGTCACGGTGGCACTCCAGCGCGGCATCATCCACCTGCAGTAGTTGCCGCCTGCACCCCACCCCGTCGCACACCTCGCATAGTCCATCCGGTGTAGTCCGGATTGCGCCACGTGGTCGATTCGAGAATTCGGCCCGGAGCGTAGTGTGTTGGCGTGGCCCCCGATGACCGGGTGTCCACGTGACCATGAGGTGAGGGAGCCGACCATGCCAAACACCACTCCGACTGTCTACATCGTGGAAGATGACATCACCGTGCGCGGGTCACTCGAGGCCCTGATCCGCTCGGCCGGCTGGCGGCCGGAGACCGCGGCCTCGGCCGAGGACCTGCTTGCCCGCCCGGGCGTCCCGGGGCCGAGCTGCCTGCTGCTGGATGTCACCCAGCCGGATCACGAGACCCTCGCAGTGCAGCGGCGCCTCGCGGCGGCCCGGAGCGAGATGCCGATCATCATGATTTCGGGGCAGGGCGACGTGCCGATGACGGTCCGGGCCATTAAGGCGGGTGCGGTCGAGTTCCTGGTGAAGCCGCTGGCCGACGAGGTCGTGCTGGGTGCGGTTCGCGAGGCCGTGGAGCAGAGCGGGGCCGTGCTCCTTCGCGAGGCGGAACTGCGTGAGCTCCGGGTGCGGTATGCCACACTGAGCCGCCGCGAGCGGGAGGTCATGGCCTTGGTCGTCGCCGGGCTGCTGAATAAGCAGGTGGGTGGCCGGCTGGGCATCAGCGAGATCACGGTCAAGGCCCACCGGGGCAGGGTCATGGTCAAGATGGGCGCGGACTCGCTGGCCAGGCTGGTGACCATCGCGCTGCGGCTCCATCTCCCATCCGTACCGGAGATCGGAAGGCCGACAGCCGGTGCTCACTCGTTCGGGCCCAGAATGTCCGGGGCGAGTGCTGCCGCGTCGCAAGCATGGAAGAACCAGGGGGGCTACCTCCAGGCCGCCGTCTGATGCAGACTGGATTTCATTGCTGCGGCTTCGGCGAGGACGACCAGCATGACTGACATCACACCCGCGACTGCGGCGGCGGGCGCCATCACCGCACCGACCCGATTCATCAAGACGGCGCTGGAGACCTATGCCTATCGCCGGTTCGGAGGTGGTAGCGCCCCCCCGCTCCTCTTTCTGCAGCACTTCACCGGGACCATGGACAACTGGGATCCCGCCGTCACCGACCCGCTGGCCCGCGGCCGCGAGATCATCCTGTTCGAGAGCGCGGGGATTGGACGCTCGACCGGGGAGGTGCCGACTACCGTCGGGGGCATGGCGGCCCATGCGCTCGCCTTTGCCGGGGCGCTCGGCCTGACGCAGGTGGACGTCCTCGGCTTCTCGCTCGGTGGCATGGTGGCACAGCAGATGGCGCTCGACCACCCCGCCCTGATCCGCCGGATGCTGCTGGTCGGCACGGCTCCCGAGGGCGGGGAGGACATCATGCACCTGGAAAAGCCGGAACTGCGAAAGATCCTGGAGGATCCGGCGCTTTCCGGTCCAGAGCGGTTGGTGAAGCTGTTCTTCACTCCCAGCGAGCGGAGCCAGGCGGCGGGGCAGGCATTCGTGGCGCGGATCGGCGCCCGCACCGCGGACCGTGAGCCCGTGTCGGGGCCGAAGGTGGCGCAGGCCCAGGTGGCGGCGTTCCGCGCCTGGGAGCGGGTGGAGGGGGAGCGGTTCGCGAAGCTGCGCCGGATCACCCATCCCTGCCTGGTGGTGAACGGCGTGTTCGACCAGATGATTCCGGTCCGCAACTCCTATTTCCTCTTCGAGCACCTGCCGGGCGCGACCCTTCTCACCTATCCGGACGCCGGCCACGGCTCGCTGTTCCAGTACCACGAGTCGTTCGTGCGCCAGGCGCAGATGCTGCTCGAGTAGCCCGGGGACGAGGCCACCTGGCCATCCTCGCTCGATTCCATCCTCTCCCCATACCAGGGGCGGTTGTCAGTCCCGCGTCCGCGTCGCATACTTGCCCAGTCCTCATGGCCCGGACCTCATGAGCCTGGTCTACTACACGATCGACGAGCGCTCCCGCCTGCTCACCCTGCACTACGGTGGCGCACCGACCTACCAGGAGTGGACCGTGGCCATGGAACGGGCCCTGGTCGACCCCGCTCACCAGCCGGGATTCTCGATCCTGCTAGATCGCACCGGCGGGATCGAGCCTCCTTCCGCCATCGCGATCACCCGAGTCGCCGATTTCCTGGCCGCGCATCGGGATGCGCTGGGGCCGTGCCGCATGGCCGCGGTGGTCGACGGCGACGTGGCGTATGACCTGGGGCAGATGCTCGAGCAGCTCAACCGTGATACGTCCGTGACATTCCAGGTGTTCACTGATGATGCCGCCGCGCGGGCCTGGCTCGGCGTGGGGCCGGGCCGGGAGGGGCGTGATTAATCACGCCCCTCCCGGCCCCCTGACCAGGCGACGGCGAGCCTGCGTACCTGTAATGCATGCTGGTGGTCGATCAGTTCACCGTCTTCTCTCACTACAGGATCAAGAGGTCATGAGAGCTATGAGGAGTCCGTTCGTTGGCATCCGCGGAGCCGTTGTGCTCCTGCTCT